>NZ_JBVKAE010000010.1:147445-161955 GCF_055598845.1 Amycolatopsis sp. NPDC039088 | reverse complement strand
TCTTGCGGGGGATTCTTTCCCTCCCCCCCCTCCCTCCCCGGTCAGCGGGGAGCTTCCCCCCCCCCCCCGCAGCCGGTGTGGCTGGTGCTGCTGAGGCTTGTGACGGCCTTCCGGGCCGTGAAGGACTCCTTGAGGGACTCTGAGTCCCTCAAGGAGTCCTTCACGCCCCGGCCACTACCGGACCCACCCGCCGTAGGTACCTAAAACACCCTTGGCTAGAACGACACTTACCACTCACGACCACCTGCACCGACGAATCACCGCGGCCTGGGTCCCGAACGCTATGAAAGGTCCTTTCCTCGCAAAATTTGCCAGGAAAGGACCTTTCATAGCGCTTGAAGGGACTGGAGCGGGCTAGAAGTCGAACCCGCCCCCGTCGAAGCCGCCACCGTCAAAACCGCCGCCATCGAAGCCGCCACCGTCGAATCCACCGGCGTCGCCGCCCATGTCACCACCGGCGTCGCCGCCGTCGGCCGCCCCGGCGTCCTCCTGGCCCGCGTCGTAGCCCGACTCCCACGCCGACGCGCTCGCGACCCCGGCCATCCCGGAGAACATCGCGCTGAACAGCAGCATCGAGCCGAGACCCCAGGCGCCGGCGACGAGCGCGGGCTTCCACCACGGCTCGCTGTACCAGCCCTGCGGCACCGGACGGCCCGCCACCCGGCCACCGGGGTAGTAGTGCGGCGTCCGCTGGCTCGGATCCGGCGAGGCCTCGTAGTGCTCGCCCTCGACGTCGACCGAGCGGTGCTCGGTGACCTTGCCGGCGCGGTCGCGCTCTTCGCTGCCGGGCAGTTCCGGACCGGGGTCCATGCCCATCGCGATCCTGGCCGCGCGGACGTAGTAGAGGCCCTCGATGGCGGTCTCACGCACCAGGCGGGCCTGCTCGACGGTCTGTGCCTGCTCCATCTGGGAGCCCGCCGCGGTGAAGCGTTCGGACGCGTCCGCCATCGCCTGCTGGGAGGCGGTGTCCGTGCCGGTGATGTTCATGACCTGACCGCCGAGTCGCTCGACGAGGCGCCGTGCGTCCGCCTTCGCGTCGTCCAGCTGGCGCTTTTTGGCCGCCGCCTGGGATTTCGCGAAGTAGATACCGCCGCCGACCACGACGGCGAGGAGCACGATCAGGAAGATCGCGGTGCCCATGGGTTCACTCCAGGAATCGTTCGGCCCTTTGCCCGGACAACGCGGCCGGTGTGCCGGGGGTTCCCGCCAGTGCTCCCGGTCACCGCGGGCACTGGCGAGATAAACTAGAACACGTTATAGTTCGGCTCCATGAAGTTCACCCTGTCGATCGCGATGAATCCGCTCGATCAGCTGGGCGAGCTAGCCCGCGCGGCCGAAGAGGCCGGATTCTCCTCGATCGCGCTCCCGGATTCCTTGTTCTATTCCGAAACCGTCTCGGCCGACTATCCGTACACACCCGACGGCAGCCGGTTCTGGACCGAAGAGACGCCCTGGGCCGATCCACTGATCGCGGCCGCCTCGATGGGCGCGGTCACCGAACGGCTTACCTTCTACACCTCCGTGCTCAAACTCGGCTCCCGCAATCCGGTCCTGCTGGCGCGTCAGGTCAACTCGGTCGCGGCGCTGACCGGTGGCCGGTTCGGGCTCGGGCTCGGCGTCGGCTGGTCGCCGGAGGAGTTCCGCTGGTGCGGCGCGCCGTACGAGAAGCGCGGCAAGCGCGTGGACGAGGCGATCGACGTCCTGCGGCTGATCCTCGACGGCGGGATGGTCGAGTTCCACGGCGAGTTCTTCGACTTCGACAAGCTCCGGATGAGCCCCACGCCGCCGTCGCGGGTGCCGTTCTACGTCGGCGGCCACACCGAGGTCGCGCTGCGCCGGGCCGCCCGCGTCGGGGACGGCTGGTCGTCGGCGATGATGAAGTTCGACGATCTGCGCGACACCATCACCCGGCTGCGCGCCCTGCTGGCCGAACAGGGCCGCGCCGACGTCCCGTTCGAGTATCAGGCCGTCTGCATCGACAAGTTCGGCCTCGACGGCTACCGCGAGCAGGGCGACATCGGCGTCACCGACATCATCACCATGCCGTGGGTGTTCGACGGTCTCGGCTTCGACGCCGAAGTCGGCCCGAAGCTCGATTCCATCAAGAAGTTCGGCGACGAGATCATCGCGAAGATCGGAGACTGAGCCATGGGTGTCGACGTCTGCTGGGATCCGGCCGTCACGCAGCCGCCCGCGCGCCAGGCCGCGTACCGCTCGATGACCGCCGTGACCGCCGGGGACAAGACCGCGTGGCTGGAACTCTTCGCCGGGGACGCCGTCGTCGAGGACCCAGTCGGCCGGTCGATGTTCGACGAAGAGGGCAAAGGGCACCACGGGCACGACGGGATCAGTGCCTTCTGGGACAAGACGATCGGAGGCGTCGAACGCTTCCAGTTCACCATCCGCGACTCCCACGCGGCCGGTGACGAGGTCGCGAACGTCGGGACGATCACCACGTACCTCCCCGGCGGCTATCGTGTCGACACCGACGGCGTGTTCGTCTACCGGGTGCGCGAGGACGGGCTGATCGTGTCGATGCGCGCGTTCTGGGAAACCGAACGAGCGATGGCCACCGCTCGCAAGGTGGAGGAGTGATCACCGTCCGTTTCCGGAGGACGCTGGTGCACGGTGGCCGGGAAACCGACGCGCCTGGGCTTGACCCCGCTTCGTAAGCACTCTTTACTCAAGATTCGTTCTACGAGTGCTCCTCCGCCGCGTACTCGTCGGATGCCTTTCCCGAGCGCGTCCAAGGAGAGAGCATGTCGGCATCCACCTTCGCGCGGCGGTGCGCCGCCCTCGCCGTCGCGGCCTTCGCACTGACCCCGGTCCTGTCGGCCCCCGAACCCGCGCTGGCGCTGGAAAACGGCCTCGCCAGAACCCCGCCGATGGGGTTCAACAACTGGAACACCACGCAGTGCCGCGCGGAGTTCGACGAGGCGATGATCAAGGGCATCGCGGACATCTTCGTCTCGCAGGGCTTGAAGGACGCCGGTTACCAGTACGTCAACATCGACGACTGCTGGGCGCTGCCCACCCGGAACGCGCGAGGGGACCTGCAACCGGATCCGAAGCGCTTTCCGGGCGGTATCAAGGCACTCGCCGACTATGTGCACTCGAAGGGACTCAAGTTCGGCATCTACACCAGTGCCGGAACCAAGACCTGCAACACCGCGGGCTTCCCCGGCGGGCTCGGGCACGAGCAGCAGGACGCGAATCTGTTCGCCTCGTGGGGCGCCGACTACCTGAAATACGACAACTGCAACAACCAGGGCGTCGACGCGCGGAAGCGGTACACGGCGATGCGTGACGCGCTCGCGAAGACCGGCCGCCCGATCGTCTACTCGGTCTGCGAATGGGGGCGGACCGACCCCAAGGTGTGGACCTGGGGTGAGCCGGTCGGGAACCTGTGGCGCACCACCGGCGACATCTCCGACAACTGGACCAGCATGATCGGCAAGGCCAAGGCCAACCGGGTGCTCGCGCGATACGCCGGTCCCGGTCACTGGAACGACCCGGACATGCTCGAGGTCGGCAACGGCGGCATGACCGCCACCGAGTACCGCACCCATTTCAGCCTGTGGGCGATGATGGCCGCGCCGCTGCTCATCGGCGCGGATCTGCGCAAGGCAGGTGCGGAGACGCTCGTCATCCTCAAGAACACCGACGTCATCGCCCTGGACCAGGACCCGCTGGGCAAGCAGGCGACCGTCGTGAGTTCCGACGGCGGCCTGGTCGTCTACAACAAGGTGCTGGCCAATGGCGACCGCGCGGTCGCACTGTCCAATGAGAACACTTCCACCGCGACGATCGGCACCACCGCGTCGGCGCTCGGCATCGGCGGCGCGCCCTCGTACGAGCTGAAGGACCTTTGGTCGAAGGCGACGCGGACGACCACCGGGAGCATCAGCGCTTCCGTCCCGGCGCACGGGACCGTGGTCTACCGCGTCTCCAAACGAGCAGGCGGACCGGTGGCGCGGTTCGAGGCCGAAGCGGGCACGGTGTCCGACGGCGGGACGATCGACGCGAACCACGCGGGCTACTCCGGGACCGGATTCGTCAACGGTGCCAACGCGGTCGGCAGCCATGTCGAGTGGAAGGTCGACGCCGCGGGTGGCCCGGTGCGGGTGAGCTTCGGCTATGCCAACGGTTCCACCGCGAGCCGTCCCGTCGACCTCTCGGTGAACGGCACGGTCGTGGCCGCCGGCGTCCTGTTCCCCGGAACAGGGGCGTGGACGAACTGGAGCACGGTCACCCAGGCGCTGACCCTGGCGGCGGGCACGAACACGATCCGGCTGACCGCGACGTCGGCCGACGGTCCGGCCAATCTGGACTACCTGGACGTCGTAACCGGGTAGGTTCTCCGCCATGCGAGGGTGGCTTCGCACGGCCAAGGTCGTGCTCCTGGTCTCGGGGTTCTACGTCTTGGCCGTGCTGGTCTTCGTCCTGCTGGCCTTCGGCGGCGGCCTCCTGCTGGGCGCGATCGACAACGGCCTGTTGTTCCTCGTCGCCGCGCTCGGGCTGGGGCTGCTGCTCGGCGCCGGAGTCGTGGCCCTGCTCCCGTTCCGGGCGGAACCTTTCGTGCCGACTGGAGTTCCGCTCTACCGTGACGACGCCCCGGAGCTGTGGGCCATGCTCACCGAACTGGCGGAGACGATCGGGACCCGGCTGCCGGATCAGGTGTGGCTCACGGTCGCGCCGGGGGCGTCGGTCGTCGAGCAGGCGGGTCTGTTCGGTCTCAAGCCCGGCCGCCGCTTCCTGATGATCGGATATCCGGCACTCCAGGCGTTCACCCGCGCGCAGGTGCGTGCGGTACTGGCACACGAGTTCGGCCACTACGGGCAACTGGACGGGCAGACCACCGTGCCGGGCTACCGGGCCCACGTCGCCGTGGCGCGGATGCTCGAACGCTTCCCCCGCAGCACGATCAACCCGCTGTCCTGGCTGTTCCGCGGCTACGCGCGGCTGTTCATCCTGACCCAGCGGGTCGCGAGCCGCCGCCGTGAGTACGGCGCCGACCAGGTCATGGGCCGGATCGCCGGGCGGGCACCGGCGCAGTCGGCGTTACGGCTGCTGCCGCTGATCGGCGACGAATGGGACCGCTACCTGCATGTCCACGTCGCGTTGGGAGAGGAGGTCGGACTGGCCCCCGCCGACATCTATGGTGGCTTCGCGCGGATGCTCGAAGCGCGGCGCGAATGGCTGTCCACCGCCGACGCGCCCATCCGGTCCCCTTCGCGCTGGGACACCCACCCGCCGACCGTGGAACGCCTGTGGGCGTTGGAATACGCACCGGACAGGTCCGATGTGGACGAACGTCCGGCGCTGGGCCTGCTCGCCGATCCCGCCCATGCCGGGGCACGGCTCGAAGAGGCTGCCTTCGACTTCGGCGGCCGACGCCGCCTCCCTTGGGAGGATTACCCGCGTGAGTCGGTGCTGCCGCGGCTGAAGGAGGACGCCGAGGCCGCCTACCGCGCGATCTCACGGGCTTCAGGACAGCGAGAGGGAAGCCTCGAAACACTGATCGCCTTGGGTGGAGCGGACATCCCGGATCATGGTCTGGAGGCCGCCATCAAGCTGGCCGCCTGGGAAGCGGGCACGATCCGCTTTCGGCACCGGTGGGACGACGAACCGGATTTCGTGTACGCCGACGGATCCCCGGTGGACCTCTTCGACCTCGTCGAGGACCTGGTGATCGGTGAACCCGAGCAACTCGTGCGCGCCCGCGCGGCCCTGGCCAGGCTCGGTATCGACCCAGCGACCGCGACGGGCGGAACAGAGCGGCTCTCGCCGGGCGGATCATCGGTGATCGGCGGGCTGTCGGACGTGAGATTCGACGACCTGTCCGGCCATCTGCTGATCACCGAACGAGGCCTGATCTTCGTGCCTGTCAAGGGAAAGGCGTCCGGCAATGGGAAACAGGGACTGCTCGGCCTGATGGCGGAGGAGCCGTTCGCGGTCGCCGCGAGGCCGGGTTCGGTCTGGTTGCCGTACGAGGAGTTCTCACGGGTGGAAAGGCAGCGCGACATCCCGATCAAGGCGACCGTGACCCTCTATGACGGTACGGCACACCGGATCCACGCCGTTTACACCGGCTACGTCCACGGCGAGTCGCACGACACGATCCTCCGGGTACTCAGGTGAGCCGTTCCGCGCGCCGTGTCAAGTACCGCTTTTCGGGTTCGCTCCCGGTCTTCCCGGCGGCCCGCAGGTAGGCCTCGCGCGCGGCGCCGGTGTTCCCGGCCAGTTCCAGCAGATGCCCGCGGACCGAGTCGACCCGGTGGGTCTGGTCCATCCGGGTGTCGTCGTCGAGGGTGGCGAGCAGTTCGAGGCCCGCTTCCGGACCGTGGACCTCGGCGACCGCGACGGCGCGGTTGAGCGTGACGACCGGCCCCGGCGAGACCTTTTCGAGGACGTCGTAGAGCGCGAGGATCTGGGGCCAGTCGGTGTCGGCCGCGGTGGCCGCTTCGTCGTGGACGGCGGCGATCGCGGCCTGCACCTGATAGGGCCCGACAGGCCCGGCTTCGAGTACCCCGCTCACCAGCGAGACCCCTTCGCCGATCAGGGCCGCGTCCCACCGTGAGCGATCCTGATCGGCGAGGGAGATGAGCGAGCCGTCGTCGCCGGCGCGGGCGGCGCGGCGGGCGTCGGTCAGCAGCATGAGCGCGAGCAGGCCGGTGACCTCGTCCTCGTCGGGCATCAGCCGATGCAGCAGGCGGGTCAGCCGTACGGCCTCGGCGGTCAGGCCGGCGCGGTGCAGCTCGGGGCCGCCACTGGCCGTGTAGCCCTCGTTGAACATCAGATACAGCACGTGGAGGACGACGCGGAGGCGTTCGGCGAGTTCGGCGGGCGGCGGCAGGACGAACTCCGCGCCCGCCTTCTTGATGGTCTGTTTCGCCCGGCTGACGCGCTGGGCCAGTGTCGATTCCGGGACGAGGAACGCGCTCGCGATCTCGCCGGTGGTCAGGCCGCCGACCGCGCGCAGCGTGAGCGCGAGTTGCGACGGCGCGGACAGGGAGGGGTGGCAGCACAGGAAGAGCACGGTGAGCGTGTCGTCCGATTCGGACACAGTGGACGCTTCGGCCGGGCCGGACAGGTCCATCAGCGCGGAGTTCTCCTCGCGACGCCGCCGCGCGCTCTCGCTGCGCCACTCGTCCACCAGCCGCCGCGAAGCCACTGTCGCGAGCCAGGACTTCGGGTTGTCCGGGATGCCCTGCTCCGGCCATTGTTGCGCGGCCGAAAGCAGGGCCTCCTGGACGGCGTCCTCGCACGCGTCGAACTGCCCGTGCCGCCGCGCCAGCAGACCGATGACCTGCGGCGCCAGCTCCCTGAGCAGCGCTTCCACCTGGCGTTCCACATTCACGACGCCAGTCTTACCGCATTTGGTCCTCTCAATGCGTACCGACGGGGGAGTAGTGCGAAGCGTCGCCTTCGAGGGATTCGCTCGGCACGCCGTCGATCCCCACCGGGACATCGCCCGCCACGGTCACCCGGTTCAGGCGGCGGGGCAGGTCGTCGTAGTTGTCGACGGCGTAGTGCTGGGTGATGCGGTTGTCGAACAGCACCAGCTGGTCCGGCGCCCAAGTCACCCGGACGACGTTCTCCGGCCGCGTCACGTACGACTGCAGCAGCCGCAGGATGTCCCGCGACTCGCCCTTCGACAGCCCGATGATCCGCTGCGCGAACCCGCCGATGTACAGCCCGCGCTCGCCGGTCACCGGGTGGACCCGCACCACCGGATGCACCGAGCGGAACTTCTGCGAGATGAACACCTGACGGCGTTCCTCCTCCGCCTCGTCGAGGGACTCCGGCGCCTTCGCGTAGTCGTAGTCGTTGGTGTGCTCGGCGCGCAGCGTGTCCGCGAACGCCCGGAGCGGTCCGGGCAGATCGCGGTAGGCGGCCGCCGAGTTGGCGATCAGCGTCTCGCCACCGTACGGAGGCACGACCAGGCTGCGCAGCGTGCTGGCCTTCGGCGGGTTGTGCACGAAGGTGACGTCGGTGTGCCACTGGTTCGCGCGGCCCCGTTCGCTGTCGACCGGCAGGATCGCGGGCTCGCCATCGACCGAGGGGACGGTCGGGTGCGCCTTCGTCAACTCCCCGAAGTACGCGGCGAAGCGCTGCTGGCCCGCGTCGTCGAGGTCCACGTCCCGGAAGACGAGTGCCTTGTGCTCGTGCAGGGCGTCGGTGAGGAACGCGACGGTCGGCGCGTCCAGCTCCGCGGCGGGATCGACACCGATCACCTCGGCGCCGATACGGCCGGTGATCTTGCGGACCTCGACCTGGGTGTTGAGGGCGGTCATGCGGCGTGCTCCTTCATTGTGGTGGTGACGGTGGTGCGGTTGACGGGCCTGTCGAGGCCGTAGTGGCCGCGCAGGGTCGTGGCGGTGTACTCGGTGCGGAACAGGCCGCGCCGCTGGAGTTCCGGGACCACGAGGTCGACGAAGTCCTCGAGTCCTCCGGGCAGGGTGGGCGGCATGACGTTGAAGCCGTCGGCGGCGCCTTCGGTGAACCAGTGCTCCAGCTGGTCGGCGACCTGGGTGGCGGTGCCGGCGAAGACGCGATGGCCGCGGCCACCCGCGAGCCGTTCGATGAGCTGGCGGATGGTCAGGTTCTCGCGTCTGGCCAGGCCGGTGACCAGCTCGAACCGGCTCTGCGCGCCTTCGGTGAAGGTGCCGACGTCCGGCAGCGGCCCGTCGAGCGGGTACGGCGTGAGGTCGTGGTCGAGCATCGTCGACAGCTGTCGCACGCCGTACGCGGGCGTGATGAGGGCGTTGAGTTCGGCCTCGCGTTCCTTCGCCTCGGCCTCGGTGCGGCCGAGGATCGGGCTGATCCCGGGCAGGATCTTGATCTCGTCGGGAGAGCGCCCGTAGTTCGCGAGCCTGCCCTTGACGTCGTCGTAGAACGCCTTGCCCTCGGCGAAAGTCTGCTGCGCGGTGAAGACAGCTTCGGCGAACCGTGCCGCGTACTCCTTGCCCGTCTCCGACGAACCGGCTTGGACCAGCAAGGGATGTCCCTGCACCGGACGCGGGATGTTCAGCGGCCCGCGCACCTGGAAATGCGGGCCGTCGTGGTCGATCGGGTGGATGAGGCCGGTGTCGGCGTACACCCCGCTTTCCCGGTCGATCCGGGTCGCGTCGTCGTCCCAGCTGTCCCAGAGTTTCCTGGCCAACTCGACGAATTCGGTGGCGCGTTCATAACGCGACGCGTGCGACGGCCGGGCGTCGCGGTTGAAGTTGCGGGCCTCGTCCTCACCCGCCGACGTCACGATGTTCCAGCCCGCGCGGCCCCCGCTGAGATGGTCGAGCGACGCGAACTTCCTGGCCAGGTGGTACGGCTCGTTGTAGGTCGTCGACGCGGTCGCGATCAGGCCGATGTGCTCGGTGGCCCCGGCCAGCGCGGAAAGCAGCGTCAGCGGCTCGAACAGGGTGTGCGAGTTGTAGCGGACGTTGCCCCACAAGGCGACGCTGTCGGCGAGGAACAGCGAGTCCAGCTTGCCGCGCTCCGCCGTGCGCGCGATGTCGACATAGTGCTTCAGGGTCGACGCGCGGTGCGGATCCGTGCTCGGATGCCGCCACGCGGCCTCGTGATGACCGTTGGGCATGACGAACGCGTTGAGGTGCAACTGTTTCTTGACCGTGGTCATGCCTTCTCCTTGACACGCCAGGTGGAGAACCGCCGCTCCAGCGCGACGAAACCCGCGTTGATGGCCAGGCCGAGCACCGAGACCGTGATGATCGCGGCGTACATCTGCTGGATCTGGAAGTTGACCTGGGAGTTGTTGATCAGATAGCCGAGCCCGGCCTTGGCGCCGACCATTTCGGCGGCGATCAGGATGAGGATCGAGTACGCCGCCGCCATCCGGATGCCGGTGAAGATGGTCGGTACCGCCGAGGGCAGGATCACCTTCCGGAAGAGGCTCGGACTGGACAGGCCCAGCGAACGCGCGGCCTTGACCAGCAAGGGATCCACGGTGTTGACCCCGGCGATCGTGTTGAGCAGGACCGGCCAGACGCAGGCGTAGACGATCAGCGCGATCTTGGACACTTCGCCGATGCCGAGCAGGAGCGTGAACACCGGCAGCAGGGCCAGCGCGGCGGTGTTGCGGGCCAGTTCCAGCAGCGGGTTCAGGAACTCCGCGAGCGGCCGGTACCAGGCGATCAGCAGGCCGAGCGGCACCGCGACGCCGACGGCGATCACGAATCCGGCGGCGGACCGGCCGAGACTCGCCAGCAGATGGTCGGCCAGCTGCCCGTTGAGGACCAGTTCCCAGAGCGCGACGAGATCTTCCGAGAGCGGTGGGAGGAAGGTTCGCGTGCCTTCGTCGAGGACGAAGCGGGGTGCGAGTTCCCAGACGGCGAGGAAGAGCAGTATCGCGGCCGAGCTGCGGAATCCCTTGCCCAGCCAGGTGTTCTTCTTCCGGGTCTTCCCGGCTTGCCGGGGTGCGGTGTGGACAGTGGGTGCTTCGAGTGTGGCGGTCATCAGGCTGCCCTCCGGATCTCGTCGTGCAGGAGTTCCCACAGCCGGTGCCGATGCGCCACGAACGCGGGCGCCGAACGCAGATCCGCGTTCGAACGGTCGCCGAGGTCGATGTCGACGACGTCTTTGAGCCTGCCCGGCCGCGAGGTCAGCACCGCGACCTTTTGTCCCAAGTAGACGGCTTCTTCGATGCTGTGGGTGATGAACACGATGGTCTTGCCGGTGCGGCGCCAGATCCGCCGCAGTTCCTCTTGCAGCAGCTCGCGGGTCTGCGCGTCCAGTGCCGCGAACGGCTCGTCCATCAGCAGCACGTCCGGGTCGTAGGCGAGGCTCCTCGCGATCGCGACGCGCTGCTTCATCCCGCCGGAAAGCTGGTGCGGCAGATGGTCTTCGAAACCGGAAAGCCCGACAAGGTCGAGGAATTCCCGCGCCCGCTCCGCGCGCTGCCGTTTGGTCAGGGTGCCGCCTTCGAGGCCGAATTCGACGTTGGCGCGCGCGGTGCGCCAGGGGAACAGCGCGTACTGCTGGAACACGACCCCTCGGTCCAAACCGGGGCCGTTGACGGGTTTCCCGTCGATCAGCACCTCGCCGGAGCTGGGTTTCGCGAGCCCGCCGAGCAGATCGAGCAGCGTGGACTTGCCGGAACCGCTCGGCCCGACCAGCGAGAGGAACGTGCCGTCCTCGATGTCCAGTGAGACGTCGTCGAGCGCGGTCAACGCGCCGAAGGTCTTGGAGACCGACCGGAGGCTGATCTTGGCGGTCATGCGCCACCGCCTTCGCGGAACGGGTTGAACTCGTTGGTGTAGAGCTTCTTCAGGTCGATCTCGTCGTTCTTGATGAACCCGGACTGCTTGAGCCAGCCCGCCCAGAGTGTGTAGTCGTGATCCGAGATCAGGCCGCCCTTGGTGATCCCGACGCTCTTCCAGTACTTGAGCGTTTCGGTGTTCTCGTTGCGGCCGCGGTTCTGGATGATCTTGGTGAACCGGGCGATGACCTCGTCGCGGGGTGTGGTGCGTTCCCATTCGATCGCCTTGGCCACACCGGTGACGAAGGTCTTGGTGGTTTCCGGATACTTCTTGATGAAGTCGGTCCTCAGCACGTAAGGGCCGCCGTTGTACGGGCCGAACGCTTCCACGTCCTTGACGACGGGCCGCAGCCCGCCGGCGGCGACGGCGCGGTCCTGCAGGACGCCGTTGAGCGCGGCGACGTCGATCTGGCCGTTGCGCAAAGCCTGTTCGGTGTTGATCGGCGGGATGACGACCAACTGCACCTGGTCGATTTCCGCGTCGGACAGGCCACTTCGCTTGAGCCAGGTGTCGAGCGCGGCTTCGAGGTTCGCGCCGACGGTGTTGACGCCGACCTTCTTGCCGATCAGGTCACGCGGCGTGCGGATCGGGCTGTCTTCCTTGACGTAGAAGCCAAGGAAGGACTTTTCGTCGGAGCCGTAGTAGTTGACGACGGCCTTGATCGGTGCGCCCGCTTCGACGAGTTTCACCACCGCGCCGGTGAAAGCGCCGCCGAAGTCGGTCTGGTCGGTCGCGGCGGACTGGATGTCCTGCGGCCCGCTGATCGTGTTGCCGACCCATTTCAGCTTGATGGGGCCGAAGTAGCCGAGATCCTCGGCGAGTTCCGGCAGGGTGACGGTGTTCGCCGAGCCCTGGTAACGGAGTTCGAGTTTCTCTGGCTGCCCGGCCACGCCGGCCGGGGTCGCGGAGGCGCCGCAGCCCGACAGCGCCAATCCGGCGAGGAGCGCGGCGATCAAGGGCACTGGTTTCTTCACGGTGGGCTCTTTCGTTCGGGTTCGCGTCGGTGAAGAAGATTCTTCGCAGGCCCGCACGTGAGCGTCAATTTTGCAATTTTGTGAAGTAATCCGAGTGGATCACGAAGCGCGCGGCAGCCTCGCGAAAAGGGGATCATCGAAAAGAGTGTTCAGCACGACCGCGCCACCGGCCGTCGCCAGCTCGGTGCCCGGGAAGCTGGACGCCACAACGGAGTTCTCCGCGTCCTGGCAGATCCAGGAGCGCTGGGCGACCTCGTCCCGGATCGTGGAAAGGCAGTCCTCGACATCCCTTACACTCTGGTCGAGCACGATGAGGATCTCCGGGTTCAGGACGTCGAACAGCAAAGCGACGGCCTGGCCGATGATCCGGGCGCGCTCCCGGAAAAGGGCTATCGCCTTTTCGTTCCCCGTTTTCGCCAAATGGAGCACGTCGGCGAAATTCCGCGTGGTGACGATCCCGCTTTCGAAGGCTTTGCGGGCGACTGTGCGTTCGGACACCGTGGCCTCGAGACAGCCGGACCGTCCGCAGCGGCAAGGCTCGTCGCTGTCGTCGACCCTTAGATGCGCAACCGCGCCCGCCGCCGACCGGGGTCCATAATGGACGGTGTCGCCGGTGGCGAAGGCGGCGTCGACCACGTTGCCGGTGAACAACTGCACGACACTGCTACGAGCTCTCGGGTGCCCCAGCAGCCTTTCGGCGTGAATCAGCGCTCGCGAATGCCCGTCGACCCGGACGTCGAGGCCGGTGGCCTCGCCGAGGAGATCGCGCAACGGGACCCCGTGCCAGCCGAGCAGGCCATGTTCCACCACCGTCCCCGACGCTTCGTCGACCCACCCGCCGGTCGCCACCCCCAGCCCGAGCGGCGTGCGCTCCGGCGCGTGTCCGACGAGGAGGTCGTCGAGCAGCTCCGCGATCTGCGCGACCTGTTCGGCGGGCTCGGCACCGTGATGCGGGACCTCCTGCTGTGTCAGCACTTTCCCGCGCAGGTCGAGCAACCCGACGGTGAGATTCTCGACGGCGACATGCGCGCCGCACACCACGAACCGCTCGGTGTCGAGATCCACCGGCACGGACGGCCTGCCGACCGCGCCGGCGACTTCAGGCAGTTCGGTGAGGAACCCCCGGCGAATCAGTTCCGCCACATGACCGGTGACGGCCGCGGCACTCAGCCCGGTGCGGCGCGCGATGGTGCTGCGCGCTATCGCCCCTTCGTCCAGCACCACGCGGAGCACCGCACTGGCACTGGCGCTCCGCCTGCCGGTCACGGTGCCGATGTTCGCAAGCCGGGGCGGGCGGGCCCAGCGCTCTCAGCATCCGGGAGCTGGTCAGGCGTCCAGCTGTCGCATGAACCGGGCACTGTGTTCGCAGCGATCCTCGTACCCTCGCGCTCGATAGAAGGCGTGCGCACCGGTCCGGTGACGGGAACTGGTGACCTCCATGGCGTGGCAACCCCAGCGCAACGCCTCCGCTTCGGCCGCGGCGACCAGCTCACGGCCGACGCCTGAGCCGCGGAGGGTCTCGTCCACCACCAAGGCCACGATCCGGCCGGCAGAGCCTTCCCGTTCGAAAAGCGGGATCGCGACCACCGCGACGACACCGGCCACCGTGCCCTCCGCCTCGGCGACGAACGCGGCGCCTTCGGGATGACGAGACCAGCGCTCGATCCGGCGGCGCACGTCTTCCACGTCGTTGTCCGGGTAACCCAGCTCGGCGAGCAGCCTGGTCACGGCGGGGGCGTCTTCGCTGTGGGCGTGGCGGATCTTCATGAAACTCATTAAAGCGGAGGGTCGCACTCGCTTCCGCCGAGCACAACAAAGGTGAAACTCGCAGGTCAAGGACCTTGAGTCGGGATGACAGGATTTGAACCTGCGACCCTCCGCTCCCAAAGCGGATGCGCTACCAAGCTGCGCCACATCCCGTGACTTCCCCCGATCTCCCGGGGGGTGTGCGCACAGCCTAGCGGGTCACGCTAAGCTGTTTTCGCACCCGGTACTCCGGGGGCATGCGGGTGTAGCTCAATGGTAGAGCCCTAGTCTTCCAAACTAGCTACGCGGGTTCGATTCCCGTCACCCGCTCCACAGCTCGACATCCGAACCCGCAGGCGCCTGGCCTGCGGGTTCTTTCGTTTCCCAGTCGGCCGTGGAGGGCCCCCTTGGGGGGGGTGGGTTCCCCCCAGGGGAGCTTCCGGCCGCTGGTTTCTGTCTTTTTTTGCCTCTTGGAGTTCCTCGGGGGGGGGCCAAAAGACCATGGGGGGGA
>NZ_JBVKAE010000010.1:0-147435 GCF_055598845.1 Amycolatopsis sp. NPDC039088 | reverse complement strand
AAAAGCGAGACCCCCAAACCCAGAGACTCTGGGCGTGGGGTTTCTTTGTTCCCTAGGTAGGACGGGAAGGCCTCTGGGGGGGACTTGGATCCCCCAGGGGAGCCCTCCACGGCCGTGACTTCAGTCCGTGTCGGACTTCGGGACGTCCTCAGAGGCGGTCACAGCGGCCTGTGAGAGGCCGCTGGAGGCCGCGTCCGCCTCCAGGTGGGCCGCGATCAGGTCCAGCAGCCTGTCGGTGTCGACAGGCTTGGTCACGTAGTCGTCCGCTCCCGAAGCCAACGTCCGCGCCTTGTCCTCCGCGGTCGCCTTTGCTGTGACAGCAATCACAGGCAGGTCCTCGTGTGCGGCTTCGGCGCGGATGGCGGTGATCGTGGCGTTGCCGTCCAGTTCGGGCATCATCACGTCCATCAGGACGAGGGCGGTGTCCTCGTGCCGTTCCAGCGCCCGGATGCCCGCGACGCCGGTCTCGGCGTAGATGACCTCCAGCCCGTTGCGTTCCAGCACAGCGGCCAGCGCGAAGACGTTGCGCAGGTCGTCGTCGACGATCAGGATCTTCTCGCCGTGGAACCGCAGTGACGGCTTCGCCGGGGCCACCTGCGGGACGGCCATGATCAGCGGGACACCGCTCGCCTGCGTGGTCGGGACGACCAGGTTCGACGCGCTCACCGGCAGGTACAGGGTGAACGTACTGCCCTTGCCCGGCTCGCTGCGGACGCGGAGTTCGCCGCCGAGCAGTTCCGTCAGCTGCTGGCTGATCGACAGGCCCAGCCCGGTGCCGCCGTATTTGCGGCTGGTGGTGCCGTCGGCCTGGCGGAACGCGTCGAAGATGATCGCGAGTTTGTCCGGCGCGATGCCGATCCCGGTGTCTTCGACGGCGAACGCCAGGACGCCGGGGGCTTGGCGGAGCGAGTCGGCTTCGACCTCGCCCTGGTCGGCCATCCGGATATGCAGGCGTACGCCGCCCTCGTCGGTGAACTTCGCCGCGTTGGACAGCAGGTTCCGCAGCACCTGCTGCAGGCGGTGTTCGTCGGTGTGGATCGACGACGGCACCGGCGGGTCGATCAGGACGGCGAACTCCAGGCCCTTGTCCGAGGTGAGCGGACGGCAGATCGATTCGACGTACTCGACCAGTTCGGGCAGCGTGACGTCGGACATCTGCAGGTCCAGGTGACCGGCCTCGACCTTGGCCATGTCGAGGATGTCGTTGATCAGCTGCTGCAGGTCGCTGCCCGCCGAGTAGATCGTGCGCGCGAACTGGACCTGTTTCTCCGTCAGGTTCCCGTCCGGGTTCTCCGAAAGCAGTTTCGCCAGGATCAGCGCGCTGTTGAGCGGGGTCCGCAGCTCGTGCGACATGTTCGCCATGAACTCGGATTTGTACTGCGACGCCATGGTCAGCTGCCCGGCGCGCTCTTCGAGTTCCTGGCGTGCCTGCTCGATCTCGCTGTTCTTGACCTCGATGTCGCGGTTCTGCTGTGCCAGCAGTGCCGCCTTCTCCGCCAGATCCGTGTTGGACCGGCGCAGTTCCCGTTGCTGCGCCTGCAACTGCTCGGACCGTGCGCGCAGTTCCTGTGCCAGGCGCTGGGATTCGGTCAGCAGCGCCTCGGTGCGCGAGTTGGACTGGATGGTGCTGACGTTGACCGCGATGGTCTCCTTCAGCTGCTCCAGCAGATCGATGTGGACGGTGCTGAAGGCGTTGATCGTCGCCAGTTCCAGCACTCCGAGCACCTCGCCCTGGAACAGCACCGGCAGCACGATCACGTTGACCGGGGCGGCCGAACCCAGGCCGGACGAGATCAGCGCGTACTCCGGCGGGGCCTCGTGGACCAGTATCGTGCGGCGGTCGACCGCGGCCTGTCCGATGAGCGACTCGCCGGGGGAGAACCGCAGGCCGGCCTGTGACTTCGCCAGCCCGTAGGTGGCGATGCTCTCCAGGACGGTTTCCTCCTGCTCGTCTTCGCGGGCGAGGAAGAACGCGCCCTGCTGCGCGGAGACCAGCGGGGTCAGCTCGGACAGGATCAGCGACGCCACGGACGCGAGATCGCGGTGCCCCTGCATGAGCGCGGACAGCCGGGCGAGGTTGGTCTTGAGCCAATCCTGTTCGCGGTTGGCGCGGGTGGTCTCCTTCAGGTTCGCGATCATCTGGTTGATGTTGTCCTTGAGTTCGGCCACCTCCCCGGACGCGTCGACGGTGATGTGGCGGGTCAGATCACCCGCGGTCACCGCGGTGGCCACCTGGGCGATCGCCCGCACCTGGGTGGTCAGGTTCCCGGCCAGCTGGTTCACGCTCTCGGTCAGCCGCGACCACGTGCCGGCGACGCCGGGCACCTCCGCCTGACCGCCGAGCGTGCCGTCCGTGCCGACTTCGCGCGCGACCCGGGTGACTTCGGAGGCGAAGGACGACAGCTGGTCGACCATCGTGTTGATGGTCGTCTTGAGTTCGAGGATCTCGCCGCGGGCGTCGATGTCGATCTTCTTCGACAGATCGCCCTGCGCCACCGCGGTGGTCACGGTCGCGATGCTGCGGACCTGGCCGGTCAGGTTGTCGGCCATGACGTTCACGTTGTCCGTCAACGCCTTCCACGTGCCCGCCACGTTCGGCACCCGGGCCTGTCCACCGAGGATGCCTTCGGTACCGACCTCGCGGGCGACCCGGGTGACCTCGTCGGCGAACGCGCGCAGCGTCTCGACCATGCTGTTGATCGTCTCGGCGAGCACGGCGACCTCGCCCTGCGCGTCGATCGAGATCTTCTTCGACAGGTCGCCGTTCGCCACCGCCGTCGTCACCGTGGCGATGCTCCGCACCTGGTCGGTGAGGTTGTCGGCCATGACGTTGACGTTGTCGGTGAGGTCCTTCCAGGTCCCCGCGACGCCGCGCACCTGCGCCTGGCCGCCGAGCTTGCCTTCCGTACCTACCTCGCGGGAGACGCGGGTGACTTCGTCGGCGAACGCCGAGAGCTGGTCGACCATCGTGTTGACGGTGTTCTTGAGTTCGAGGATCTCGCCGCGCGCGTCGACGATGATCTTCTGCGTCAGGTCGCCCTTCGCGACGGCGGTGGTGACCTGGGCGATGTTCCGGACCTGGTCGGTCAGGTTCTTCGCCATGAAGTTGACGTTGTCGGTCAGGTCCTTCCACGTCCCGGCCACGCCGGGCACCTGCGCCTGGCCACCGAGCCGACCGTCACTGCCGACCTCGCGCGCGACCCGGGTGACCTCGTCTGCGAACGAGGACAGCTGATCCACCATGGTGTTCAGGGTGTTCTTGAGTTCGAGGATCTCGCCCTTGGCGTCGACGGCGATCTTCTGCGACAGGTCGCCCTTCGCCACCGCCGTCGCCACCTGGGCGATGTTGCGGACCTGCGCGGTGAGGTTGTTCGCCATGAAGTTGACGGACCCGGTGAGGTCGCGCCACGTCCCGGCCACGCCGGGCACCTGCGCCTGCCCGCCGAGCTGACCTTCCGTGCCGACCTCGCGCGCCACTCGCGTGACCTCGTCGGCGAACGACGAGAGCTGGTCGACCATCGTGTTGACGGTCGTCTTCAATTCGAGGATCTCGCCGCGCGCGTCGACCGTGATCTTCTGGGTCAGGTCGCCCTTCGCCACCGCCGTGGTGACCTGGGCGATGTTGCGGACCTGGTCGGTCAGGTTGTCCGCCATCTGGTTCACCGAGTCGGTGAGCCCGCGCCAAGTACCCGCCACGCCGGGGACCTCGGCCTGTCCGCCGAGACGGCCTTCGCTGCCGACCTCGCGGGCGACCCGGGTGACCTCGTCTGCGAACGAGGACAGCTGGTCGACCATGGTGTTCAGGGTGTTCTTGAGTTCGAGGATCTCGCCCTTGGCGTCGACGTTGATCTTCTGCGACAGGTCGCCCTTCGCCACCGCGGTGGCCACCTGGGCGATGTTGCGGACCTGGTCGGTCAGGTTGTCCGCCATCAGGTTCACCGAGTCGGTGAGGTCACGCCACGTGCCCGCCGCGCCGGGGACCTGCGCCTGACCGCCGAGACGGCCTTCGCTGCCGACCTCGCGGGAGACGCGGGTGACTTCGTCGGCGAAGGACGACAGCTGGTCGACCATGATGTTGACGGTGTTCTTGAGCTCCAGGATCTCGCCGCGCGCGTCGACGTTGATCTTCTGGGTCAGGTCACCCCGCGCCACCGCGGTGGTGACCTGGGCGATGTTGCGGACCTGGTCGGTCAGGTTGCTGGCCATGACGTTGACGTTGTCGGTCAGATCACGCCAGGTGCCCGACACGCCGGGAACTTCGGCCTGTCCGCCGAGACGGCCTTCCGTGGCGATCTCACGGGCCACCCTGGTGACTTCGGTCGCGAAGCGGGAAAGCTGCTTGATCAGGCCGTTGAGCGTTTTGGCGACCTCGAAGAACTGACCTTGCAGCGGCCGCCCGCCGACCTCCAGCGGCATCGTCTCGGACAGATCACCCTCGGCGACCGCGCCGAGCACCCGGTTGAGCTCGGCAGTGGGCCTGCTCACGTCCTCGATCAGCCCGTTCACCACGTCGACCGCGGTCGCCCAGCCGCCGGGACCGATCTCGGCCGCGACGCGCTCGGTCAGCCTGCCTTCCTTGCCGACCGCCTCGCGGACGCGCAGGAGTTCGGCCACCAGCAGCTGGTTGCGTTCGGCGATGTCGTTGAAAGCGCCCGCGAGCTGGGCGGCGAGCCCGTCGCCGTGCGCCACGAACCGCCGCCGGAAGTTGCCGTCCCCGAGGTCACGGGCCGCCGAGAGCAGGCGTTCCAGGGTCGCTTCATCCACCTGGCCGCCACCACCTTCCACGGGGGTCCGGTGCCTTTGGGAGTGCTGTGTCATCTGTGTCGACCCTCTCCACCACGCATGCCAAGCCATGGTCGTCGCATCAGCGTGCCATGATTCGACCTACACTTCGAGCCAGTCCGCCCGCTCACGCTGCGCTACCCGCCAGGCAGGAGGAGGTCCGGGAATGGTGTCACGGCCGGCCCCGGCCTCGACGTCGCTCCCCTCGGAGCCGTCGGCAGGTGCGAGTGAAGGCGCGCTGCCCGAATCCGGGAGGTTCTGGCGCGAGCTGCTCGAAGACGTGCGTGACGCCGTGCTCGTGCAGGACGTCGACGGCGCGCTGCGCTGGTCGAATCCCGCCGCCCGTGAACTGTTCGGCGGCGGCCGACCGGTGCTGACCGCCGAGGGGCCCGAGGTCGGCCACGTCGAGCACACCGGCCGCCGGTTCCCCGCGCGGATCCGGACGCTGCCCGGCGGCTGGCACGCGTGGACGGTGACCTCCGAGGTCGCCGCCGACGGCCCTCGGGTGGACGGCTTCCTCGCCGCCTCCGCGCCCCGGCTGGCCTCCGCGCGGGGACGGCACGGGACGGCGAAGGTGATCGCCGAGGTCGCCGCCGCCGAACTCGCCGACTGTGTGTTCGTCCTGCTGCCGACCACCCGCGGCCGGTGGGAATGGTGGAGCTGCGACCGCCGCTCCACCCACGGGCACGGCCGCATCCGCCGTGTCCCGGCCCAGCTGGCGCCGGTACTCGCGGGGACCTTCGCCTCCACCGACGAACCCGAGGTCAAGACCGTCCCGGAGGACGAGGTCGCGACGCTGCCCGCGATCGTGGCGGAGCGGCTCGCCGTCCATCCGTCGGTGACGGTGGTCTCACTGGGGCTCGATGGCGGCGCCGGGGTCACCGGCGCGGTCGTGCTCGCCAGGCGCGGCACTCCCGCGTTCGGCGACGACCACCCTCGCGCGGTGACCGAATTCGCCCGCGCGGCCGGGACCGCACTGGCGAACGCGCACCGCTACGCCCGGCAGGAAGAGGCCACCCGCGGTCTGGAGACCACGCTGCGCCCGACGCCGCCGCCGGAGGTCCCCGGCGTCAAGTTCGACGTCTGGTACGAGCCCTCGGGCGGGCTGCTCGACGTCGGCGGCGACTTCTACGACGTCCTGCCGCGTGAGGACGGCGGCGCGACGTTCGTCCTCGGCGACGTTTGCGGCAAGGGCGCCGAGGCGGCCGCGCTCACCGGCCGGGTCCGGCAGACCATCGCCGCGCTCAACCTCGTCGAACAGGACGGCACCACGCTGCTGAGCCTGCTCAACGCCCTGCTGATCAGCGGCGGCAGCGGCCGGTTCGCGACGCTGGTGCTCGGTTCGGTGCTGGCAGGCGACGACGGCCCCGCCCTCACCCTTGCCTCAGGCGGGCATCCCGCGCCGCTGGTGGTGCGCCGCCGCGGCGGGGTCGACGAGATCACCCTGCCCGGCACCCTGGTCGGGATCTCCCCGCAGGCCCGGTTCGCCGAGACGACCATCCGGCTGGCCGAGGGCGACGTCTGCCTGCTTTACACCGACGGGATCACCGAGGCCCGCCACCACGAGCGGCCGTCGGACCTGTTCGGGGACGAACGGCTGCGTGATCTGCTGATCGGCTGCCGGGGACTGTCCGGCCGCGAAGTGGTCCGCCGGGTGCGTTCCGCGGTGCGGGAGTGGCTCGGCAGCGGGACGCACGACGACATCGCCGTCCTCGCCATCGAGGCCACCGCGCCGCCCTCACGATCCGCCGAGTAGCCGCACCACCGCGCGTTCGACGATCGTCCGCGCCTCGTTCGGATCGGAAACCTTCGCGGCCCGCCGTACCGCGCGCTCGATGGTCCGGTCCTTTTCGTACGCCTCGATCACCCGAGGGTCCACATAGGACTGCCGTGCGACGGTGGGCGTGTTGCCGAGCCCCTCGGCGACCTCCGTCATCACGGCCTTCTCGACGCGTTTCAGTCCTCGTTCACTGGAGGGCTTCTCCTTGTCCGCGAAGGCCGAAGCGGCGAGCACGGTGGCGTTCCAGGTCCGCAGGTCCTTCGCGGTGAAGTCTTCGCCCACGAGTTCCTTGAGCCGTTCGTTGATGTCGTCGGCCTTCACCTCATGCCAGTCCGCACCGTCGCGGTAGGCGAGCAGGCGGACGTCGCCGCCGCGAGCCCGCCGGAGCGAGCGGACCAGCCGCACGAGGCTTTCGTCGCGCAACCGCACCTTCCGCTGGATCCCGTGCTTCGCCGGGTAGTCGCAGACCAGGCATTCACCGGCCAGTTCGACGTGTTCGCACAGCAGCGTCGCCACCCCGTGCGTGCCGTGCTCGTCGGCGTAGCTCTCGCCGCCGGTCCGGAACACGCCGAGGTCGATCATGCGCAGAGCCCCGGCGAGGACGCGTTCGCGCGTGAGACCCCGGGCATCGAGATCCTCCTGGACGGCTTCGCGGAGCCGGGGGAGTTTCCGGGCCAGTGCGAGGACGCGTTCGTGTTTCTGCTCGTCCCGTGCCCGCCGCCACTCGGGGTGATAGAGGTACTGGCGCCGTCCGGCGTCGTCCACCCCGACGGCCTGGATGTGGTCGTTCTCGCGCGGGGAGATCCACACACGCCGCCACGCGGGCGGAATCGCGAGCGCGTTGATTCGCTCGATCGTGTCCTTGTCCTTCAGCGGCTCGCCCTCAGTGGTCAGGTAGCCGAAGCCGCGACCTCTGCGCCGCCTCCGGATGCCGGGGGACCCGAGGTCCGCTCGCCGAAGTCGCATGGGCGGCGAATACCCGGTGTGACCGTGATCCATGCCCATGGTTCGGCGCGGCCGACGCGGGGTAGTCCGGGGGCGAAGACGACCCAAGGAGGGAACCCATGGCGACATCGCTGAACGGACGCCGCGTGGCCATCCTGGCCGCGGACGGCGTGGAACAGGTCGAACTGGTCGAACCGCGGAAAGCGGTCACCGACGCGGGGGCCACGGCCGAGGTCGTCTCGCTGGAATCCGGCGAGATCCAGGCCATGAACGGCGACATCGACAAGGCGGACAAATTCACCGTGGACCGGGTCGTCAAGGACGTCTCGGTCGACGACTTCGACGCGCTCGTCCTCCCCGGCGGCACGATGAATCCGGACAATCTGCGTGCCGACGAGAACGCGGTCCGGTTCGTCCGCGATTTCGTGAACAGCGGCAAACCGGTCGGCGTTATCTGCCACGGACCGTGGACGCTGGTCGAGGCCGACGTCGTCCGCGGCCGCACGCTCACTTCCTACCCCAGTGTGCGCACCGACATCCGCAACGCCGGCGGCACCGTCGTCGACCAGGAGGTCGTCAACGACAACGGCCTGATCTCCAGCCGGAACCCCGATGACCTGCCCGCCTTCTGCGCCGCGATCGTGACGGAATTCGGGAAATGACCCTCGGGCGCCACGTAATGGACTGGCGCCCGTGACTTCGCTGGAGGACCCTGGTGGCAGAAAAGGAGGTGCCGCGATGACCGTGCATGCCAGACGCTACGGCCGTTGGTGCCGTGAGCATTTCGACACCGCCCCGGAGCCAGGCCAGGAGAAATCCATCCAGCGGCCGATGGAGACTTCCGCCGCCGCGAACGTCACCGACGCCCAGTCCGAGCAGGCCCAGGCCGGTGACGTTCCGCAGGGGGAACCGGGCTCCCTCAGCTGAGGGTCCGCCGGTACCAGACGCGCTTCGGGCCCGGCAGGCCGATCCGCGAGACCAGATCGGTCACCACGCCGCCGATGATCAGCCACAGCAGGGCGGCGAGACCGTCGTTGAGCAGGGTGCGCAGTTTGGCGCCGTCCGGGGTGAACAGGTTGCGCAGGCCGAGGGAGACCCCGCGGGACCAGCCGTCGATGAGTTGTGCGAACCCGTTGCCGGGATTGGCCTCGCCGAACACGAGCAGGATGTGCACGAGCAGCACCAGCGCGAAGATCCAGCACACCGCGTGGACGATGGCGTTGACGACGCGTACGACGCGGATTCGGGCAGGCGTCTGCTCGACGATCTCCTCCTGCGGCTCACGCGGGTCGTTGATGTAGGTCATCGCCGTCTCCCATCATCGTCCACAGTGGACATCCCGGTCGGGCGGTCGCTCAGCCGGGGTCGGGGGTGGTCGTCCTGGTCTTCGTCTTCGTCTTGCTCGGTCTGTCCGGGGTGCTGGGCCCGGCCTTGGACGAGGTCGGGCTGTCCGCTGTCGGGGTGGCACCGGCGGTTTCACCGGTGGCAGGCGGATTCGTGGTCACCGGCACCTCGTCGGTCACCACGACGGTGCCGCCGGAGGCTTTCGTCCCGTGTGCGGGCACCTCGACGACCTCCGTGGACGGCGGGATCCCACTCGGCACCGGACCGGAGGCCCCGGTCGTCGCGGGCGGGACCATCCCTGCGGACGGCGCGGACGGAGTCGCTCCCGTGTGGTTGACCGCCAGCAGTACCCCGATGGTGATCGCGGCGGCGGGCGCGCTGATGGCGGCGACCACGGCCGCTCGTTTGCGTCCGACGGGCGCCGGGAGGGCGACCGCCGTCCCGGTGGAGTCCTCGAGCAGGATCCGCGCGATCGCCGCCGCGGTCGGCCGCTGCGACGGCTTCCGCGCGGTCATCCCGCGCAGCAGGGTGGTCATCGTGGTGGACAGCCCGGCGGGGATCCTCGGCTGCCGGTGCAGCCGTCCGACCGCGGCCTCGACCGGTGTCCCGGTGTACTCGCGTTCGCCGGACAGGCATTCCAGCAGGACCAGCCCGAACGCGTAGACGTCGGCGGGCGGGCCGACCTTCTCGCCACGGACCTGTTCGGGTGCCATGTACGCCGCCGTGCCGACGACGCCGCCGGTCTCGGTCACCCTGGTCGCGTCGAAGGCGTGCGCGACGCCGAAGTCGCCGATCAGCGGGCCGTCGTCGGCCATCAGGATGTTCGCTGGTTTGAGATCGCGGTGGGTGATGCCGTGCGCGTGGACGTGCGCGAGCGCGTCCGCCAGCCGCGCGGCCAGGTCGACGACCGCGGCCTGGGAGAGTGGGCCGGACCGCAGGCGCTGGGCCAGGTTCGGCCCTTCGACCAGCCGCATCGTGAGATAGCTGTAGCCGTCGTCGGAACCCGCGTCGTACAGCGGGACGAGCCCGGGATGGCGAACCGCGCTGAGGGTCTGGATCTCCTGGTCACGGCGGCGCTGGTCGCGGGTCATGGTGTCGGCGTGGAACAGCTTCAGCGCGACCTCGCGCCCTTCGAGCAGGTCGTAGGCGCGGAACACCCTCGCTGTCGCTCCACGACCGAGCAGCTCGCCCACCTCGTACCGGCGGGCGAGCCGGTGCGGCAGATGGTCCGGGTCGTGGACGTTCAGGCTGAAGCGGCGTTGCGTGGTCCCGGCGTCGAGGTCTTCGTCTTCCTCACCACCAGTGCGCGCACCCGCGTCATCCATCGGTGCTACCTCCGTCTCACCGGCCGAACGACGTATACCCGGTCCGGCGCCGGGCGAAACAAGGCTTGCGAGCGTACCGGAGGTGAACAATGGGTTCACTTCGAATGGCGGGCAACCCCGGCGAGGGCCGGACGTCTCGTGGTCATGAAGCCGAACCGGTGGGCCGCGCTCGCCGCCACCGCACTGTCCGCACTGGCCATCCTCGCCCCGGCCGCCTCCGCCGATTCGTTGGTACCCAAGGGTTTCGCTCCCGCGTCGACGAGCTGGACCGGACCGGGACACGGCTTCGTCCTTGGGTTTTCGCCCTGCGGGAAGCCGGGATGGTGCGCGTCGCTGCTGTCGACGACCGACGGCGGGGAGCGGTGGCGACAGGTCGGTGCACCGCCGATCTCGTTGCCGGACAACCACAACCAGGTCAAACTCGCGGTGATCGGCGACCGTGACCTCTTCCTCTCCGACGGCACCCAGCTGCTCGCCAGCCGCGACGGCGGCGTCAAGTGGGCCCGCGTCCGGCTCACTGGAGTCCGAGAGCCCTTCTATATTTCGAAAATCACCGAATCAGGGCCGCGGGTGTTCGCGATGGTCACCGGTTTCGGCAGCCCGTCGACGACGACGCTGTACGCCGGTCTCGCCGGTACCCGGGTCCTTTCACCGGTCCCCGGGTTCACCGTCACCGGTTCCGCGACCTACGGCGACGTCGCCGTGAGCGGTGGCGTGCAGGTCTCCATGGGCGCGGATTACCGCGTCCAGAAGTACTGGACGTCCGCCGACGGCCTCACCTTCGCGAGCGCGCCGCCGCCGTGCCCGCCGGACGGTTCGGCTTCGTTGAGCGGAATCCGGCGGGGCCAGGTGCTGGCGCTGTGCAGCGGGGGACCGGGCACGCCGCATCCGGGTGCGACCGTCCGGCGGTTGTGGCGGGCGCCGAAGCTCGGCGGGACGTTCACCGGGACGGCGCAAGCGCCCACGCTCGGGATCAACCAGAGCTTCAGCGCCGCGTCGCCCTCGGCGGCGACCGTCGCGGCGGAGGGCGGCGGCACCGGATTCCTGCACAGCACCTCCGACGGCGGCGCCACCTGGACGACGACGGTGCTCAGCGGGCGCGGGGTGTGCCTCAACGACCTGGACTTCCCCGACGAGCGCGTCGGGGTGGTGGTCGACGGCCTGCCCGACGCCGATGGCGGATCGGCCCTCTACCGCACCACCGACGGCGGCGTCACCTGGAGTGAAGTCGCCTTCGCTTGACGCGACCCCGCCGGCCTGAGTGATCACCGCAGGTAGGCAAGGCCCTTGGGGAGTTCACACGCCCACACGCCATGTCGTAATCTGAGTACTGTCCGTCGATGTCGAGGGGAGCCGTGGGACGTGTTCACACGCCCCGTGCGCGGCTGAAGGGTGGAACGTGTCCATGACTTCGGACGAGGTCCGGTCTGTGCCGAGGCGGCCTCTGCCTCTCGACTACAGCAAGCCCAATCTCGCCCGGATGAAGGACGCTCTTCTCGGCGGACACGACCACTACGAGGTCGACAGGCAGGCCGTCGCGGATCTGCTCGCGTTCGCCCCCGATTCCGCCGCCATGGCCAAGGAGTTCCGGTCCTGGGCGAACCGGGTGGTCCGGTTCCTCGCTGGCGCCCGCGGGATCGACCAGTTCCTCGATCTGGGCTCCGGGCTGCCCACGGCGGAGAACACGCATCAGTCGGCGCAGCGGTACAACCCCGACGCGCTGGTCGTCTACGTCGACCACGACCCGGTCGTCCAGGCGCACGGGCTGGCCCTGCTGGAGGACCACCTCGTCCACGTCAGCGGCGCGGATCTGACCGATCCCGCGCAGACCCTCGCCGATCCGGTGGTCGCCGAGCACCTCGAATTCGACCGGCCGGTCGCGGTGATCCTGAACTCGGTGCTGCATCACGTCGAAGACCTCGGCAAGGCACAGGAGATCGTGCGCGCCTACGTCGACGCGATCGCACCGGGCTCGTACGTGCTGATCACCCACGACTTCACCCCCGGCGACGGTCCCCGTGGCGCGCTCGCGTGGAAGATCGACGACCTCATGGCCGAAACCGGGTATCGCACGGTGCACCGCGGTCGCAAGGAGATCGAATCGCTCTTCGACGGGCTGGAGATCCTCGAGCCCGGCGTGGTCCACCTGCACGAATGGTGGCCGGAAGGGCCGCGCCTGGCGCCGCTGAGCGACTTGAACTATCTCAGTCTCGGTGGCGTCGGCTACAAGGCTTAACGGTCGGTCTTCAGCGACCGGAAGTACGCCTTCAGCGCGTCGTGCGCGGTCCCGAAGTCCTCGGTGTTGCCGGTGATCGCCAGTTCCAGCGTCTCGCCGTCGGACAGTTCCATCGTCAGGTAGGCGGTGAGCTTCCGGCGGGGGAAACCGCCCGCGACGATGTCGGTGAACGGGATCCGCCGCGCGCCCGGTTCGGCGCGCAGATCGTCGAGTCCGCGGTCCCGCAGGCGCCGGATCCGCTTGCGGTCGGAGACCCCGCGCGCCCCGATCAGTCCGGCGACGCTCCGGCGGAGCAGCACCGAACGCGCCATCGGCAGCAGGATCACCTCGGTGTCGCAGACGATCAGGTCGTAGAGCTTCCGCTTCGCCTTGAGCGCGGTGAACATCCCGAGCATCCGGGCCTCGGCGGGATCCGGCTCCCGTTCGGGTTCCTGCTTGCAGAAGTAGCCGGCCGGCACGTTCAGCAGTTGCAGGTTGCGGACCAGTTCGTCGACCGCGCGTGGGCTCGCCACGGCCGGGCCGACCAGTTCGGCGACGTCGAACGGCTCGCCGTCGCCGAGGCACAGTTCCCAGCCGCCGCCCCAGTTCAGCCGGTGCGCCGCGACGCCGTTGTCGATCATCGCGGCGGTGACGGTGTCGGCGAACAACCCGGTCAGCAGTTCGCGGCCCTCTTCGCGGGACGGGGCCCGGAGCGGTTTGGCGAGCGCGTCGGCGTCACCGTCACGCAGCACCCGCACGACTTCGCCGACCGTGCCGCGCGGCGCCAGCCTGCTCTCGATCCCGGCCGCGGTCAGCAGTTTCGCGCCCTCCGCCACCGACGCCCGGCCGGCGCGTTTGACGACCTCGTCCCAGTCCGCCCGCGGCCCGACGTCGCGGATCAGCACGGAAAGTTCCGCCTCGGGGACGTCGACCTTCGGCGCGCCCAGCAGCGACCAGCCCGGCCGCGCGTCCGGTTTCACGGGATTGTCCGGCACCCCGGCCAGCGCGGCGATCCGCCGTTTCGTGGGCGGGTGGCTGTCGAACTTCGACAGCTCTTCGCCGTCGAGGATGTCGTCGGCGTACTCGGTCACCCAGTCCCGCTGGACCGGGTGGTTGAGGTACGAGCGGAAGCCCAGCAGTACCGCGGGGGTCCGTCGAGCCCGCGCGCCGAGCGAGACGTAGCGCTCGAGGTAGTCGTCCCAGAGCGGGCTCAGTGTCGCGACCTTCCGCAGCGCCGCGGCCGCCGTCCGGCTTCCCGCCGCGAGTACGGATGCCTCGTCTGCCTGCAGTTCCTGCCGCCGGTTCGCCGACCGCGCGATGAGCAGGTACAGCTTCGAATACGCCGAAAGCAAGGCCCTGGCCGGGCCGCCGTCGAGCCTGTCGACGGTGAACGCCAGTGTCTGGGTGCCGCGATAGGTGAGCGCCAGCAACCGGGTGTGGCCGCCGCTGTAATGGCCGAGTTCGTGCGCGAGCACCGACCGGAGTTCGCTCACGCTCATCGCGGCCAGCAACGGCAGCCCGATCAGCATCGTGCGACGGCCCGGCCGCAGCCCGAGGAACCGGGCGTCCTCGGTGACCGCCGCGTTGATCTCGCCGATCAGCACGATCTCGTCCGGCGGCCGCGTCTTCACCTGCGCGGCGAGGTCGTCGATCATCCGCCACAACGCGGGATGGGCATCACGGTCCAGCCGCGGTCCCTCGATCGGGGGGCGCCGCGCCCGCAACGCGCTCACCAGCCCGAAGCCGAGCGCGATCATCATCGCGAGCCCGGCGAGCATGACGTAGGTACCGATCCTGCCTTGGATCCGCAGGCCCGCCAGCACACTGGCGACACCCACCGCGACGACTCCCAATGGGAACGCCACGAGCAGAAGTGTCGCGAGGACGGCTCGTCCTCGGGCCTGCATCGTCCGGTTACCTCTTTTCGCACAAGAGCCCTCTGTGCGGCCGAATAGTAACCGGCTACACAGAGGGCTCGTACGAAAACGAAGAGCTACGAGGCCTTAGGCGACGTTGAAGGTGTCGGGATCCGGGCCCGTCCGCTCACCGCGGTCCAGCGGGGCCAGCGACGCGATGTCGTCATCCGACAGGGTGAACCCGAAGACGTCGAGGTTCTCCTTGATCCGCGACGGTGTCACGGATTTCGGGATCACGACGTTGCCCAGCTGCAGGTGCCACCGCAGGACGATCTGGGCGGGCGTGCGGCCGTGCTTGTCCGCCAGCGCCTTCACCGCGGCTTCGCCGAGCAGGTCACCGCCCTTGGCCAGCGGGCTCCACGCCTCGGTCGCGATGCCGTGCTTCGCGTCGAACTCGCGCACCTCGGACTGCTGCAGGTACGGGTGCACCTCGACCTGGTTCACCGCCGGGACGACCGAACCGCTGTCGAGGAGGCGTTCCAGGTGGGCGGGCTGGAAGTTGGACACGCCGATCGCGCGCACCCGGCCGTCCGCGTAGAGCTTTTCGAAGGCCTTCCACGTGTCGAGGAAGAGATCGCGCTCCGGTGTCGGCCAGTGGATGAGGTAGAGGTCGAGCCGCTCCAGGCCCAGTTTGGCCATGCTGGCGTCGAACGCCTTCAGCGTGGTGTCGTAGCCCTGCTCGCTGTTCCACAGCTTGGTGGTGACGAACAGGTCGTCGCGGGCGATCCCGGACTCGGCGAGCGCCTTGCCGACGCCTGCTTCGTTGCCGTAGATCTTGGCGGTGTCGATGCTGCGGTATCCGGCGTCCAGCGCGGTCTTGACCGCCGCGGTGGTCTCGTCGTCCGGGACCTGGAAGACGCCGAACCCGAGCTGCGGCATCTCCACCCCGTTGTTGAGCTTGACGGTGGGAATGTCGGTCACTTGCTTTCCTTTCGATGGATACTTGACGGATCAGGCGACGGGGGCCGGTTCGGCGCGACGAGCCTTCCGCCGCCCGTGATCGAGCATGCCTGAGATCACCGCGACCAGCAGTCCGGCGAGCGCGAGGGCGGCGCCGATCCAGTTGGGCGCGGTGTAGCCGAGACCGGCGTCGATGGCCTTGCCGCCGAGCCACGCGCCCCCGGCGTTGCCGAGGTTGAACGCGGCGATGTTGGCGGCCGACGCCAGCGCGGGGGCACCTTCGGCCTTGTTCATCACGCGGGCCTGCAGTGGCGCGACGGTCGCGAAACCGGCGGCGCCGAAGACCGCGATGGTGATCGCGGCGGGAAGTTGAGCGTGCGCGGTGAAGACGAACACGATCAGCACGGCCGCGAGCGCGGCGAGGATGACGTACAGGCTGGGCATCAGCGAGCGGTCCGCGGCCTTGCCGCCGAGCAGGTTGCCGACGAACAGGCCACCGCCGAAGAGGACGAGCAGCCAGGTCACCGCGCCGGAGGAGAAACCGGCGACCTCGGTCATCATCGGGGCGATGTAGGTGAAGGAGGCGAACACCCCGGCGAAGCCGAGCGCGGTCATCGCCAGCGCGAGCCACACCTGCGGCCGCCGGAACACGGCGAGTTCACTGCGCAGGCCCGCGGACCGCGTCGTCGCCTGCGCCGGAACCAGCGCGAGGATCCCGATCAGGCCGAGCACGCCGAGGACGCTCACCGCCCAGAACGTCGAGCGCCAGCCGAACGCCTGCCCGAGCGCGGTCCCGGCGGGAACACCGAGGACGTTCGCGACGGTGAGCCCGGTGAACATCATCGCGATGGCGCCTGCCTGTTTGTTCGGCGCGACCAGCGAGGCGGCGACCACCGAGCCGACGCCGAAGAACGCGCCGTGCGCGAGCGCGGCGACCACGCGGCCGGTCATCAGCAGGCCGTAGGCCGGAGCCAGCGCGGACACGACGTTGCCGGCGATGAACAGGAGCATCAGGCCGACCAGCACCGTCTTGCGCGGCACCCGCGACGCGAGCGCCGTCAACACCGGGGCGCCGACCACGACGCCGAGCGCGTAGCCGGAGATCAAGAGCCCCGCGGAGGGGATCGAGACGCCGAAGTCGCCCGCGACCTCGGGCAACAGGCCCATGATCACGAACTCGGTGGTGCCGATACCGAAGGCACTGATCGCCAATGCGAGCAGAGCGGCAGGCATGAGAGGTCACTTCTTCCCGTAGAGTGGCGGTAGTTGGCGTAAGCAACTACGAGCGTCTGAAATAGTTGCACACGCCGTATATTGCACACGCTTGATGGTGCATGACGCAACGAAGCTCGGGCAACCGGGGAAGAGGTGAACCGTGTCACTGGCCGACGACGCCGTGGAGGCACGCGCGCAGGGCTGGCGGACCCTCGCCGCACTGCACGCGCGGATCGAGGACGCGCTGGAACGCGCGCTGGCGCGGAAGCACGAGCTGTCCGTCAGCGAGTACACCGTGCTGGACGTGCTCGCCCGGCAGGACGGTTTCCACCTGCGGATGAACCAGCTGTCGAACGCCGTCGTGCTCAGCCAGTCGGCGACGACGCGGCTGGTCTCGCGGCTGGAGGACCGGGGGCTGCTGCAGCGGTACCTGTGCCCGACCGACCGGCGGGGGATCTACACCGAGGTCACGACGACGGGGAAGGAACTGCTCGCGGCCGCGCGCCCGACGCACGACGCCGTCCTCACCAAGGCCCTCGCGGCCGCGGAGGAACTTCCCGAACTCGCGCCTTTGGTGGCCGCCCTCGGAAAGCTCACCTTCGCCCGCTCCTGACCCCTGCCGAATCGCGAGGCGGGCTGGCAGGGTGAAGGCGTGGACGATCTTCTGTTGCGCCGGGTCCGGGTCGGCCTGGCGGGTTCCCTGTCGGACGTGCTGATCAAGGGCGGCCGGATCGCGGCCATCGAGGGCCCGGGGCACGCGGGTGAAGCGTCGGAAATCCTCGACGGGCACGGCGGCACGCTGCTGCCCGGCCTCGTCGACGCGCATGTGCACACCGCGCAGTGGTCCGCCGCGCGCCGCCGGATCCCGTTGGGGGAGGCGACCTCCGCCGCGCACGCGGTCGAGCTCGTGCTCGCCCATCTGCTGGCGAATCCCGCGCCGCCCGGCGAACTCGTCCTCGGCGCCGGGTTCCGCGACGGCCTCTGGCCCGACGCGCCGCACAAAGACCTGCTCCAGAAGGCGCTCCCCGGGCATCCCGTCGCTCTGTTCGGCGCCGACCTCCACACGCTGTGGCTCAGCCCGGCCGCACTGAAGCTCATCGGCCGCGAGCATCCGACCGGCGTGCTGCTGGAGAACGACTGCATGAGCGCGACGGCCGACCTCCCGATCGCCCCGGACGACGTCATCGACGGCTGGGTCGCCGACGCGCTCGCCGCGGCGGCCGCGCGCGGGATCACCAAGATCGTCGACTACGAGTACACCGACACCGTCACCGCTTGGCGGCGACGGCAGGCACGGAAACCCTTGCCGGTCCGGGTTTCCTGCGTGATCGCGAAGTACCTGCTCGACACCGCCGTCGAACGCGGCCACCGCACCGGCGACGTTCTCGAAGACACCGGAGGGCTGCTGACGGTCGGTCCGTTCAAGCTGTTCGTCGACGGCTCGCTGAACACGCGCACCGCCTACTGCGTGGGGCATTACGCCGGAACCGAGTCCCACGGGCTGCTGGAGCTGCCGCCTGAAGAGCTGGAACCGTTGATGCGCAAGGCTTCCGAGCACGGCCTCTCGCCCGCGGTGCACGCGATCGGCGACCACGCCAACAAGATCGCGCTCGACGCCTTCGCGCACATCGGCTGCGCGGGCCGCATCGAACACGCTCAACTGCTGCGTGCCGAGGACGTCGCGCGCTTCGCCGAACTGGGCATCGTCGCGAGTGTGCAACCCGCCCATCAGCCCGACGACCGCGACGTCGCCGACCGGCACTGGCACGGCTGGACCGACCGGGCTTTCCCCTACGGCGCCTTGCACCGCGCCGGGGTGAAGCTGGAGTTCGGCTCGGACGCCCCGGTCGCGCCGCTGGACCCGTGGGACGCGATCGCGTCCGCGGTCAGCCGCACCGACGACGACCGTCCGCCGTGGCATCCCGAACAGGCCATGCCACTGGATGCCGCGCTCGCGGCGGCGTCCGGCGGCAGGACGGGTGTGGCTGTCGGGGACGTCGCGGATCTGGTCATCACCGCCGTGGACCCGGTGAAGCTCTCGCCCGCCGGGCTCCGCGGCATCCCCGTCACCGCCACCGTGATGAACGGCAGGGTCACCTTCGTGTCGTGACCCCTGTTCCGGTGACGGCGGCTGCGCACCGTGGCCGGGTGCGGCAGGGTGAGGTGATCGCGGAAGGAGCGCCCATGACCACCGAGAAGCTGTTCCGGCTCGCCATCGCCCTGAAGGGACTGGACGGCGCTCTGCAGCTGGTCGGCGGACTCGTCCTGATGATCGTCCCGGCGTCGGTCATCACCGGTTTCGCGCACGCCGTGGTCACCCGCGATCTGCTCGGCGACCCCGAGGGGACACTGGCCCGGCACCTCGAACTCGCCGCCGGCCACTTCGTCGAAGGGCGCACGTTCGCCGTCGTGTACCTCGTCGCGCACGGGCTCATCAAGCTCGGCCTGGTCTGGGCGCTGGGGCGCAAGGTGGTGCGGGCCTACCCCGTCGCCGCCGTGGTGCTCTCGGCGTTCGTGGTCTACGAGGTCTTCCGCGCGATCCACACGCACTCACTCGCGCTGCCGTTCTTCGCCGCGCTCGACGTCGTGATCGTCGTGCTGGTGCTGCGCGAGTACCGGCAGCTCAAACGGGATCGCGTCGCGGCCTGACCGCCCGGTTCAGGCCGCGACGCGAAATTTCTCGGTGGTGCGATCCGCACCCGGCGGATCCACCACGATCGCGGTGGCGTTGTCGGAGCCACCGAGTGAGATCGCCGTCCGCACCAGCTCCGTGGCCGCCCTGTCCGGCATCGCGAGGATGTCGAGCATGGTCGGCCCGCTGAGCGTCTTGTGCACGCCGTCGCTGGTGAGCAGAAGCCCGCCGGTGGTGACGGTCGCGGTGCCGATCTCGTGATCACCGGCGGTGCGGACGCTGGTGGTGACGACGTGTTCCATCCGCGGTGTCACGGGTTGTTCGTGGTCGCGGAAGTACTGCGCGAGCGTATGGTCCTTTGTCACCTGCCGCACGCTGTAACCGTCCCAAGCGTACGCCCGTGCGTCCCCGACCCACGCGATGCCATACCCCTCGTCGGTCCGGACGGCCACGACGAGGACGCAGTCACCTGTCCCGCCGAACCCGAGCACAGCGCGCTGAGCAGCCAGAACAGCCGCGACCGCGCCCTGCCCGGCACGCGTCCGGGTCGCCGCCGAGACCGCCGTCCGCGCCGCGTATGCCGCGTTCGGGTGATCCCCGACACCGTCGGCCAGCGCGAACACGATCCCCGTACCGTCCGCGGCCGCGTACGCGCCGACGGCGTCCGCGTTGTGCGCGCGCGGCCCTTGCGCGCTTGCCGTGTGCCAGTGTGGAAGCTCCCTCATGGCCTTCTCCTCACCGCCGGGTGATTCTTTCCCCAGTTCCAGAATCCGCTCGGTTCCTGTGTGCCGGCTGAGGGTTCGCTGTCGAAAGGCTGGTGAGTGTCGGCCGCTTGGTTCGAGGAGGGTAAGGCGAGCGTGGTGCGATCGGGTCGGCTTGCCCAGGGCGCCGGCTAGTCGTCAGGTGGGTTTGTACGTTCTTTCGGGCCGCGGCCTCGGTCGCTGGTCTGTGGATCGCCCATGTGGCTGGGCTGGTGGGCTCCTTGGGGCATGCCCGGCTCCCGGTTTCCCGCTCACACCACAAGAGGTGGCCAGCCGCCCTCGAGTCCTCAGTCAGGTGTTGCGAAGCCTCTTTCGTAACGTTGAAGGTTGCGGAAGTGGCTTTCGCAACACCGAACCGGCCCCCAGGGCACCAGGCCTGCCCTACCTTGGCTCGCCCTTGATCAACGGAAGATCGGGGACGTTGAGTGTCCCCGATCTTCCGTTGATCAAGCTTCGCCACCGGTGCGCGCGACCCCGTGACAGCGCAGGAATAGCCGCCTGAACTGCAAGATCGCGACTTTGCCGGGATCCTGGCCCTCAAGGTAGGGAAGGTGGCCTTCACGGCTTCGGCTCTCTCTCCAGAGCGAATTGTGGGCATGCCGAGGGGCCCGTCGCCGGTGTGGCTGGCGGGCTCCTCGGGTGTCGCGGGGTTAAGCGGTGGCGCGGTGGAGGGTGTTGCGCCGGGGTCTTCGCAACGGATCCAGATACTGGGGTGGTGTGAACTCCGGGAGTCCGTCGGGGGCCATCCGGACTTGCCAGTCGCCGTGGTGGATCAGCCGGTGGTGGAAACCGCACAGCAGGGTCAGGTTTCGTAGATCGGTGGGTCCGCCGTCGGCCCAGTGATCAATATGGTGGGCGTGGCAGTGTTTCGGCTGCCGGTGGCAGCCGGGGAAGGCGCAGCCTCGGTCGCGGATGTTGAGTGCTCGGCGTTGGCCTGGGGTGACGAATCGTCGTAGCCGTCCCATGTCGAGGGGTTCACCGGCGGCGCTCAGCACTACCGGCAGCATCAAGCAGTCGCAGGCGGCGAGTCGTGCTTCGCGGGCGGTCATTTCCCCGACGAAGTCCAGGCACGCTGTGCCGATCCCGGACTTCAGCTCGTCAAGGCCGATGGTGACGTGGAGCAGCGTCCGGTAGCCAGAGGTGCCGGGCTGGTCCGGGCACGCGATCGCCAGGTCCAGGATCTCCGCGAAGGCGTCACCCTGGCGCTCCGGTTTCGTGCGCGGATCCGCTTGGCCGAACTCGTCCACGGGTCGCGGTTTCGCGTAGGCATCGAGAACAGCGGCGGTGCGGGCACCCAATTCGTCATCCAGAAGCCCGGTCAGTTTCCAGAAGCCGTCTTTGCGGCGTTCCAGCGTGACTTCCCGTACGGGCTGGGCGGGTTCGGGGTCCTTGGGTTCGTTGCCGTCGGGGTCGAGCCAGGCCAGCAGGTTTTCTTCGGCCTGTCTGAGCTGTCTCGGCCCGGCCTCGCGAGCGAGGTCGGCGAGGATCTTTTCCGCGCACTCCCGATCCTCCGCAGCCACCTCCGCCGGGATCTTCTTCAGGAACTCCAGGATCTGATCGATGCGGTGTTCTCCGATCGCACCATCAGCCGCAGCCGCGGCAGTGGCGGGCGCGAACGCCGGGATCTCGGTGCCATCGAGTGCGCGGGTCGGGTTCAACGCGATCGCGCGGCGCACGATCGGACCCGCCTCGCCACGGGTCAATCCCGCGACATCGGCGAACCACGACACCGTGGAACCATAGCCGTACAAGTCTTTCGGGCCGCGAGACTCGATCTCCGCCAGAAACCGCCCCAGCGCGGCGGAAGCCACCCGGATCACTTGCAGGGACTGCTGCACGCCATGGCCAAGCTCCAACTTGCCAGCGCGCCACAACTCCTGCGGCAGTTCAGGAAGGAAGGTCTCGGACACCTCTCGATAATACCAAATCTGATCGAACGTGTGTTCGTAATTTTAAGTGACAATGAAACGGCCGCATTGACCACTGAAGGGTGATATCGCCAGGTAAGCACGGCTACCGTGCGGAATTCCGCATTTAGCCGACTAAATGCGACGCCCTACGCCCAATCGCGTGAGCATCCCAGCGCGAGCCCCTACCGCAGCCGCGTGATCAGCGTCCGCAGCCAGCTCTCCGCCATCGCCGGTTCGCGCCGCAGGTGCCGCACCAGCAGCTCCCGAGTGAACTTCGAGCGGCCCGCTTCGACGATCGCCACCGCCTCGGCCAGGCCCTGGAGCCGCTTTCCGGAATGCTCGGGCGCGCTCCCGTTCTCGTCCGACCAGCGGGGCCGGGGGAACGACGCCGTGAGTTTCGGCTGCACGTTCCCGAAGTAGTTCCAGACCGGCCAGTCCAGCGAGATGTTCCGGACGGCGGTCGCGGGCAGTTCGGTGGGCCAGTCGAAGGTCTGTTGCCAGCGGAACGCCGATGGCGTCGTGTCTTCGCGAATGGTGATGCCGAGGAAACGCAGTCGCCCGCGGATGATGCTCCAGGCCTCGCGCTCGTCCTCGATCCACTCGCGCAGCAACCGGTAGAGGCCGGTGAACGTGCCTCCGGTGTAGACGAGGTCGACGAACACCTTCGGCCTGCCGCGGGCGAGATCGTACGGGCTGAGGCCCGCCGAAGTGAGATAGGTGCGGAGACTGTCCATATCGGACTCCGCGAGACAGGTTCCGTCGAGCGACAACGGAAGCTGGTGAATTCGTTCCCGCCACGGGGTTCCGCTCAGCAGGTCGTGCACACTGTCCGCCGAACGCCCGACGAAGTACAACTCCGCGTCACCGGCGCGGGCGATCACCTTCGCGGCGCATTCGATCAGTTCGTCCAGGAACCACAGCGACGGTTTTCCGGCGCGTTCCAGTAGCGTCCCGAGCTGGTCGGGGCGCACGAGATCCCAGCGGTACGGCCGATTCACGCCGTCCAGGTTCCCGTGCGCCCCGACATCTGTCGACGCATTTTCAGGAGATCAGCTTGTACACCGTCTGCTCGCCGACCGTGGTGGCGGTGAAGTTCGCGGCGACCCATTCGGAGATCTCGTTCGATCCGCCGCCGGGACCGCCGCCTCGGCCGCCCTCGACGTAGTAGCCGATCTCACCGTTCGCCACGTACTGCTGGAATTCCGCCAATGTCGGCGCCGGATCCTGACCGCTCCAGCCGCCGATGCCGATCACCGCCTTCCCGCTCGCGAGTTCCAGGCTCGCCGCCCCTTGCGAACTCGTCGTCGCCGCCGCCCATTTCGTCGTGGTCGCGGCGAGCAAGGTCCCGATCTCCGCCGAGGAACCCTCTTCCCCGCCCATGCCGCGCATACCCGGGCTGTCGCTCGTGACCGGTCCGGACAGCGGAATCGAACCGGAATGCGCCTGCGAAGCGGTTTCGATGGCGTACGCGGTGGTGCCGAGGCCGACCGTCAGCACCGCCACCGTCGCGACGACGGCCACGAGTTTGCGCATCGGCGGGACACCCACGAGCACGATGGTCGCGGTCACCAGGCCCAGCCCGGCGACGATCCAGCGCAGCGCGGGCAGCCAGTCGGCGTTGCGGTCCAGCAGGATGTAGGCCCAGACGGCGCTGGCCGCGATCATCAGCGACAGGAACACCCGAGGCGCGAGATACGCCCGCCCGCGCCACAGCGAGGTTCCGGAGACCGCCACCACGGCGGCGATCGACGGCGCCAGCGCGACGGAGTAGTACGGGTGCACGATGCCGCTCATGTAGCTGAACACCAGCGACGTGACGAGCATCCAGCCACCCCATACGATCAGCGCGGCGCGGGTCTTGTCGGTCCTGTCGGCCCGCCGGGTGAACCACAGCCCCGCGATCAGGCCGATCAGCGCGGCGGGCAGCAGCCACGACACTTCGCCGCCGAAGCTGGCGCCGAACATCCGGGTCAGGCCGCTCTCGCCACCGAAGCCGACGTTCCCGCCGCCCATGCCACTGCTCACGTCCCCGCCCGTGCCGACGACCATCGTGCCGCCGCCGCCCCTGCCGAAGATCCGGCCGAGACCGTTGTAGCCCAAGGCCAGTTCGAGCAGGCTGTCGTCGGTCGAACCGCCGATGTAGGGCCGTGAATCGGTCGGCCACAGATCGACCAGCGCGATGAACCAGCCCGCGGACACGACCACCGAGACGACGGCCCCCATCAGGTGGAGCAACCGTTTGCCCAGCGAGGTCGGCGCGGCGATCAGGTACGCGAGCCCGAACGCGGGCAGCACCAGGAACGCCTGCATCATCTTGGTCAGGAAGCCGAACCCGATGGCCGCACCGGCGAAGGCCAGCCAGCGCGGGCTCGCCTTCTCGATCGCGCGGACCGTGCAGTAGCCGCCGACGATCAGTAGCAGCGTCAGCAGCGCGTCGGGGTTGTTGAACTTGAACATGAGCGCGGCGACCGGAGTGACGGCGAGCGCCGCACCGGCGAACAGGCCGGCGACCGGTCCGGAGGTCCGCTTCACCGTCAGGTACAGCAGGCCGACCGAGGCGACGCCCATCAGCGCTTGCGGGGCCAGCACGGTGAAACTCGAGAAGCCGAATAGCCGTGCGAACGCCGTCGTGACCCAAAGCGCGGCGGGAGGTTTGTCGACGGTCAGGACGTTGCCCGAGTCGAGGGAGCCGAACAGCCACGCCTTCCAGTCCTGGGTGCCGGATTGGACCGCGGCGGCGTAGAACGAGTTGCCGTAACCGGAGGCGGTCAGATTCCAGAAGTACAGCAGCGCGGTCGCGGCGAGCAGACCGAAGACGGCGGGGCGGATCCAACGGTCCGGCGGCTTGGGGACGCTTTCCTTGACAGGGCCGGGTTCCGCCCGGGAAGCGAGTGCGGTGGTCATGGGTTCAGTTCTCCATCTCGGTGGCGGGCTGACGGCGGGAGCGGAACACCCAGCCGCGCAGCAAAAGGAAACGCAGCACGGTGGCCGCGAGGTTCGCGAGGACGAGCGCGGTGATCTCGAGCGGCAGTCCCGGCGCCGTCATCGTGTGCACCAGCGCCAGCGCGCCACTGGTGAGCCCGAGCCCGAGGCCGAATACGATGAGGCCCTGGAATTGGTGCAGTCCGGCACCTTCCCTGCCGCGGATGCCGAAGGTCAGCCGCCGGTTCAGCGCGGTGTTGCCGATCGCCGTCACCAGCAGCGCGACGAGGTTCGCCGCCTGCGCGCCGGTGAACGTCCGCAACAGCAGGAAGAGCACGAGATACGCGACGGTGCTGGCGACGCCGACGGCCGCGAACCGCACCAGTTGCCGTACCAGGCTCGGCGCCACCCCCGGCGCCTGGACCCGGATCGGCGCGCGGCTGAGTTGCTCCCGCAGCCCGCTGATCGGGATCTTGCCGGTCAGCGTCGCCTTGGTCAGCCGCGCGATGCCTTTGAGGTCGGCGGTCGCGGTGGCGACGATGTTCACCGACGAGTCCGGGTCGTCGATCCAGTCGACCGGGACCTCGTGGATCCGCAGCCCCGCTTTCTGTGCCAGTACGAGCAGTTCGGTGTCGAAGAACCAGCCGGTGTCCTGCACGTGGGGTAGCAGCCGCTCGGCGACGTCGGCGCGGATCGCCTTGAACCCGCACTGTGCGTCGCTGAACTTCGCGGCCAGCGTGCCGCGCAGGATCAGGTTGTAGCACCGGGAAATGAACTCCCGCTTCGGTCCGCGCACCACCCGCGCGCCGCGGGCGAGCCTGCTGCCGATGGCGAGGTCGGAATGCCCGGACAGCAGGGGCGCGATGAGCGGGCCGAGCGCGGCCAGATCGGTCGAGAGATCGACATCCATGTAGGCGAGCACCGGAGCGTCCGAAGTGGACCAAACGGCGCGAAGCGCGCGACCACGACCCTTTTCGGTCAAGTGCTGGACTTCCACGTCGGCGAACTCGCGGCTCAGTCTCATCGCGACGTGGAGGGTGCCGTCCGTGCTGGCGTTGTCCGCGACGGTGATCCGGAACGGGTACGGGAACTGCTCGACGAGATGAGCGCGCAGGCGGCGGATGCACGGTTCGAGGTCGGTTTCCTCGTTGTAGACCGGGATGACGACGTCGAGAACGGCGGAACCGGTCGGGGTGATGGCGGGGCGGCGGCCGGTGGCGGCGCCGGAAAGGATCGCGGCTGTCATGTCTTCAATCTCGGGGATCGCGCTGAGGCCGGGTTGTGTTCCGCCTGTGCCGTCGCTGTGTTCCATCACGGCTTCACCGGGTCAGGTCGTAGACGGTCACACCGTCCACAGTGGCCGGTGTGTAGTTCTCCGCGACCCAGTCGGCGATGCGCTCGGCGGCGTCGCTTCCGGTCTCGCCGCGCATCATCATGCCGTCACCGAGGAAGTAGTGTATCTGTCCACTTCGGACATACTCTTGGAACTGTTCCAGGGTGGGCGCCGGGTCCGTGCCGTTGAAGCCGCCGACGGCCATCACGGGCGCCCCGCTGCCGAGCTGGTAGCCCGCCGCGTTGTTGGAGCCCACGGTCGCGGCCGTCCAGGTGTAGTTCGCGCTGTCCTTCCGAAGGAGTGCGGCGAGATTCTCGCCGGGCAGGCTCGTCCCGAGCAGACCGCCGCCCGCTCCACCACGTCCGACGGGCCCGCCTGGGCCGCCGATGACGATCCCGCCGCCACCCGGTCCCATACCGCGTCCGGTGTCCGGGCCCGCGGAGGGCAACGCGCCGGAATGCGGCGTGGCCGCGGTGGCGACCGTGTACGCGCCGGTACCCGCGAGAACGGTGATCAGCGCGCCGACGGCGACCAGGCGCCTCACGGCATCAGGCAACCGCGAAGCGACGAAGACCAGGATCGCGAACAGGAGTCCGGCCACGAGAATGACGATCGCCAGTCCCGGGAGCCAGGTGGAGTGCCGTGACAGCAGGAGATACGCGGTCAAGGCCGTCAACCCGATCCCGGCGCTCAAGCTGCCCGCCGCGGCCGGATTGGCTCGCGCGCGCCACAACTGCGCGCCCGCGATGCCGACGAGCGCCGCGATCGCCGGGGCGAGCGCGATCGTGTAGTACGCGTGGATGATGCCGCTCATGTAGCTGAACACCACGGCGGTCACCAGGAACCAGCCACCCCACAGGATCAGCGCCGCCCGCCCGCGGTCGGTGCGCCGGGCGTGGCGGGTGAACCACAACCCGGCGGCCAGCGCGACGACGGCGGCCGGGAGCAGCCAGGCGATCCCGCCCGCCATCTCGGTGCCGAACAACCGGTCCCAGCCGGTGCCACCCCAGCCGCCGTTCCCGCCGCCGCCGACGCTGCCGACCTCGTCGCCGGTGATGCGGCCGAGTCCGTTGTAGCCGAAGGCGAGTTCCCACAGGCTGTTCTGCTGCGAACCGCCGATATACGGCCGGTCGGACGCGGGCCACAACGCGACGACGGCGAGATACCAGCCCGCCGAGACGATCGTCGCGGTCAGGGCTCCGAGCAGATGCAGCAGGCGGCGGCCGACCGACGTCGGCGCGGCGATCAGGTAGGCGAGCCCGAACGCGGGCAGTACCAGGAACGCCTGCAGCATCTTGGCGAGGAAGCCGAATCCGACGGCGACCCCGGCCAGCGCCAGCCAGCGCGGGCTCGCGTTCTCCAGCGCGCGGACCACGCAGTAGGCGCCCGCGACCAGGAGCAGGACGAGCAGCGCGTCGGGGTTGTTGAACCGGAACATCAGCGCGGCGGCCGGGGTGAGCGCGAGGACGGCGCCTGCCAGCAGCCCCGCGGCCGGACCGGATGTCCGCCGCACCGTGGCGTACAGCAGTGCGACCGAGCCGACGCCCATCAGTGCCTGCGGCACGAGGACGCTCCAGGCGTTGACGCCGAACAGGCGCGCGGAAAGGCTCATCACCCACAACGCGGCCGGTGTCTTGTCGACCGTGATCGCGTTCGCGGCGTCGCTCGATCCGAAGAACAACGCCTTCCAGCTCAGCGATCCGGCCTGTGCCGCCGCCGAGTAGAAGGCGTTGGCCCAGCCGGACGCGCCGAGATTCCAGAGGTAGAGGACGGCCGTGGCGAGCAGGAGCGCGGCGACGGAGGGCCGGACCCACCGTGGATCGGACGGCTTGTCCGCCGTCGCGGCGTCTTCGGTGTCTTCGTCGGCGGCGTCGCGGGAGGCGAGGAGGGTCATGGACTCAGGGTCGGGTGCCGACCTGGGGGGTGGTTGTGCCGAAGCTGTGTACCCGCTGTGGGGATTCGATCACCGGCAGATACACGGCGAACTCCGTGCGCCCTGGACGGCTGTGCACCTCGATGGTGCCGTGATGGGCCACCACGATCGCCGACGCGATCGCCAAGCCGAGTCCGGTGCTGCCCGCCGTGCGCGAACGGCTGGAATCCCCGCGCGCGAAGCGTTCGAAGACGCTCGGCAGAAGCCCCGGCGCGATGCCGGGGCCGTCGTCGGTCACGGTCAGCACCGCGCTCCCGTCGTGGGAGCGGCTCAGCGCGGTGAGCACCGTGGTGCCCGGCGGGGTGTGCGTGCGCGCGTTGACCAGCAGGTTCGCCAGCACCTGGTGCAGGCGCTGGACGTCGCCGCGGACGGTCAGCGGCCCGTCCGGCAGCCGCAGTTCCCAGCGGTGGTCCGGGCCCGCGACATGCGCGTCGCCGACGGCGTCCGCGGTCAGCCGGGCGAGGTCGACCACGCCCGCTTCGAGCGGTCTTCCGGCGTCGAGCCTCGCCAGCAGCAGGAGGTCCTCGACCAGCGTCGTCATGCGGGCGGCCTCGGACTGGATGCGGGACATCGAACGCGCCAACTCCGGCGGCACCAGCGCGCTGCCGCGGCCGGCGAGTTCCGCGTAGCCGCGGATCGCCGCGAGTGGGGTACGGAGTTCGTGGCTCGCGTCCGCGACGAAGCGGCGGACGCGGGTTTCGCTGGCCTGTCTGGCTTCCAGCGCCTGTGCGATATGCCCGAGCATGAGATTCAGCGCCGAACCGACCTGGCCGACCTCGGTACGCGGATCAGTGTCGATTTCGGGCACCCGCACGGAAAGCGCGACCTGACCGCGGTCGAGCCGCATCGCCGACACCCGGCCCGCGGTCGCCGCGACACGTTCAAGCGGCCGCAGAGTGCGCCGGACCGCGACCGCGCCGAGGAACCCCGCGCCGACGACGCCGGCCGCCGCCACCCCGAACAGGATCCATCCGACCGTCGTCAAGGTGTCCTGCATCGGTTCGAGCGGAAGGCCGGTGACGACGACCCCGCCGGGAATCGAGACGGCCTGCACCCGGTAGTCACCGAGCCCGTCGAGCGCCAGCGTCGTCGGCGGCCGATCGGCGGGCAAGGAGAGCAGCCCGGCCTCCTGCTCGACCGAGAGGCCCTGCGGAAATCCTTGTACCGACAGCACTCCGGCATAGATGACCCGGTCGCCGGTGAAGCGCACGCTCAGCGTCCCCGACGCCTGACCGGGCGCGTTGAGCGGATTGGGACCAGGGCCGGGCAGATCGTCCGGCGGCTGGTTCGCGTAGTCGTGGGCGCGGGCCGACGCGGCCGAGAGCTCGCCGTCGATCTGGTCGGTGAGGAACGACCGCAGCGCGATCTCACTGACCACGCCGATCACCAGGCAGACGAAGGTGAGCAGCAGCACCATCGAGCCGGTCAGCTTGGTGCGCAGGGAAAGCCGCCCGGGCCGGGACCACCGGCGCGGGCCGGTGGACGGGACCGATCCGGATGCCATGACCCGAGCGTGCGCCGCGGTCGTATGCGCGCGATGTGTCCCACCTGTGAGCCCGCTGTGTGCCTAGAGATGTGTGCCTAGAGAAAAGTCGCTTGTACTGGTTGTGCCAGGGGTTTTCTTCGACGCAGCCAGGGGCCGCGAGACCGGCTCGCGGGAGTCGCCTGCGCGGACTAAGTGTCCATTAAGGACTCACGACTCGCTCGCCTGTCCCTTTGATCGGCAAATGTCCGGTTTTATCAGGTCGTGAAGGCCTCCTTCCCTACCCTCAAAGTCAGGGTCCCGGCAAAGTCGCATAGCTGCTGGTCAGTGCGGCTCTTGGTGGTCCGGATGTGGCATCGCTGATGCCCGCGGGGTCCGAGTGTGGAGGATTTGGGACGGTGAACGTCCCAAATCCTCCACACTCGAGGTGCACCGGCTTCAGGGGCATGCCCCTGAAGCTCTGTTGATCAAGCTTCGTAGGAAAGGAGTCCTTCACGGACTTGACGACCCCTCGGGACGGACGACCGACCTGCAGAAGAACTCAAGGCGCGAACTTCAGACGCAGGACACTAGGTCACAGAAAGGTCTGACGGTGGGCACAGGCGTGACACAGCCGCGATGTGGACGGTGGAGGCAACCACGACAGCTCAGGAGTTGAAGGTCATGAACGAGAACACACCGTCCACTTCGGACTGGGGCGCCCCGGCGTCATCGCCCTCGGCCGCACGCGGTGGCAAACGCAAGACCGTCGTCGCGGGGGCGGCAGCCGCCGTCCTCGCCGTCGGGGGTGGCGCGGCGATCTGGGTCGCGGGTTCCTCCGCCGACGCCGATACGGCTTCCGCCGCGCCGGGTGGCGGGGCGGGCATGGGCGGAGCCGGTGAGCGCGCTTTGCACGGTGAGTACGTCGTTTCGGACGGCAACGGTGGCTACACGACGCAGCTCACGCAGACCGGGAAGGTGACCGAGTTGAGCGCGACGTCGCTGACCGCGGTGAGCGACGACGGCTACAGCAAGGTCTACACGATCGACTCGTCGGTGGTGAACGGCGTCGCGACCGGGGACACTGTCAGCGTCGTCGCCACGACTTCCGGCACGACCGCGACCGCGCAGTCGGTGCGGGAATCGGCAGGGGAGGACCAGGGGCCGCCGCAGGACGGCGGTGCGGGAAACGTGCCGAGTCCGTGAAGGACTCCTTGAGGGGCCCAGAGTCCCTCAAGGAGTCCTTCACGGACGGTCGTAGTCCACCGAGAGCTCGGCCGAAGTGGCCACCGCGCGGCAGGTCAGGATCCGTCCCGCCGTGACCTCCTCGTCCCCGAGGGCGTAGTGCACGTCCATCCGCGCGCTGCCTCGCACCACCGACGCCCGGCATGTCCCGCAAGCCCCGCCGACGCACGCGTACGGCGCGTCGACGCCGTGCCGCAGTGCGGCGCTGAGCACGGTTTCGCCCACTGTCGCGGGGATTTCGACGGTCTTCCCGCCGGCGGTCACCGTCAGCGTCGAACCCGGCCGCCGCGAGGGGCGAACGGGAAGCGCGCCCTGGAACAGTTCGAAGTGGACGTTCTCCTCGGGGACGTCCTTGTCGGCCAGTGTCCGGCGGGCCATGTCGACCAGTTCGCGCGGGCCGCACAGGAACCAGTCGTCCACCTTCGCCGGGTGCAGCCGCGCCTGGAGCAGCGCACGGAGGCGGGTGCTGTCGAGACGGCCGCGCTGGTAGCGCTCGTGCGAGATCGCCAGTGCCTCGCCGACGGCGTCGAACGGCTTCTCGATCCGGTGCGTGCGCAGGTCCGGGTCGCGTTCGTCGGTGCGGTAGTGCACGACGTGCAGCCGTCCGCCCAGCCGTGCGGCGAGGTCGCCGAGTTCGGCGGCGAACATCGTGCTGGCGCCGGAGGTGTTGATGTAGAGCAGGGTCGCCCGGCTGTGCGGTTCGGTCAGCAGGGTCGCGGTCAGGATCGACAGGATCGGCGTGATCCCGCTGCCCGCAGCGAGCGCGACATACCGGCCGGTGCGGCCAGCTTCCGGGGTTAGCGTGAACATGCCGTCGGGGGGCCGCACGTCCAGAACGTCGCCCGCCTCCAGCTCGGTGGTGGCGAACGTCGAGAACGCGCCGCCGAGCTGGTGCTTGATCGCGATCCGCAGTATTCCGGATTCCGGCGTCGAGCAGATCGAGTACGCGCGCCGGACCTCTTCACCGTCGACCTCCGCGCGGATGACGAGATGCTGGCCGGGGGTGAACCGGAAGGTCTCTCGCAGCCGTTCGGGCACGTCGAACGTCACGGTGACGGCGCCTTCGCACAGTGGTCGCACCTCGGCGACCCGCAGCGAATGGAACCGGCTCGGCTGCCGGGGCGGGGGCTCGGCAAGGGCCGGCTCTTCGGCGAACGAGCCGGTCAGCTGACGCCATTCGCGGTACTCCGACGACGTCAGTTCGCGGCCCCATGCCGTCGCGATCGGGACGTCCCTGGCGAGATAGGCGTCGCGGTTGTCCTTCCACGTCCGCAGGTACCGATAGAACGGGATCGCCGGGTGGAGATGGTGCACCAGGTGGTAGTTCTGGCACAGCATGATCGGCGTCATCAGCCATTCGAGCCCGACGCGCACGCGGGTGGCGCCGAACCGGTTCTGCCGCTGCGCGCCGAGGTCGTGATGCGGGAGCCAGTCGAACCACCAGGCCAGCACGGCCAGCCCGACGCGCTGCGGGATCAGGTAGATCACCAGCAGTTCCCAGCCGTGGCCGGTCGCGGTCAGCCACGCGAAGGCGGCGAGGCTCAGTACGACGACGGCGGCGGTCTCGATCCGCTCCGACGGCGGCCGGGTGCGTTGCCGCGCCACATAGAAGCGCGCGTACCAGAAGTCGATGGTCAGCCACCGCAGCGGCAACTGCCACCAGGGTCCGTGCGCGGTCCACGCGTCCGGATCGGTGTGCGCGTCCTCGTTGGTGTTGCGGTGATGCTCCAGATGGATGTAGCGCACCAGTGGGAAGGAGCCGTAGCTCGCCACGAACGGCATCGCGATCCTGCCGAGCAGTTCGTTGACCCAGGTGAGCTGCCCGGCCGCGTGATGCGTCGACTCGTGCAGCACGGTGAACATCGTGAAGGTGACCAGCGCGTGCAGGGGAATGGTCACCCACAGCGGCGCGGCCTCGTTGACCACCAGCCAGGTGGCGCCCGTCCAGACCATGGCCCCGCCGATGAAGAGCAGCACCGTCGGCACCGAGACCAACGGAAGCGGGATCCGCGGCGTGGGTACGCCGCGGGGCGCCGGTCTCGTCGAGAGTTCCCCCGTGTCCTCGGACCGGGTAGCGGTGACGGTCATCGATCGGTCCCCTCGGTCGATGGCTACCGGGACAAGCTGTCACACCGTAGACAATTGGTATTGGTTTGTAAACTTCTACGACCTGCTGAAATGCCCTGTCGAAGCGCCCGATGGTGAGGTGTGGCACGCATCCGTGTCCAGTGAAGGGCGGCTTCGTAACAGAGAAGAACCGAAAACTGATCCGATCGGGTGGTCCGTGGCCGGTTTGGCGGACGGCGGCCGAAAGCTGTGATGGGCCGGGGACGAGGGGTCCGACGGCGCTGGGGCGGCCCCGGACCCGGGCCGACGATCCGCGGGGCCTAGACTCGGACGGCCCGGTCTGCAAGGCGACCAGGGGACATCCGCTGTGCACCACATGCGGATGCTCAATCACATCGTTTACCGCTCGAGGAGAATACGTTGAAGAGCACCGTCGAGCAGCTCAGCCCGACGCGAGTCAAGATCAATGTCGAGGTGCCGTTCGACGAGCTCAAGCCGAACTTCGACCGCGCCTACCGCAAGATCGCCCAGCAGGTGCGCATCCCCGGCTTCCGTCCGGGCAAGGCGCCGGCTCGCGTGCTGGAAAGCCGGATCGGGCGAGCCCCGGTGCTCGACGAGGTCGTCAACGAGGTCATTCCGGCCAAGTACATGGAAGCCGTGCGCGCGGGCGAGGTCCGCACGCTGGGTCAGCCCGAGTTCGAGGTGACCAAGCTCGAGGACCGTGAGGTGCTCGAGTTCACCGCCGAGGTCGACGTCCGCCCGGAGATCTCGCTGCCCGACCTCGAAGGCTTCTCGGTCAGCGTCGACGACGTCGAACTGACCGACGCCGAGGTCGACGAGCAGCTCGACGAGCTGCGCGCCCGCTTCGGCACCCTGACCGGTGTCGAGCGCGCGGCCGAGAACGGCGACTTCGTCTCGATCGACCTCGCGGCCACCGTCGACGGCCAGGAGGTCGAGGAGGCCTCGACCACCGGACTGTCCTACGAGATCGGCTCCGGCCAGCTCGTCGACGGCATCGACGAGGCGATCATCGGCGCCAACGCGGGCGAGACCAAGACCTTCACCACGAAGCTGGTCGCCGGCGAGCACGCGGGCAAGGACGCCGAGGTCACCGTCACCGTGCAGACCATCAAGCAGCGTGAGCTGCCGGAGGCGGACGACGAGTTCGCCCAGATGGCGAGCGAGTTCGACACGATCGACGAGCTGAAGGCCGACCTTCGCGAGCGTCTCGGCCGCGTCAAGAAGATGCAGCAGGGCGTTCAGGCGCGTGACAAGGTCCTCGAGGAACTGCTCGAGCGCACCGAGGTCGCGATCCCGGAGAAGGTCCTCGAGGCCGAGATCGAGAACCGCAAGCACGACGCGATCCACCCGTTCGACCACGACGAGGCGCAGTTCGCCAAGGCTCTCGAAGCCGAAGGCCGCACCCTCGAAGAGTTCGACACCGAGGTTCGCGAAGAGTCGGAGAAGGCGGTCCGCACCCAGCTTCTGCTGGACAGCATCGCCGACGCCGAGCAGACGTCGGTCAACGACGGCGAGCTCACCGAGCGGATCATCTACCAGGCGCAGCGCTTCGGCGTCAGCCCGGACGAGTACGTCCAGCGGGCGCAGCAGTCCGGTCAGCTGACCGCGATCTACGCCGACGTCCGCCGTGGCAAGGCGCTGGCCTCGGTGGTCCGCAAGACCACCGTGACCGACGCCTCGGGCACCGCGGTCGACCTCGAAGAGCTCTTCGGCCCCGCAGCCGAGGAGACGCAGGTCACCGAAGAGACCGCGAAGACTGCGGCCGAGTAGGGAATATCCGGTCCGCGGGAAAAGGACCGTAAAGCTGTAAGCGAACTTGGGCGGTGTCAGGCATTCTGCACCGCCCAAGTTCGTTAGGGTCGGTTGCAAGATCTTCAGCATCTGGAGACGGCAACAGCATCTGGACACGCAGCATCTGGACACAACAGCGGCGGCGAGGCACGGCCACGCCGCCGTCGGCGAAAAGGCAGGCAGACGTGACGCAGCACACGCCCGAGGCGCGGACCGGTACCGCAGGGCTCAACCTCACCGACTCGGTCTTCGAGCGGTTGCTCCAGGAACGCATCGTCGTCCTCGGCTCCGAGGTCAACGACGAGGTCGCGAACCGGATCACCGCCCAGTTGTTGCTGCTCGACGCAGACGACTCCGAGTCGGACATCCGCTTCTACATCAACTCGCCCGGTGGCTCGGTCACCGCGGGTTTCGCGATCTACGACACCATGCAGCTGATCCGCCCGGACGTCGCGACCTACGCGATGGGCCTGGCCGCGTCGATGGGGCAGTTCCTGCTGTCCTCCGGCACGCCCGGCAAGCGGTACGCGCTGCAGCACGCGCGCATCCTCATGCACCAGCCCTCGGCGGGCGTCGGCGGTACCGCCTCCGACATCGCCATCCAGGCCGAGGTGTTCGGCAAGTGGAAGCAGGAGCTGGCCAAGATCACGGCCGAGCAGACCGGTCAGACGGTCGAGCAGATCGTCAAGGACGGCGACCGCGACCGCTGGTTCACCGCGCAGGAGGCGAAGGACTACGGCTTCGTCGACCAGGTCCTCACGCGCGAGAACCCGCTTCCCAACCGCTGATCCGCGCTGGCACACAGGAGAATTTCAATGAGCAACTTCCAGCTTCCGATCGGGTCGCAGGGGCCTGGGCCGCAGTCGCGGCTCCAGCTGCCGCAGTCGCGGTACGTCCTGCCCTCCTACGTCGAGCGCACCAGCTACGGCATCAAGGAATCGAACCCGTACAACAAGCTCTACGAAGAGCGTCAGATCATGCTCGGCGTGCAGATCGACGACGCGTCGGCGAACGACGTGATGGTCCAGCTGCTGCACCTCGAGCACGAGGACCCGGACCGCGACATCATGATCCTGATCAACTCACCCGGTGGCTCGTTCACCGCGCTGATGGCGATCTACGACACGATGCAGTACGTCCGTCCCGACATCGTCACCATGTGCATCGGACAGGCCGCTTCGGCCGCCGCGGTGCTGCTGGCGGCCGGTACCCCCGGCAAGCGGTTCACGCTGCCGAACTCGCGCGTGCTGATCCACCAGCCCGCCACCGAGGGCACCTACGGCCAGGTGTCGGACCTGGAGATCCAGGCCAACGAGATCCAGCGTGTGCGCCGCCAGATGGAGGTCATCCTGGCCAAGCACACGAACAAGGACGCCGACGACGTCAAGAAGGACATCGAGCGCGACAAGATCCTGACGGCCGACGAGGCCAAGGCGTACGGGATCGTCGACGAGGTGCTCGAGTACCGGAAGGCTTCGAGCAGCTGATCGCGGGCGGGGCCGGTGCGTGTCGGGAGACGACACGCACCGGATCCCTGGTCTAAGGTCAGCTTCTGGCGTGCTCAGATGTGACGTTGGTTCTCCCGCCGGCGGCATCGGGCGGGTACCGTCAGTGGCAATGAGTGAGGCTCCGAGCGGTCATCCGTGACCGGGGCGGTACGAGAGTCAGGCGCAACAGTGCAGGCGCACCAGCGCAGGCGTGCAGTTCAGGCGTGCAGTGCAGGCGTAATAGAGTGCGCCGGAGGGGACGAGGTCAACGGCCATGGCACGGATCGGTGACGGCGGCGACCTGCTGAAATGTTCTTTCTGCGGCAAGAGCCAAAAGCAGGTGAAGAAGCTCATTGCCGGCCCTGGGGTCTACATCTGCGATGAGTGCATCGATCTCTGCAACGAGATCATCGAGGAAGAACTGGCGGAGGCCGGTGAGGTCAAGCTCGACGAGCTGCCCAAACCCGCCGAGATCCACGAGTTCCTCGAGCAGTACATCATCGGCCAGGACGACGCGAAGCGTTCGCTCGCCGTGGCGGTGTACAACCACTACAAGCGCGTGCAGTCCGACGACAAGGCCGGGCCGAAGGATTCCAAGGACGAGACCGTCGAACTGGCGAAGTCCAACATCCTCATGCTCGGGCCGACAGGCTGTGGCAAGACCTACCTGGCCCAGACGCTGGCGAAGATGCTGAACGTCCCGTTCGCGATCGCGGACGCCACGGCGCTCACCGAAGCCGGTTACGTGGGCGAGGACGTCGAGAACATCCTGCTCAAGCTGATCCAGGCGGCGGATTACGACGTCAAGCGGGCCGAGACGGGCATCATCTACATCGACGAGGTCGACAAGATCGCCCGGAAGTCGGAGAACCCGTCGATCACCCGCGACGTGTCCGGTGAGGGCGTGCAGCAGGCGCTGCTGAAGATCCTCGAAGGCACCACCGCCTCGGTGCCGCCGCAGGGCGGCCGCAAGCATCCGCACCAGGAGTTCATCCAGATCGACACGACGAACGTGCTGTTCATCGTGGCCGGTGCGTTCGCCGGGCTGGAAAAGATCATCAACGAGCGGGTCGGCAAGCGCGGCCTCGGTTTCGGCGCGGAGATCCGCACCAAGGCCGAGATCGACGAGAGCGACATCTTCTCCGACACGATGCCGGAGGACCTGATCAAGTTCGGGTTGATCCCGGAGTTCATCGGCCGGCTCCCGGTCGTGGCCACGGTGACCCACCTGGACAAGGAATCGCTGGTCAGCATCTTGACCACACCGCGCAACGCGCTGGTGAAGCAGTACAAGAAGCTCTTCGAGATGGACAACGTCGAGCTGGAGTTCACCAAGAACGCGCTCGAGGCCATCGCCGACCAGGCCGTGCTCCGCGGCACCGGCGCCCGTGGCCTGCGCGCGATCATGGAAGAGGTCCTGCAGCCGGTCATGTACGACATCCCCAGCCGCGACGACGTCGCGAAGGTCGTCATCACCGAGCAGACCGTCCGCGAGAACGTGAACCCGACGATCGTGGCGCGTCAGCCGTCACGCCGTCGCAGCAGCGAGCGCGGCGAGAAGTCCGCCTGAGCGGACGCCTCCACACAGCGCGCTGTCGTCATCGATGCCCCGGCCGGATCCCTCCGGCCGGGGCATCGGTTTCTCCGGTCGCGTCCGGCCGGGGACCCGACCGAGATAGGATGCGATGGTGCCGCTGACTTCCACGAAGGACGAGAACGAGGCTCCCGAGCTGGCAGCCGCGAGTCCACGCGAGGTCAGGGGACTCGTCGAGCTCACCGAACGCATCGTCATCGGGGCCTATCGCGGGCACCCGTGGATCCCGCGCGCGCTGACGATCACACTGGGCGTGCTGGTGGCGACCTGCCTGGTGGCCGGTGTCGTCCGGCTGTCGCCGCTGCCGCTGATCCCGCTGCCGTTGTTCGCCGTCTCGGGATATGCCCTCATCCGGGTCAAGGCGGCACGGAGCGCGGAGACGAACCGTGCGCTCGTCGCCTGGACGGGATTGTTCACCGCTGCGACGCTCGCCGGATTCTGGTTGATCTCGATGGCGGGACGCTGGCTCGGCTGATCGGCCCGACCCGTTTTCGGATTTCCCTCCGTTAGCAGGGTTTCAGAATCGCGCCAACGGGGTAAGACGAGACCGTGACAACCACTGCGGGACCCTTCTCGCATGTGGGTCTGCTCTACTCCGGTGACTCCGAGTACCTGGACGGCACGGTTCCGTACATCTTGGAGGGTCTGAAGCTCGACGAGCCTGTCGCGGTGGCCGTTCCGGGCCCGAACCTGACGCTCATCGAAGACGCCTTAGGTGACGCGGCCGCCGAAGTCGAACTCATCGACATGACCGAAGCCGGCCGCAATCCGGGCCGCATCCTTCCCGGCGTGCTCCTCGCGTTCGCGGACACCCGGCCGGGGCCGGTCCGGATCATCGGCGAGCCGATCTGGGCCGGGCGGTCGGCCGTGGAGTATCCGGCGTGCGCCCAGCACGAAGCGCTGATCAACTTCGCTTTCGGCGACCGCGACCTCAGCATCCTGTGCCCATACGACCGGAACCGGCTCGACGACGACGTCCTGGCCGACGCCCAGCGAACCCATCCGATCCTCTCCGGTGCCGAGGGGGATCGCCCTAGTGAGGACTACGCCCCCGACGCGGTCGTTGACAAGTACAACCTGCCGCTGCCCGAGCCGCGGCGGGCCGACGCGTTCCGTTTCGACCTCTCCAGGCTCTCCGCGGTGCGCCATTTCGCACAGGCCCGCGCCGAGGAGAGCGGGCTCGGGCCGGGCCGGGTGGAGGATCTCGTGCTCGCCGTCGCGGAACTGTCCGCCAACAGCGTGCTGCACGGTTCGGGCCACGGCGTCGTCCGCATCTGGAACGACGGGGAGCACGTGCTCTGCGAGGTCATCGACGAAGGCACGCTGAGCGACCCGTTGGCAGGCAGACGGCCCGCCACCTCGGGGCAGATCGGCGGCCGCGGCCTGGTGCTGGTGAACCAGGTCGCCGATCTGGTCCGGCAGTACCGCAGGCCGGGCTCCACGGTCACCCGGATCTTCTTCCGCGTCTGACCGGTGTCAGGAGTTCTTCGGGACGTGTTTGCCGAGGAACGCGATCAGGCTCGGCACGACCGTGCGGTTGAAGGCGTCGCCGTGCTTGCCGCGCGCGGTGTGCGCGACCACGGGCCGCGCTTCGGAGATGAACTTCCGCACCCCGCCGATGAACGGGTCTTCGGTACCGCACCAGATCCCGGTCGGCACCTTCTTGGTGATGTCGATGTGGCGCAACGGGTCCAGCGCGTTCCAGTCGGCGGCGTCGCGGAACGCGCGCCGTTTGCTCATCTCCGCCCACGACGTGATCAGCGCGGGCGCGAGCGCCGCGACCGCGGCGGGCGGGCGACGGCGTTCCAGACGGCGCCGGGTGTAGAGCAGCGCGCCGAAGCCACCCATCGACAGCCCGGTGGCCGCGAACGGCAGACCGTCCCGGCCGCCGAGGCCGCGGGCGGCCAGCCAGCGGGGGACCTCTTCGAGCAGCATCGCCATCGGGTTGTCGCCGGGCTGGTTCTCGTGCCAGTAGTGGTCGCCGCCGTCCACCGCGACGAACCCGAACGGGGGCACCGCCTTGCGGGCGACCTCGCTGCCGAGTTGTTTGAGCAGTCCGGTGGGGGCGGCGTGCCGGGCGGTGCCGTGGAGACCGTGCAGCATCAGCGACATCGGCAGCCCCTTGGGCGGCGCCTTGGTCGGCAGCATCAGCACGAGATCGACTTCACGTCCGCGGGCCTCGGAGTAGACACGTTCGACGCGGGGGCTGCCCAGCTGGGTCGCCGGGGTCGGCGAAGCGACGCCGAGTGCCCGCTGGAGCGCTTCGCTGAACGGCAGGGCTCCGCTGGCCGTTCCGGCGGCGAGACCCGCGACGCCGAGGCCGGAGGCGCCGGCGATCAGGACGGAACGACGGCTCAGCCACCGTCGGGCGCCTTGCACCCCCGGCAGCGTGGTCTGCCCCTGGTCGTCGTCGCTCACCCGTCCCCGTTCCCCCGTTGTTCTTCTACCAGGTCAGACGTGCGCTTCCGCTCGAAGGTTGCACGTGTCACCGACCTGTGACCGGGGTATCGCCGGATCAGGTGCCGTCGTTTCCCTCTTTCGCGCGCCATGACTCGATCGAGACCTGAGCCGACCGGGTCGCGGCCTCGAAAGTGTCGCCGAGGCCAACGCCGAGCGCGATGGCGAGGGGGATCAGGATGTGGTCCACACCATTCTCGCCGTCGCCGAAATGGCCGGCGACCTCCAGCGTGACGTACCCGTGCACGGCACTCCAGAGCTGGGCGGCGACGGCGAATTCCGGGGCGGGGCGGAACCGGCCGGCCTCGATCGTCCGCGTCGCGGCGCGGACGAGATGGTCGAAGGCCGCGATGCCCTCTTCGCTGAGGTTCTGGTGGGTCGCCTCGTCGGTCAGGTCGCCGAGTACGGCTTTGTGCCCGCTGGGCAGGCTCTGGCCGAAGGTCACCGCGTAGAGGTGGGGGTTCTCCACCACCGTCCGCCGGTACACCAGGGCCTGGGTGAGGACGTCGGCGACCGGGTCGTCGGTTTCGGCGACCTCGCCCAGGTTTGCCGAGAGCCGCAGGAACCCTTCGCGCGCGACCTCGTCCACGAGCGCGCCCATCCCGCCGAAGTGGGTGTAGACGGCCATGGTCGACGCACCGATCTCGGCGGCCACTTTGCGGGCTTGGAGCGCCTCGGGGCCGCCCTCCGAGAGCAGCCGGACGGCCGCGTCGATCAGCTTGGCCTTGATCTCGGTGGCTGCTTGCTTCGGGGACATGCTTGCCAGTATTCCATAACCCTGTTATAAATGGGTGCATAACCGCGTTATTAAGACACTAGGGGGCCCGCGATGGGCAACAACTTCCTCCAGGGCAACTTCGCCCCGGTCAGCCGAGAGCACACGATCACCGAACTGAGCGTCACCGGCCACATCCCGGAGTACCTCGACGGGCGCTATCTGCGGAACGGGCCGAACCCGCTGTCCGAAGTGGATCCGGCGACCTACCACTGGTTCACCGGCGACGGGATGGTGCACGGCGTCCGGCTGCGCGACGGGCGCGCCGAGTGGTATCGCAACCGCTGGGTCCGCACTCCCGGGGTGTCGGCGAGGCTCGGCGAGCGATGGGCGGGCGGACCGGCCGCCGGGATCTCCTCCCTCGGCGCCAACACCAACGTGATCGGGCACGCGGGCAAGACCCTCGCGCTGATCGAGGGCGGACCCACGAACTTCGAACTGACCGACGAGCTCGACACCGTCGGCGCCTGTGACTTCGACGGCACCCTGCCCGGTGGCTACACCGCCCACCCGAAACGTGACCCGGAGACCGGCGAACTCCACGCCGTGTCCTACTTCTTCGGCTGGGGCAACAAGGTCCAGTACTCGGTGATCGACGCCAAGGGCCGCGCGCGGCGCAAGGTCGACATCGAGGTCACCGGCTCACCGATGATGCACGACTTCTCCCTGACCGAGAACCACGTCGTCTTCTACGACCTGCCGGTCACCTTCGAGGTCGAAGAGGCCGTCGCCGCGTCCGTCCCGTCGTTCCTGCGGACCCCGGCCCGGCTGGTGATGTCCGCGCTCTTGGGCAAGGTGAAGGTGCCGGATCCCATCACCGCGAGGCTGCGCCAGCGCATCGGGGGGAACGCGGACTTCCCGTACCGGTGGAACCCGAAGTATCCGGCGCGGATCGGGGTCATGCCGAGGGAGGGCGGCAACGGCGACGTCCGCTGGTTCGAGGTCGAGCCTTGCTACGTGTTCCACCCGATGAACGCCTACGACGACGGCGACAGCGTCGTGCTCGACGTCGTCCGGCATCCCAAGATGTTCGACAGCCAGCTGCGTGGGCCGGCCGAGGGGCCGCCGACCCTGGATCGCTGGACCGTCGACCTGAATGTGGGCAAGGTGATCGAGGAACGCCTCGACGATCAGGGGCAGGAGTTCCCGCGGGTCGACGAGCGGCTGGTCGGCCGTCCGCACCGGTTCGGCTACTCGGTGTCCACAGGGGACGGATCGGCGTCCTCCGGCGCACTGCTCAAGCACGATCTGGGGAAGCGATCGGTCCAGCGCAGGGAATTCGGCGACGGCGCCCAGGTGGGGGAGTTCGTCTTCGTACCGTCCTCTGTGGACGCCGCTGAGGACGACGGCGTGCTGATGGGGTTCGTCTACGACGCCGCGACGCGGAAGAGCGACCTCACGATCCTGGACGCGGGGACGCTGGAGACCGTCGGCGCCGTCCATTTGCCGGACCGAGTACCCAACGGCTTCCATGGGAACTGGGTGGGTGCCTGAAGTCAGTCAAGGCCGAGCACGCGGTGCTCGCCGGTGTAGAGGTTCATGCTGTCGTCCCGCAGGAAACCGATGAGGGTCATGCCGTTCTCCTCGGCCAGTTCCGCCGCCAGCGACGACGGCGCGGAAACGGCCGCGAGCAGGCCGATCCCGGCCATGGCCGCCTTCTGCACCAGTTCGAACGAGGCGCGGCCGGACACCAGCAGACCGGTGTCCGCCGCGGGGATCCGGCCTTCCTGCAACGCCCAGCCGAGCACCTTGTCGACGGCGTTGTGCCTGCCGACGTCCTCCCGGACGACGGCGAGGTTCCCCTCGGCGTCGAACAGGGCGGCCGCGTGGAGCCCGCCGGTACTGGCGAAGACCTTCTGCTGGGTGCGCAGCGTGTCCGGGAGCTTCGACAGGACGTCGGTGCTCACCGCGAACTCGGACTTCTCCGGCGAGAACCGGCTTCGCAGCTTGACCGCGTCGAGCGCGGCCTTGCCGCAGACGCCGCACGAGGAGGTCGTGTAGAAGTTGCGCTCGACCCCGGTCTCCGGCGGGGCGACCCCTTCGGCCAGCGCGACGTCCAGCACGTTGTAGGTGTTGCGGCCCTGGTCGTCGACGCCGTCGCAGTACCGGGCGACAGCCACGTCCTCGCGGGCGGCGAGCACCCCCTCGGACAACAGGAACCCGTGCGCCAGTTCGACGTCGTTACCGGGTGTCCGCATGGTGACCGCGAGTGCCTTGCCGCCGACACGGATTTCCAGCGGTTCTTCGGCCGCCAGCGCGTCGGGCCGTCGCACGTCACGGTTCGCGGAGATCTTCCGCACCGGACGGCGCACCGTCACCCTGCCCACTTGTCCACCCTTCTGACCGGTCATTCGACACCTGGCTACTGCAACGTCGGGAATTAAGTAATACATTCCCACTGCACATCCCCAGAGTACGGAGGCGCCGGATGGCTGTCGGCTTCCTGGACCGTTCCCGCATCATCGCGCCACCCGGCTGGAGCCGCTGGCTGGTGCCGCCCGCCGCGCTGGCGGTCCATCTGTCCATCGGGCAGGCGTACGCGTGGAGCGTCTTCAAACCACCGCTGGAGAAGACCCTCGGCCTCACCGGTACGCAGAGCGCCCTCCCGTTCCAGCTCGGCATCGTGATGCTCGGGCTCTCGGCGGCCTTCGGCGGGACGCTGGTCGAGCGCAACGGTCCACGCTGGGCGATGTTCGTCTCGATGGTCTGCTTCAGCTCGGGCTTCCTGCTCTCCGCGCTCGGCGTGGCGACTTCGCAGTACTGGCTCGTCGTCCTCGGCTGGGGCGGGATCGGCGGCATCGGGCTCGGGATCGGCTACATCTCGCCGGTGTCGACGCTGATCAAGTGGTTCCCGGACCGCCCGGGGATGGCCACCGGGATCGCGATCATGGGTTTCGGCGGCGGCGCGCTGATCGCCTCTCCGTGGTCGACGCAGATGCTGGGCACGGCACCGTGGTCGATCGGGACGGTCGCGACCGCGTTCCTCGTGCACGGCCTGGTCTACGCCGTCTTCATGAGTCTCGGGGTCCTGTTGATCCGCGTGCCCGCCGACGACTGGAAGCCCCAGGGCTGGGAGCCGAAGACCGATCACGGCAACGCGATGATCACCACCGCGAACGTGTCGGCGCGCAACGCCATCAGGACACCGCAGTTCTGGTGTCTCTGGGTGGTCCTGTGTTTCAACGTGACCGCCGGTATCGGCATCCTGGAGAAGGCGTCGCCGATGATCGCGGACTTCTTCCGTGAGACCTCGACGCCGGTCGGCGCCGCGGCCGCGGCCGGGTTCGTCGCACTGCTCTCGCTGACCAACATGCTCGGCCGGTTCGTCTGGTCGTCCACTTCGGACCTGGTGGGGCGCAAGAACATCTACCGGCTCTACCTCGGCGCCGGTGCCCTGCTGTACCTCGTGATCGCGTTGATCACCAACGCCTCGAAGCTCGTGTTCGTCCTGTGCGCCATGCTGATCCTGTCCTTCTACGGCGGCGGCTTCGCGACCGTCCCGGCGTACCTGAAGGACCTTTTCGGCAGCTACCAGGTGGGGGCGATCCACGGCAGGCTGCTGACCGCGTGGTCGATGGCGGGGGTGCTCGGGCCGCTCATCGTCAACGCCATCGCCGACAGCCAGAAGGCGGCGGGCAAGGTCGGCCCCGACCTCTACACGACGTCGTTGTTCATCATGATCGGCCTGCTGGTCGTCGGCTTCGTGGCCAACGAACTGGTGCGGCCGGTCAACCCGAAGTTCCACGAGCCGGGCTCGACCGGCGCGGCCGTGAGGAGTGAGACCCGATGACCGAACAGGCTCCCGAGCGGCGCCGTGCCGGCCTGATGGTGCTGGCCTGGCTGTGGGTGGCGCTCCCGTTCGCCTACGGCGTCTACGAACTGTTCCGGAAGGTGGTCCAGCTCTTCGGCGGCTGACCCGCGTAGGGTTCGGTCCGTGGGTGTACTGGTGACCGGGGCGTCGCGTGGCATAGGCCGGGCGATCGCCCGTGCTTTCGCGGAACAGGGCGAGCGCGTCGTCGTCCATTACGCCGGCAACCGGGAGGACGCCGAGCGGACCTTCGGCGGGCTCCCGGGTGAAGGCCACGGCCTCGTCCAGGGCGACCTCGCGGATCCCGAGGTGGCGCAACGGATCGCGGACAAGGCGGAGTCCCTTGTGGACGGAGTCGACGTGCTGGTGAACAACGCCGCCGTCGCGACGTCGCCCGAGACGGCCCATCCGGTCGCCGAGGTGTCCTATGCGGACTGGCAGCGGATCTGGCGGCGGACGGTCGAGGTCAACCTGCTCGGCACCGCGAACGTGACCTACTGCGTCACGCGGCACATGATCGCGCGCGGCGCTCCCGGCCGGGTCGTCAACATCGGGTCGCGGGGAGCCTTCAAGGGCGAGCCCGACCACCCGGCGTACGGGGCGAGCAAGGCCGCGCTCCACTCGCTCGGGCAGTCGCTCGCGGTCTCGCTCGCCCCGCACGGGATCGCCGTGACCTCGGTCGCGCCCGGGTTCACCGCCACCGACCGGGTCGCCGACCGGCTCGAAGGCGAGAGCGGCGAGGCCCTGCGCGGGCAGAGCCCGTTCGGCCGGGTCGGCACGCCGGAGGAGGTCGCGGCCGCGGTGCGCTACCTCGCTTCCGCCGAGGCCACCTGGGCCTCGGGCGCGATCCTCGACCTGAACGGGGCCTCGCATCTGCGGATGTGAAGTGGATCACTTATGCAGCAGCGGCTGCCTCTCGCGCGTCCTAGGGATGTGCACAAGCTGGGGAAGGTCCTCGTCGCCGCGCTCGCGGTGGGCGTTTTCGGTGGGACCGCGTACGGATACACGACGATGAGCTCGCTGGACGGCGTCACCCGCGAGGACCTCATCGATTCCCCGGAACCCGGGGAGCGGCCCGCCGACGGTTCGCTGGACATCCTGCTGGTCGGCCGCGATTCGCGGACCGACGCCCAGGGCAACCCGCTGTCGCCGGAGATCCTGCGCGAGCTGCGGACCGGCGCGAACGGCGACGACCTGACCGACACGCTCATCGTGCTGCGCATCCCCAACGGGCAACAGGCGGTGAAGGCCTTCTCCATCCCGCGCGACTCCTGGGTCACGCAACCGGGCGGGAAGGACAAGAGCAAGATCAACGAGATCTTCGGCCGGACCAAGTTCGCCGTGGCGGGCGACCTGCGCAAGCAGGGGAAAACCGACAAGGCCGAGATCGACAAGCAGGCGATCACCGCCGCGCGGAAGGCGACCCTGAAGGCGGTCGAGGAGCTCGCCGGACTCAAGATCGACCACTTCGCCGAGGTCAACCTGCTGAGCTTCTACGAGATCAGCAAGGCCGTCGGCGGAGTCGAGGTATGCCTGAACAAGGCCACCAAGGACCGCGACTCCGGTGCGGACTTCCCCGCCGGACGGCAGACGATCCAGGGCGCCGACGCACTCGCCTTCGTCCGCCAGCGCAAGAACCTGCCCCGCAGCGACCTCGACCGCATGCGCCGTCAGCAGGTGTTCCTCGCCGGGCTGGCGAAGCAGGTGCTGTCGGGCGGGACGCTGGCGAACCCCGCCCGGGTCTCCGAACTGATCGACGCGGTGAAGCGGTCGGTCATCCTCGACGGTTCGTGGGATCTGCTCGACTTCGTACGGCAGATGCGCGGCGTCTCCGGCGGCGGCATCGCGTTCGAGACGATCCCGGTGGTCAACCCCGACTACCGCTACGACCCGAGGCATCCCACGTGGACCGCCGTGCAGGTGGATCCCGCCCAGGTACGCGCCTTCGCCGCCTCGCTGATCGGCGCCCCGCCCGCCGCCACCTCGCAGGCACCCGCCGGGCCCACGGTCGACGTCGTCAACGCCAGCGGCAAGGACGGTCTCGCCGCCCGCGTCGCGGATGTGGTGGGGGAGAAGGGTTTCACCAAGGGGGACACCAAGGCCGAGGCCGGGCGCCGGACTTCCGTCGTCCGGTTCAGCGACGCGTCCGGTCCCGCCGCGGAGATCGCGAAGCTGCTCGGCGGGCTGGACGTCCAGAAAGCCGATTCGGTCGCGGCAGGGCATGTCGAGGTCGTGCTCGGCCAGGTCTACAAAGGACCGGGTTCGTCTTCGGGCGGTGGGGGAGCGGCCGGTCAGGGCGACCAGCCGATCACCCCCGACACCGCGGGATGTATCGACTGACGGTCAGGACACCGGCTCCAGCCGTACCACGATCGCCTTCGACACCGGGGTGTTCGACTTGTCCGCCACCGAATCCAGCGGCACCAAGGCGTTCGCCTCGGGGAAGTACGCCGCGGCGCAGCCGGGCGCGGTCGGATAGGAGACCACCCGGAACCGCGGTGCCCGGCGATCGCCGTCGCGCCATTCCGAGACGAGGTCGACCATCGCGCCGTCGGTCAGCCCGAGCGAGACCAGGTCGTCAGGGTTGACCAGCACCACGCGCCGGGCGTCCTCGATCCCGCGGTAGCGGTCGGAAAGGCCGTAGATCGTGGTGTTGTACTGGTCGTGGCTGCGCATCGTCTGCAACAGCAGCCTGCCTTCGGGGACTCGCGGATATTCGAGTTCGGAGACGGTGAAGTTCGCCTTGCCGTTGGCCGTCCCGTTGAACTGCCGGGAATCGCGCGGCGCGTGCGGGAGGACGAACCCGTCGGGCTCGCGGACGCGGGCGTTGTAGTCGTGGCAGCCGGGGACGACGCGGGCGATCCGGTCGCGGATGAGGTCGTAGTCGCGGTGGAAATCCCGCCACGGCACGGCGTGCCCGGAACCGAGCAGCGCTTCCGCGAGGTGGCAGATGATCGCGACCTCGGAAAGCAGATGCTCACTGGCCGGGGCCAGCCGCCCGCGTGAGGTGTGCACCTGCGACATCGAGTCCTCGACGGTGACGAACTGATCGCCGCCCGCCTGCGTGTCGCGTTCGGTGCGGCCGAGGGTCGGCAGGATCAGCGCCGTCTTGCCGGGGACGACGTGCGAGCGGTTGAGCTTCGTCGACACGTGCGCGGTCAGCGAGCAGGACTTGAGCGCCTTCTCGGTCAGCTCGGTGTCCGGCGTGGCGGAGGCGAAGTTACCGCCGACAGCGAAGAAGACCTTGCCCTTGCCGTCCCGCATCGCGCGGATCGCGGCCACGGTGTCGTAGCCGTGCTCGCGCGGGACCTTGATGCCGAACTCGTCGTCGAGGCTGTCCATGAACGACTCCGGCATCTTCTCCCAGATGCCCATCGTCCGGTCGCCCTGGACGTTGGAGTGCCCGCGCACCGGGCACAATCCCGCGCCCGGTTCGCCGATCATGCCGCGCACCAGCGCCAGGTTGGCGATCTCGGAGATCGTCTGCACCGCGTGCTTGTGCTGGGTGAGGCCCATCGCCCAGCAGTAGATGGTCCGCTCCGACGTCGCGATCATCCGCGCGAGCCGCTCGATCTGCTCGCGCGGCAGCCCGGTCGCGGCGCCGACCTCGGACCAGTCGATCTCCCGCAGGTGCTTCGCGTAGTCCTCGAAACCCTCGGTGGACGACTCGACGAACGCGCGGTCGACGATCGTGCCAGGGGTCTCCTGCTCCCAGCGCAGCAAAAGGTGCCCGATCGCCTGGAACAGCGCGAGATCACCACCGAGCCGGATCTGCGCGAACTCGTCGGCGAGCGGGGTGCCCTTGCCGATCACACCGCGGACGTTCTGCGGGTTCTTGAACCGCATCAGGCCGGCTTCGGGCAGCGGGTTGACCGCCATGATCTTGGCCCCGTTGCCCTTGGCCTCCTCCAGCGCGGACAGCATGCGCGGGTGGTTGGTGCCCGGGTTCTGGCCGACCACCACGATCAGATCCGCCTTGTGGATGTCGGCGAGCGACACCGAGCCCTTGCCGATCCCGGTGGTGGCCGCGAGCGCGGCACCCGAGGACTCGTGGCACATGTTGGAGCAGTCCGGCAGGTTGTTGGTGCCGTAGGAACGCACGAGCAGCTGGTAGAGGAACGCGGCCTCGTTGCTGGTGCGGCCGGAGGTGTAGAAGATCGCCTCGTTCGGATCCCGCAGCGCGCGCAGTTCGTCCGCGACCAGGGTGAACGCGTCGTCCCAGGAGATGGGCTCGTAATGCGACGCGCCCTCGCGCAACACGAACGGTTCGGTGATCCGGCCCTGCTGGCCGAGCCAGTAGTCGGTCTTCTCCGCCAGGTCGTGGATGGAGTGCTCGGCGAAGAACTCGCGGCCCACCCGGCGCTTCGTCGCCTCCTCGGCGACGGCCTTCGCGCCGTTCTCGCAGAACTCCGCGAGCTTGCGGTGCTCGCCGTCGACCTCGCGCGGCTCCGGCCAGGCGCAGCCGGGACAGTCGAAGCCCTCGCGCTGGTTGAGCAGCCGCAGCGTCTTCACCGTGCGCGCGGCGCCCATCTGCTCCATGCCGCGCATCAGGGAGACGGCGACCCCGGGGATCCCGGCCGCCCAGCCCTTCGGTTTCCCGACTTCGAGCTGGGTCTCGTCAACGTCGTTCGCGGGTGCTTCGCGGGTCATGGCTCCATCGTGCGCCTTGCCGTTCCCTGGCGCGACCGAGGGGCTCAGGAGTCGGTGACGAGCCGGGTGATCTGCGATTCGTCGTAGGGGAACCAAGGCGTCTCGTTGACCCCGCGTGTCTGCACCGCGTTCACCGTCACCGCGGCCGCGACCAGCACGATCAGGCCGACGATCGCGGCGATCCCCGGCCACCGGCTCGAACCCGGCTCGCGGTAGCCGCCTGCCGCCGCGCCCGCCTTGCGCTGCTTGCGGCGCTTCTTCTTGAGTTCCTTCTTCGCGCCGAGCCAGGCGTCCAGCTCCGCGTGCTTCTGCCAGTTCGGGTCGACCAAGTCCGGATGGGTCTCGATCCGCCGGTCTTCTTCGTCCATGTGGCTCTGATCCCCCGGGTGATCGTGATTCGTCGCCGAATTCCACCGGCCACCTTACCCGGACCACCGCCCGTTACGGCCGGTGAGGAACGCGTGGGACGGGGTTCGTAGACTTGTCAACTGTGACCGAGAACGCCCAGCAGCAGCAGACCGACCTACCGGGTGCCTGGAACCCGGCCGACGAAGAAGCCTCGCTCTACCAGCGTTGGGTAGACGCCGGGTACTTCACGGCCGACCCCACGTCGGACAAGCCGCCGTTCACGGTAGTCATCCCGCCGCCGAACGTGACCGGGTCGCTGCACATCGGGCACGCGTTCGAGCACACGCTGATCGACGCCATCACCCGCTACCACCGCATGCTCGGCGACGAGACGCTGTACCTGCCGGGGATGGACCACGCGAGCATCGCGGTCCACGCCCTGGTCGAGAAGCAGCTCCGCGCCGAAGGCACCAGCCGCCGCGAACTCGGCCGCGAGGCCTTCGTCGAGCGCGTCTGGCAGTGGAAGCAGGAGCACGGCGGCCGGATCCTCGCCCAGATGAAGCGTCTCGGCGAAGGCGTCGACTGGACCCGTGAGCGGTTCACCATGGACGACGGCCTGTCCAAGGCCGTCAACACGATCTTCAAGAAGCTCTTCGACGACGGCCTCATCTACCGTGCCGAGCGGCTGGTCAACTGGTCGCCGGAGCTGCGGTCGGTGCTGTCCGACGCCGAGGTGAAGCACGAGGAGGTCGAAGGCGAACTCGTCTCCATGCGCTACGGCGACGGCGAGAACGCGATCGTCGTGGCCACCACCCGGATGGAGACGATGCTCGGCGACACCGCCGTCGCGGTCCACCCGGACGACGAGCGCTACACGCACCTCGTCGGCACCGAGGTCGAGCTGCCGCTGACCGGGCGCCGGATCCCGATCGTCGCGGACAAGCACGTCGACCCGGAGTTCGGCACCGGCGCGGTCAAGGTGACCCCCGCGCACGACCCGAACGACTTCGAGATCGGCCAGCGCCACGACCTGCCGATGATCACGATCATGGACGAGCAGGGCCGGATCGACGGCACCGGCACGGAATTCGACGGCATGGACCGGTTCGAGGCCCGTGTCGCGGTGCGGGAGAAGCTGCGCGAGCAGGGCCGCATCGTCGCCGAGAAGCGTCCGTACCTGCACAGCGTCGGGCACTCGGAGCGTTCGAAGGAGCCGATCGAGCCGCGTCTTTCGCTGCAGTGGTTCGTCAAGGTCGGTCCGCTCGCGAAGGCCGCCGGCGACGCGGTGCGCGACGGCCGGGTGAACGTCCACCCGCCGGAGATGGAGAAGCGCTACTTCGACTGGGTCGACAACCTGCACGACTGGTGCATCTCGCGCCAGCTGTGGTGGGGCCACCGCATCCCGGTGTGGTACGGCCCGGACGGCGAGGTCGTCTGCGTCGGACCGGACGAGGCGCCGCCCTCGGGCGAGGGCTGGACCCAGGACCCGGACGTCCTCGACACCTGGTTCTCCTCGGGCCTGTGGCCTTTCTCGACCCTCGGGTGGCCGGAGAAGACCCCGGACCTCAACAAGTTCTATCCGACGTCGGTGCTGGTCACCGGCTACGACATCCTGTTCTTCTGGGTCGTGCGGATGATGATGTTCGGTCTCTACGCCACCGGCGAGGCGCCGTTCAAGACCATCGCGCTGCACGGCATGGTCCGCGACCAGTACGGCAAGAAGATGTCGAAGACCGCGGGCAACGGCGTCGACCCCATCGAGTGGATGGACCGCTACGGCACCGACGCGCTGCGGTTCACCCTCACGCGTGGCGCCAACCCGGGCACCGACGTGCCGATCGGCGAGGAATGGGTCGCCGGCTCCCGGAACTTCACCACGAAGCTTTGGAACGCCACCAAGTTCGCCATGATGAACGGCGCGGACGCGAACGCCCCGCTGCCCGCTCCGGCGGCGCTCACCGAGGCCGACCGCTGGATCCTCGGCAGGCTCGGCGGCGTCGTGAAGGACGTGACCGAGTACCTGGCGGACTACCAGTTCGCCAAGGCCACCGACACGCTCTACCAGTTCACCTGGACCGAGCTGTGCGACTGGTACCTGGAGCTGTCGAAGGTCCAGGTCTTCCAGGGTGACGAGGCTCGTGTGACCGCGACGCGCGCGGTGCTGGGGCACGTGTTCGACACGGTGCTGAAGCTGCTGCACCCGTTCATCCCGTTCATCACCGAGAAGCTGTGGACGGCGCTGACCGGCCGCGAGTCGCTGGTGATCGCCCCGTGGCCGGTGGCCGACGACTCGTACGCCGACCCGGTCGCCGACAAGCGGATCGCGGACGTGCGGAAGCTGGTCACCGAGGTCCGGCGGTTCCGCGCCGACCAGGGGCTCAAGCCCAGCCAGAAGGTGGCGGCGCGGCTGTCCGGTGACGGGTTCGCCGAGATCACCGGGCACGACGAGCCGATCCGCTCGCTGGTCCGGCTCACCAAGCCGGAAGACGGCTTCGCGCCGAGCGCGTCGATCGAGGTCGGACTGTCGGCCGGTGTCGTCACCGTGGAGCTGGACCTGTCCGGCACGATCGACGTCGCCGCGGAACGCAAGCGCCTGCAGAAGGATCTCGGCGCGGCGGAGAAGGAACTGGCGCAGGCCGAGGCCAAACTCGGCAACCAGGCCTTCATCGACAAGGCACCGGAGCCGGTGATCGGCAAGATCCGGGCCCGCAAGGAGACCGCGGTCGCCGACATCGAGCGCATCAACGCCCGGTTGGCGACGTTGCCCGCCTCCTGACGCGCGCCATGAAAGGTCCTTTCCTTGCAAAATTTGCAAGGAAAGGACCTTTCATGGCATTCAGCGGAGGTGACGGAGGATCACTCCGGTCACGCCCACCATCCCGGTCCGGTAGGGGTGATACGCCGCCGCGGCGAGCAGTTTCGTGTGCTGCCCGTTGATCCACGCCGCACCGCCGGTCGCGCAGGCGTCATGTCCGGCGGACGGACCGAAGGTGTCCACAAAGGACGCCTCGCCGTCGTCGGCGACGGCCTTCTCGATCGCCGAGTTCAACGCCTTCTCGACGTCGTTGAGCCAGGCGTAGTCGCCCTCGGCGAAGGGCAGGACGTCCGGGCAGTAGCCGGATTCGGGCGCGATACGGGGGTAGCCGATGACGAGCACGTCGGCGCGCGGCGAGCGGGCGTGGATCCCGGCCAGCACCTTCTCGACGTTCTTGCCGGTGTCGGCGATCTTGGCCTTGACCGTGTCGACGCCGTCGACGGTGAACTCGTCCTGGCAAGGGCTGCCGGTGGGGTCGCTCGCCCGCAGTGACGGGCAGGTGCCGACCAGCGTGCCGAAGACGTCGTAGTCGTTGCCGCCGATGCCGACGGTGACCAGGTCGGTGTTGGCGCGCAGGGCGCTGAACTGGGCCGGGTTGCGGCCGAGGGTCACACTCTGCGGCTGCGTCATGTTGGTGGTGTCGGCGCCGCCGCAGCTGATGTCGGTGAAGGAACGGACCCGCAGCGCCGCGGCGAGCAGGGAGGGATAGTTCTGCGTCGATTTACCGCAGAAGAGCGGATCGAGCTTGGGGAGCGGGATGAGCGGTCCGGAGGTGTAGGAATCACCCAGCGCGACGTAATTCCGGTAGGACCGCTCGGCGGCGGTGGCCGCCGTGGCGGAGGCGATCAGCAGGGCGACGGCCGAAACGGCCGCGAACAGGACGCGTCTGAAGCGCATGAGGACCCCGATCTCCGTACTGGATGGCCTCTCAAAAATGAACCGGATCCGGCCGGTCCGGCGCCGCCGATCGGGTGGTCGGTCCTCGGCTTCACCCGCTTGGGGTGTCACACCGGGTGATCATCTTCTCGCTTGCGGTACACGAGGAGGTAGCGGTAGAAGAGCAGGTGCCGGACCTTGCTCCCCGGCAGCAGCCGGGCCGCGTCGCGCCGGATCCGGTGCATCGGCGGGTACGTCTCCACGATCGGCGCCGTCGGCAGCGGATCGATCCCGCCGTTCAGCCGCTCGCCCGCGTACACGATCACCCTGGCCAGCGCGTTGATCGGCGAGGCCACGACGGCGCGGGCGTAGTCGGCGGGTGTGCTGGGCCTGCCGAGGCCGAGTACGGCCAGCACCCCGCCGGGGACCAGCGCGTCCCGCAACTTTGTCACCGTGTCGAACGGGACATGATGGAGCGAGGCGAGGCAGGAGATGAAGTCGTACGTCTCTTCCGGCAGCTTCTCGGTGAGGACGTCGGCCTGCCGGTAGGAGATCGTGCCGGGACCCGGCGACCCCGCCGCGCGGGCGAGGTCGATCATCGGGCCGGACCGGTCGATCGCCTCGACGTGCATCCCGGTCGCGGCGAGCCGCCGGGCGAACCGTCCGCCGCCGCAGCCGACGTCCAGCGCCATCCCCGGGCCGGGAGGCAGCTGGTCGAGCAGCAGCGGATGGTAGTGATCGTTGTGGTTGAACCCCATGCGTCGAGAGTGCCAGCAAAGCCGCACGTAGACTCGGCCTGACAAGAGCAAGGCTTGATGAGGAGAGTTCGTGCCGCGAGGTGACGGCCGGGATTCCGAAGAATTCGCAGAATCCCCGGACCTGGCAGATCTGGACAGTTTCGCCGGCGTCGACGAATTGGGGGCACGTGCCCACGACCCGTCCGACGATACCGACCCGGATCTGGACGCACCCGACGCCGCGTACCAGGCGGGCGGCGGTGCCGGTGCCGGGATCGGCGGCGTCGGGCAGCTGGGGGACAACCTCGCGCTCGGCCCGGTGCCCGACCTCGTCGCGCCGGAGGAGATGGAGCTGCACGAACTGGACGACCCGGGCGACGAACCCGCCCCGGCCGACCCGAACGGGCAGCAGGCGCGCCGCGAACTGCTCGCGGTCGAGGCCGAACTGAACCTGCGCTGGCCGGAGACCAAGATCGAGCCGTCCCTCGCCCGGATCGCGGCGCTGGTCAACCTGATGGGTGAGCCGCACCGCGGTTACCCGGTGCTGCACGTCGCCGGGACCAACGGCAAGGGCTCGACCACCAGGATGATCGACGCTCTCCTGACCCGCATGGGCCTGCGCGTCGGCCGCTACACAAGCCCGCACCTGCAGCTGGTCACCGAGCGGATCGCGCTCGACGGTGCCCCCATCTCCGCCGCCGCGTACGTCGATCTGTACCGCGACGTCGCGCCGTACGTGACCATGGTGGACAACGCGGGCGGACCCGACGCGGTACCGATGAGCAAGTTCGAGGTGCTCACCGGCATGGCGTTCGCGGCCTTCGCCGACGCTCCCGTCGAGGCCGCCGTCATCGAAACAGGCCTCGGCGGCTCCTGGGACGCCACCAACGTCGCGGACGGCGACGTCGCCGTCATCACCCCGATCGGCGTCGACCACGTCGAGTACTTCGGCGGCGATCCGGCCAAGGCGGCGGTGGAGAAGTCCGGGATCATCAAACCCGGCAGCGTCGCGGTCATCGCCGAACAGGACCCCGAAGTCCAGAAGATCCTGCTGGAACGCGCCGTCGAGGTCGACGCGAGCGTCGCCCGCGCGGGCAGCGAATTCGGCGTGCTGGAGCGCGAGATCGCCGTCGGTGGGCAGATGCTGAAACTGCAGGGCCTCGGCGGGGTGTACGACGAGATCTTCCTGCCGCTGCACGGCGCGCACCAGGCAGCCAACGCCGCACTCGCGCTGGCCGCCGTCGAAGCCTTCTTCGGCGCGGGCAAGGACAGGCAACTGGTCGTCGAAGCCGTCCGGGAGGCCTTCGCGGAGGTCGAGACCCCCGGCAGGCTGGAGCGCGTCCGCGCCGCACCGACCGTGCTGCTCGACGCCGCCCACAACCCGCACGGCGCCAAGGCACTCGCCACCACCGTCGCCGAGGAGTTCGCGTTCCGCCGGCTCGTCGCCGTCGTCGGCGTGATGGCCGAGAAGGACGCTCGCGGCATCCTGGACGCCCTCGAACCGGTCGTCTCCGAGATCGTCGTCACCAAGAACTCGTCCCCGCGCGCGATGCCGCTCGACGAACTCAACGACATCGCCATCTCGATCTTCGGTGAGGACCGCGTCGTGGCCGAAGCGAGCCTCGACTCCGCGATCGAAACCGCCATCGGCCTCGTCGAGCAGAGCGACGACCCCGAGGAACCGCTTGCGGGCGGAGGCGTGCTGGTCACCGGCTCGGTCGTCACCGCGGGCGAAGCCAGGACCATGTTCGGTAAGGAGCCGGCGTGACCGACGAGACCCCGAAGTCGCCGGCCAAGGACCCCATGAAGTCCTTCCGCGGCGTGATGGCCGGCTCTCTGATCATGGAAGGCATCACCGTCGCGCTCGCGCTGCCCGTGGTGGCGAAACTCGGCGGTGGCGTCGGTTCGCTCACCGGCTGGTCGGTGATCGTGATCGCGGTCGCGCTGATCGTGCTGTGCGGATTCCTGAAGAAGCCCTGGGCGGTGCCCGCGGTACTGGTTCTGCAGGTCGCGCTGATCGCGTTCTTCGTCGCACTGCCCGCCGTGGCGATCCTCGGGGTGATCTTCCTCGGGATCTGGCTGTGGCTGCTGTGGCTGCGGCGGGACGTGGCGCGGCGGATGGCGGCCGGGACGCTGCCCAGCCAGCAACAGCAGGCCGGGTAGCGGCGGATACCTTCGTCAGGACGAGCAGTAGCGCGGTTGATCAACACCCGAATCGGTGTGGTGGCACCGCCGGATTATCTACAGCAGCCTCAGTGACACCACCAGTCGCAACGGCGGCGCGTGAAGGACCTGTGAGTGGCGATTCGGGTTAGAGCCCGAATCGCCACTCAAGACCTGAATGTGGAGGACGTTCCCGCACCGGACAAACACCCCAGGCCAGGATTGGATATCTGAGGCTCAGCCGAAGGTCGCGAGCCGTGTGTCGTGCTGCGGGCATGCCGAGGAGCCCGTCGCCGGTGATGGTGGCGGGCTTCCCGGGTTCAGCGGCGAGGCTTTTGTAGCGGGTCCAAATACTGTGGCGGGATGAATTCGGGCCGGCCATCGGTGGCCATGCGGACTTTCCAGCCGGAGTGGCCGTGGATGACCATGTGGTGGTAGCGGCAGAGCAGGCACAGGTTGTTCAGGTCGGTGTCGCCGAGTCGGCCCCACGGCAAGATGTGGTGGGCTTCGCAGTGTTTGGGTCGTCGGTGGCAGCCAGGGAAGGCGCAGCCGTGGTCGCGGAGGTTCAGTGCCCGGCGTTGTCCGGGTGTGACGGTGCGGGCGGCGCGGCCGATGTCGAGCGGTTCGCTCTCGGACCCGAGGACGGCGGGGATGATCTTCGCGTCGCAGGCCAGCATCCGCGCGTGGCGTGCGGTGATCTGAGAAACCTCGTCCACACAGGCGGAACCCAGTCCTGAAGTGAGGGTCTCCAGCGGGATGGTGACCACGACGGTGGTCCGGTCGCCGGACAGGGTAGGGGCTTTGTCGTTGGTCATCGCGTAGTGGATGGCGTCGAACAGGGCGTCGCCGTGGCGTTCGGCAGGGGTACGGAGGTCGTGGTCGCCGTCCTCGTCGACGGGTCTTCGTTGTCCCCAGGTCTCGAACAGCGCATTGGCCCTGGCGCCGAATTCGGGGTCCAGCAGGCCGTTGAGCCGCCACCAGCCGTCGTCACGTTTGCGCAGATACACCTCACGCGAAGGTGGCTTCAGGTCCTCGTCCTTCGGCTCGTTCCCATCGGGATCCAAGTGGGCGAGGAGTTCCGCGCCGGCGTTGACGATCTCCTGAGGACCGGCGTGGAGGGCCAGGTTCACGAGGATCCGTTCCCCATCAGACCTGTCCTCGATGGGCACTTCGGCCGGGATCTTCTTCAGGATCGCCAGAATCGGGTCCAGTTGCTGGTGGCCGAGTTCGCCCTCGGCCGCGGCGGCCCCGGCGATCGGAGCGAAAGCGGGAGCGGGGGTGCCGTCCAGATTCCGGCCTTCGTTCACCGCCAGCGCCCGAGTCACGGTGTCGCGTGCTTCTTTGGGGCTGATACGGGCGGTCTCGGCGAACCAGCCCGCGGTCGAGCCGTGCCCGAAGAGTTCCATCGGGCCCCGGGCTTCGATCTCCACCAGGAACTGCCCGACCTCCGCCAAAGCTTGTCGTGCCAGCGACATTCGCTCGACCACGCCGTGCGCGAGCTCTCGCGCACCGGCACGCCACAACTCCTGTGGCGGTTCGAGGGTTCGTCTACTGGACACCTCGCCATAATACCATTGATCGAACAGGTATTCGACCGCAAAAAGGCCGTACTCGAAGATGTGATGAACGCACTTCGCATTCCTTTAGTAATGCTATTGGGTGACTGCTGTCGCGAAGGTCCCCTTACTTGCCCTGAAGGTAGCGAAGGAGGCCTTCGCGGACTGGTTGGCCAGTAAGGGGCTTCCAGGTGAGGCTGAACGCGTCCGCGACTGTCCACAAGGGACACTTTCTGGCCACTTGGCGCTCGATTGATGTGCGCCTGCGCGCTCCTGAATGGGGTCGTGAGTGCTCGCGTGAAGTACCTGAAGGCCCCCTTCATTGCGCTAGACGCAAGGAAAGGGGGGAAGCCGTGAAGGTCGACCTCCTCGGCTCAATCGCCCACAGTGGACTCGGCAAGTCCGCAAACACCGCGACCAAAGCCGGAAATTCCCCACGCGTACACCCCCCGGCTCACGCGACGTCACCCCTGATCACCTTAAACATCCTACCTTTGACCAGTTGATATCGGTTTGACTGAATGTGGGTATTCGATGGATCGCAGGTCGTTCATGCTGGCCACGGGTGGCGCGGTGGCCGCGACAGCCGCGACAACCGCGCTGAGCCGCCCGGCGGAGGCCACTCCGGGCCGTGGCCCGCTCGGCCCGGCCGTGCGGTTCAACATCATCAGCGACATCCAGGGCGACCTCGCCGATTTCGGCAAGGCACTGGACGACATCGAGACCACCAACCCGCGCGGCGCCGGTCTCGGTGTGGCGGGGGACATCACGCCGCGCGGCTACGACTTCGAGTACGCCCAGGTGCGGTCGGTGCTGGACAAGCATCCGCATCCGGGGAACGTGGCCTGGGCCATCGGCAATCACGAGTTCTACGTGCCGAAGTGGCGGGACCCGGACACGCTCGCGCAGGAGACCTGGCCCAACGGCACCACCGAGGATTCGCTGTTCCGTAGTTTCTACAACTTCGCCGGGCGCAACACGGTCTATTCGGAGACCTCGTTCGGCGGCGTCCCGGTGTTGTGCCTCGGCACCGAGCGCTACGCCAAGTACCACGACCCGAAGCTGTGGGACGAGGTGTGGCTCAGCGACCGGCAGTTCGCCTGGCTGGAACAGCGCCTGGCCTACTGGGACCGGTGGCGCAAGCCGGTGATGGTGCTGACCCACCACCCCTTGCCGAATACCGTGTCCGGCACCCGCAACAAGCTCTACCTCGGCGACTACCTCCAGGCCGACAGGCTGCTCGCGGTGCTCGGCAAATACCGCGACGTGTTCCTGTTCTCCGGGCACACCCATTGGGATCTCAACCTCTCCGACTGGGTGACGCGCCGGGTCGTTCCGGGCAGCGGCAACCTCGAAGGCTTCACCGTGGTCAACACCGGCGCCGTGCAAACCGGCTGGGTGGACGACGGCAAGGGCGGCGAGAAATCACTGGGCGGCAGCTTCAACCAGGGCCTCCAGATCGAGGTGTACCACCGCGCCGTGGTGATCAAGGCACGCGACTTCACCACCGGGACCTGGCTCAAGCAGATCACCGTGCCGCTGCGGGACAGCCTCTGACCGCCCACTCGTTCATCGCCGCGCAAACCGCCGTTGGCCCGCCGGCCGTCGCCGCGGGATAGAACCGCGCCATGACCGCAACCCACCACAACCGTCGCGCGCTGCTCAAAGCCGGTCTCACCGGCGCCGGGGCCGTCGCGGGCGGGCTACTTCTCCCCGCGACGGCCTCCGCCGCGCCCACGAGCGCCGCGCTCATCCGCGGTGACCGTCCGCTGCTCACCCACGGCGTCCAGTCCGGCGACATCACCACCGGATCCGGCATCGTCTGGTCTCGCGCCGATCGCCCTTCGCGGCTGATCGTCGAGGTCTCCAGGGATCCTTCGTTCCGTCACACGCGCCGTGTGCGCGGGCCGGTGATGAGCCCGGAGACCGGCGGCACCGGCAAGGTCCGTGTCGCCGGGCTTGCGCCGGGGACCGAGGTCCACTACCGCGTGACCGCCGAAGCCCTCGACGGACGGACGTGCAGCGAGCCCGTCACCGGCCGCTTCGCCACCGCGCCGGTCGGCCGCTCGGACGTCCGCCTGCTGTGGTCCGGTGACGTCGCCGGGCAGAACTGGGGTATCAACCCCGAATGCGGCGGGATGACGATCTACCGCGCGATGGCCGACCGTCGTCCGGACCTGTTCCTGCACTGCGGCGACACGGTGTACGCCGACGCGCCGCTCACCGAGACCGTCGCGCTGCCCGGTGGCCGCGTGTGGCGCAACATCGTCACCCCGGAGAAGTCGAAGGTCGCCGAGACGCTCGACGAGTACCGCGGTCAGTTCGCCTACAACCTCCTCGACGACAACCTCAAGCGGTTCACCGCGAACGTGCCCGCCTACGTCCAGTGGGACGACCACGAAGTCGTGAACAACTGGTACCCGGGCGAAATCCTCAACGACCGTCCCGAATACACCGAGAAGCGGGTCGACGTGCTCGCCGCCCGCGCGTTCCAGGCGTTCCACGAATGGCATCCGATCGATCGGCGCCAGGCGGTCGACGGCCGGGTCTACCGCAACTTCCGCCACGGTTCCCGCGCCGAGGTCTTCGTCCTGGACATGCGGACCTACAAGGACGCCAACACCGCCGACCAGACCAAGCCCGGCCGGATCCTCGGCGACCGTCAGGCGCGGTGGCTCGTCGACGCGCTCGACCGCAGCACGGCCACCTGGAAGATCGTCCAGGCCGACCTCCCGATCGGCCTGACCGTCCCGGACGGCAAAGGTATCGAGGGCGTCGCGAACGGCCTGCCCGGCGCACCCGGCGGCCGCGAGACCGAACTCGCCTGGGTACTGCGGGAGATCTCGCGGCGCAAGGTGCGCAACGTCGTCTGGTTGACCGCAGACGTGCACTACACCGCGGCGCATCACTACTCGCCGGATCGCGCTTCGTTCACCGGCTTCGACCCGTTCTGGGAGTTCGTCTCCGGCCCGCTGAACGCGGGCGCGTTCGGCCCGAACACGCTCGACCCGACCTTCGGACCGGAGGCCGTCTTCGTGCACGCCCCGCCCGCCGCGAACACGTCGCCCGCGGACGGGTTCCAGCACTTCGGCGAGGTGAACATCGACGGCGCGAGCGGTGCGCTCACGGTCGATCTGCGCGACGCGACCGGTGCTTCGCTGTGGTCGAAGACCCTGCAGCCGCAACGCCGGTGACCCGGGCGGATAAGCTCCCCGCGAATAGCACGAAACCCACCCAAGGAGAAATACCGTCGTGACTGAACGCACGCTGGTCCTCGTCAAGCCCGATGGCGTCGCGCGCGGCCTCGTCGGCGAGGTCATCTCGCGCATCGAGCGCAAGGGCCTGAAGCTCGCCGCCCTCGAACTGCGCACCGTGGAGCGCTCGGTCGCCGAGGAGCACTACGCCGAGCACAAGGAGCGCCCGTTCTTCGGCGATCTCCTCGAGTTCATCACCTCGGGCCCGCTGGTCGCGATCGCCGTCGAGGGGCCGCGTGCCATCGCCGCCTTCCGTCAGCTCGCCGGTGGCACCGACCCGGTCGAGAAGGCCACCCCGGGCACCCTGCGCGGCGACTTCGCGCTGGAGACCCAGTACAACCTGGTGCACGGCTCGGACTCCCCGGAGTCGGCCGAGCGCGAGCTCAAGCTCTGGTTCCCCGAGGTCTGACACACTCGTGGGTGGCGCGGGAAGACCGTGCCACCCACGGATCTGGGGGTTTGTCGATGACACCGGACGAGTACCTGGCACGGCTGCGGGAACTCACCGCCGGTTTCGCGGAGGTCGCGCGCACCGGAAACCCCGCGGCGACCGTGCCGTGCTGCGGTGACTGGAAGCTGCGTGATCTCGTCGTCCACCTCGGCAACGTCCACCGCTGGGCGGCCGGGATCGTGCGCACCGGTGAACCCTCCTCGCAGGCCTTCGAAACCGAACCGGACGAGGATCTCGCCGCCTGGTATCGCGCGTCCGCGGACGGTCTGATCGAGGCCCTGCTCGAGGCCACGCCGGAAGACGGCGCCTGGAATTTCACCGCCGCGGCCAAGACCAAGGCCTTCTGGTTCCGCCGACAGGTCCACGAGACCGCGGTCCACCTGCTCGACGCGCACCGCGCGGCCGGAACCGGGTACACCCTCGACCCGTCCGTCGCCGCCGACGGCGCGGACGAGGTCCTCCTCGGCATGCTGCCGAAGGTGAAGCGCTGGCACACCCCGCCCGCGGTCACTGTTCCGGTGCTGCTGAAGACATCCGACACCGGACACGCCTGGTTGATCACACCGCCGGGCGAAAACGACGTTCCCGGTTCGCGAACGGCCGATCCCGCCGAGACCGCGGAAGCCGTCGTCGAGGGACCTGCCGAAGGACTGGACCTGGTGCTGTGGCAACGGGTCGCCCTCGCGGAATCCGGGCTGAAGATCACCGGCGACGTCGCGGCGGCCGAGACCTTCCTCGCCGGCCCTTTCACGCCCTGATCTTCGGCGCCCTACGCCGTTCGGTTCACGTTCACCTCCGGGTCTTCTCCTGGCGGCTCGCGTCCGCTGTGCTGAGCTGAGCCGACTCTCACTCGATCGTGGGGTATTTCGTGAGAAAATCACGCCTGTTGCTGCTCGCTGCCCTGCTGCTGCCCGGATCACTGCTCGCCGCGCCGTCGCACGCCGATCCGCTGGCCGCTCCGCTCGGTCCGGCACCCGTCGAAGCCGCCCCGGCGGCGTCCTCGGCGAAGGAGGGCCCGTCCGCGTACGCCGTGGCCGCGCCCGACGACGGTCTCGTCACCACCAGTGCGACCTCACGCGTTGCGCCGGGGCTGAGTCTCACCGAGTTCGACCGGTACGACCCGGCGGGCTGGATCCGCGGCGACACCCTCGCCGTGGACCTCACCAGCAAGACGCTCAAGCCGACTTATCTCAGCCCTGGCACGGTTTCCGCGCGGACACCGCTCTCGCAGCAGGTCGCCAGGAGCGGCGCGGTCGCCGGGGTGAACGGCGACTTCTTCGACATCAACGCCAGCGGCGCGCCGATCGGCGTCGGCATCGACGCCGGGAAACTCCAGACGGCGCCCGCGCGCGGGCACAATCTGACCGCGTCGATCACCGAGGAAGGCAAAGCGCGGCTCGCGGAGGTTTTCCTCGACGCGTCCGTCACCTTGCCCGATGGCCGCGTCGTCCCCGCGTCGAACTTCAACAGCCCGGTGCTGAGCGGAGACGCGATCGGCGTCTACACGCCGCTGTGGGGCGCGTCTTCGCGACGGACGTCGGTCACCGGAGCCCAGCGCGTCATCGAGGTCGAGGTCTCCGACGGTGTCGTCACGCAGGTGCGTCCGCAGCCCGCGGACGGTCCGATCGCCGCGGGCGCCACCGTCCTGCTCGCCCGTGACGGCGGCGTGGACACGTTGTCCGGCTTGAAGATCGGCGACCGCGCGGGTGTCGCCTACGCGCCGAAGAGCGACGCGGGCAAGCTGTCCGTCTCGGTCGGCGGCAACGTCGTCCTGGTGCGTGACGGCGCGATCCAGCCGGTCGACAACGTCGCCATGCACCCCCGGACCGCGGTCGGGTTCTCCGCCGACGGCACGAAAATGTGGCTCGCCACGGTCGACGGCCGCCAGGCCGACAGTCGCGGCATGACGGAACTGGAACTCGCCCGCCATCTGAAGTCGCTCGGTGCGGACGACGCCATCAACCTCGACGGCGGTGGATCTTCGACCCTGCTCGCCCGTGAGGAAGGCGAGAAAGCGCCGCTGGTGCGCAATTCGCCGTCGGACGGCGGGGAACGCCTGGTGCCCAACGGTATCGGCGTCGCCACGGTGCCCGGCAGCGGGCGGCTGACCGGGTTTTCGCCCCGTCCCGCGCAGGACACCGCCGACGCGACCCGCGTGCTTTCCGGGCTGACGCGGAAACTCGTCGCCGGAGGTCACGACGAGACCGGCGCCGCCGTCGACGGCGAAGCCCGCTGGATCAGCACGAATCCCTTCCGCGGCACCGTGACCGACGGCGTCTTCACGGCGCACGCCGACCGGCTCCGGCCGGACGCGCCCGCGAACGTCGAGGTCTACGCGAAGCGTGGTGGCGTCGTGGGCAAGACGACGCTGAACGTGCTCGGTTCGCCCGTCCGGCTGGGCACCAGCACCGAGCAGGTCGCGTTGTCGGGGGAGGGCGCGCGGAGCACGTTCAAGGTCTATGGCTACGACGCCGACGGCTACGGCACCTGGATCGAGCCCGACGACGTCAAACTCGACTACGACCCCGCGGTGGTGCGGATCGAGCCGTCGGGTGACGGGTTCGCGGTCACCGCGTTGAAGGCATCGGGCGCTTCGGCGATCACGGCCACCGCCGGTGGGAAGTCGACGCATCTGGCGGCGTCCGTCGGCACGGAATCCCGGGTGGTGGCGGCTTTGGACGGTCCAGCGGGCTGGACGGCGAGCGTGTTCCCCGCCGTCGTCGGCGCCGCGCTTTCCGAGGCGCCCGGCCGTGAGGGCGGACGGGGACTGGCGCTGGACTACCGGCTGAACGGGACCAACGCCACGCGCGCGGCCTACGTCAATTCGGCGGCGCCGATCGCGCTGCCGCCCGGCGCCCAGCGGATCGGGCTGTGGGTCAACGGCGACGCGAAGGGTGCCTGGCTGCGGGCGGAACTCCGCGACGCCGCCAACGTTCCGTCCCTGGTGGACCTGTCGCTGAGTGTGGACTGGACGGGCTGGCGTTACGTCAAGGCGGCGGTCCCGGCGGGCCTTCCCGACGGGCAGCGGCTGACGAAGTTCTACGCCGTCGAGAACGTCCCGGACCAGCAGTACGAAGGACGGCTGGTCTTCGACGACCTCACCTTCGAGGTCGCGCCCGCGGCGAGTGTCCCGGCCGATCCGGCGCCGCGTGACCCGGCGCTGATCACCGACGGCACCGCGACCGGCGGCCTGCGGATCGCCGTGGTCAGCGACGCCCAGTTCACCGCCGACGCCCCGGACGGCCCGCTGGTCGCCCAGGCCCGGCGCGCGCTGCGCGAGGCGGTGGCGGCGAAACCGGATCTCGTGCTGATCAACGGTGACTTCGTCGACCGCGGCACGGCCGCCGATTTCGCGCTGGCCCGCTCGATCATCGACGCGGAACTGGTCGGCAAGGCAGCCTGGTACTACGTCCCCGGCAACCACGAAGCCGACGGCGGGCACGGGCTCACCGAGTTCCAGGCGGCGTTCGGGCAGACCCACCGCGTCGTCGACGTCGCCGGGATCCGCCTGGTACTGCTGGACTCTTCCCGCGGTTCCCTCCGCGCGGGCGGGTTCGACCAGATCCGGATGCTGCGCGAGGCGCTGGACGGTGCGAAGACCGACAGGGGGATCCGCGGGGTCGCCGTCGCGATGCACCACCCGGTCAAAGACCCGGGTCTCGCCGGGAATTCGCAACTGGCCGACCGCAAGGAAGCCGCGATGCTGACCGGCTGGCTGACAACGTTCGAGCGCGAGTCGGGAAAGCAGGCGGCCGCGATCGCTTCGCACGCGGGCGTGTTCAGCCTGTCGAGGGTGGACGGCGTGCCGTATCTGGTGAACGGAAACTCCGGGAAGTCGCCCGCGGCCGCGCCCGGTGACGGCGGATTCGTCGGCTGGACGATGGTCCGATTCGAACCGGGGGACAAGACGCAGCCGGTGCGGTTCGAGACGCGGCCGAACGTCGACGCGCTCACGCTTTCCGGGCCCTCGTCGCTGGCCGGCGGGGAGAAGGCGGACGTCCGGGCGGTGGTGACGCAGGGAACCCGTCAGGTGCCGGTGTCGTATCCGGTCAGCGCGGACTGGAAGGGCGGCTGGGGCACCCACGTCGCCGAGGGGTTCCGGCCCGCGATGCCGTGGGACGTCGCGTCGTTCGACCCGGCGACCGGGGTTCTGACCGCGCTACGGCCCGGGACGGCGAGCCTTTCGGTCACCGTCAACGGGGTCACGCGGAGCTTGTCGGTCACCGTCCGCTAGCGCCATGAAAGGTCCTTTCCTTGCGAAATTTGCAAGGAAAGGACCTTTCATGGCACGCGTCAGGCGGCTTCGCCCTCTTCTTCGACCGTACCCGGAAGCGCCGGACCCCGAGGCGGGATCGCCTCGGCGTCGGCCGGGTCCACCTTCCGCACCGAACCGTCGGCCGCGGCCTGTGCGATCGCGAGCATCGAGGCCAGCGCGTCCTGGATTTGCGCCTGTTCACGCTCCGGGATGAGGCTCAGTTCGATCAGCACACTGCCGTTGCCGAGCAGGCCGTACCCGTTGCGCGCGATGCCCTGATAGTCACCGCCCGGGTATTGCGAGACGTAGCCGCCGTTACCGTCGATCGACCGCTGCACCACGACCGCGATCTGCTTCGCGAAGTCCACATCGGACGGTTTCACGCCCGGATTCGTCGGCCACAGCGTGGAGGCGGTGATCTCCCTGCCGTTCGCGTCCTGGTAGCGGCCCTGCATGTGGTAGTCGACCATGATGTCCGGCTTGAACGCCGCGTTCCGCCGCTGGATCAGTCCCGCCTCGGTGGCCGGGTTGTCCTCCGGCGCGACGGCCGGGTCGTGGTACCGGTTGATGTCGTAGCCCTTGCCCTTCTCGCCGTACTCGGGAGTGGCCTTCGGGTCGTAGTTGTAGCGCCAGTCGTGCTCGTGCCCGTCGGGGTTGGCGCGCACGACGATGTCGACGGTCACCTTCGCGAGCAGCTTCTGAGCCCACGCGCTGTGCCCGACGCCGACCTTGCGCAGGAACTCGAGCGCGGCCGGGGTGCCGAGCGGCTCGTCGCCGTGCTGCTGGGTGACGTACTGGATACGCGTCTTGCCGTGGCCGACCCTGGCCGCCCACACCGGACGGCCCTCGTTGCTGCGGCCGATCTCGCTCACCCGGATCTTGCCGTGACTGAGCAGCGCCAGTTTGTGCAGTTCGAAGGCCAGCTTGGCGGTGGAGGGACGCGGGTCGACGGTCCGACCGTCCACAGTGGTCTCGGCTGCTTGGGCGGCGGGAGCCACCAAGAGCCCGGCGGTGACAAAAACGGACAACAAGGCGATTTTGGGCTTGAGACTCATGGTCGGTGAGTATCGACGAGCGGGGAGCGTCCAACAAGGGTGCGGATAAACCGGTCGAATTTTGTCGGTGGCAGGTCCTAGGGTCTTCCTCGTGGGTGACTCAGAGCACGAACCGGCGATGGTGCAGGCGAAGGCGTTGGTCAAGCGCTTCGGCGATTTCGAGGCCGTGCGCGGGATCGACGTGGACGTCCGCCCGGGGGAGGCGTTCGGCTTCCTCGGGCCCAACGGCGCCGGCAAGTCCTCCACCATGCGGATGATCGCGAGCGTGTCGCCCCGCAGCGACGGTGACCTGCGCGTTCTCGGGATGGATCCGGATATCGAGGGGCCGAAGATCCGGGCCAGGCTCGGGGTGGTGCCGCAGCAGGACAACCTGGACACCGAGCTCACCGTGCGCCAGAACCTGCAGATCTACGGCCGCTACTTCGGGCTTTCGCGTGCGCATGTGCGGAGCAAGGCCGAGGAGCTGATGGAGTTCGCCCAGCTCACCGACCGGGCGAACGCGGAGGTCGATTCGCTCTCCGGCGGGATGAAGCGGCGGCTGACCATCGCGCGGTCCCTGGTCAACGACCCGGAGCTGCTCCTGCTCGACGAGCCGACGACGGGGCTGGATCCGCAGGCGAGGCATCTGTTGTGGGACAGGCTGTTCCGGCTCAAGGCGGGCGGGACCACGCTGATCATCACCACGCACTACATGGACGAAGCGGAGCAGCTCTGCGACAGGCTGGTCGTGATGGACAACGGCCGGATCGCCGCCGAAGGCTCGCCCGCGGACCTGATCAGCCGGTACTCCACCCGCGAGGTCGTCGAGCTGCGCTTCCCGAACGGCGAACAGGAGGCGGCCGCGAAGCGGATCGAGGGCCTCGCCGAACGCGTCGAGGTGCTCCCGGATCGTGTCCTGCTGTACACGATGACCGGCGAGGCCACCCTCGAACAGGCACACGCGCGTGGGCTGCGGCCGCTGTCGAGCCTGGTCCGCCGCAGTTCGCTGGAGGACGTCTTCCTCCGCCTCACCGGCCGGACGCTGGTGGACTGATGACCACAGCGCGGACGAAGGCCTCGACGGGCCGTGTGGTGTCGACCTGGCTCGGCGCCTGGCTACGGGTCGAGGGGTACTGGATGTGGTACCGCCGGTATTGGCTGTCCACGTTGTATTCGACGGGCCTGCAGCCGGTGATGTTCCTGGCCGCGATGGGCCTCGGGTTCGGTTCGCAGGTGCGGGCCGGTGCCGCGACAGGCGGGTTCTCCTACCTCGAGTACGTCGCGCCCGCGCTGCTCGTCGCCGGCGCGGCGCAGCTGGCGGTGGGGGAGTCCAGCTACCCGGTGCTGTCCGGGTTCAAATGGCAGCAGAGCTACGTGGCCGTCACCGCGTCGCCGATCACGCCGGGGCAGGTGCTCGGCAGCCAGATCATCTGGGTCGGGATCCGGCTGACACTGGCCGGGGCGATCTACGCCGTCATCGCCGCGCTGTTCGGTTCGTGGACGAGCTTCGGCGTGCTCGCGGTCATCCTGATCGGGACGCTCACCGGTCTCGCCTGCGGCACCCCGGTGATGGCGCTGGCCGCGACCACCTACGACGAGGGCTCCCGGTTCGGCCTGGTGTTCCGGTTCATCCTCATCCCGATGACGTTGTTCTCCGGCACGTTCTTCCCGATCGCCGAACTGCCGACCCCGCTGATGTGGATCGCCTGGCTTTCCCCGCTGTGGCACGGCAACGAGGCCGCCAGGGCGGTCAGCCTCGGCACCGTCGGCCCGCTCGCCACGCTGGGGCACCTCGCCTTCCTGGTCGTACTGGCCGGGGCGGGCTGGGCGCTGGCGCACAAGTACTTCTACCGACGGCTGGTGGTCTGAAGTGGCTGTTCTCGTCGAAGCCCCGCGGCGCGGGGTGCTGCTGCGCGTCCTGCCGCCGTCGATGTACAGCGGCCGGTCGAAGGCGGTGCTGGAACGCACCTTCCTGACCTACTCGCACGTCTGGATGCTGTTCGTGTCCGGCGCCTTCGAGCCGCTGTTCTACCTGATGGCCTTCCAGCTCGGCTTCGGCAAGCTGGTCGGCGAGGTCGTCGGGCCCGGCGGCCAGGTGATGAGTTACGTCGCCTTCGTCGCGCCCGGTCTGCTCGCGGCGTCGGCGATGAACGGCGCGATCCTCGACTCGACGTACAACCTGTTCTTCAAGCTGAAGTACGCGAAGCTGTACGACGCCATGCTCGCCACCCCGATCGGGCCGCTGGACATCGCGCTCGGCGAGGTCGGCTGGTCGGTGCTGCGCGGCGGGATCTACTCGATGACCTTCCTCGGCGTGATGACCGCGATGGGGCTGCCCGGGTCGTGGTGGGCCGTGCTGATGATCCCGGCGGCACTCCTGATCGCCATGGCGTTCTCGGCCATCGGCATCGTGCTGGTGACCTTCCTGCGGTCGGTTTCGCAGTTCGACTACATCAACCTCGTGCTGATGCCGCTGTTCCTGTTCTCCACGACGTTCTACCCGCTTTCGGTCTACCCGGAGGCGATCCAGTGGATCGTGCGGATCTTCCCGCTGTACCACGGGATCGAGCTGATGCGCGGGCTCTCGATCGGCGTGCTGTCGTGGAGCATGGTCGGGAACGTGCTGTACCTGGTGGCGTTGGCGGCGGCCGGGATCTACGGGGCGTCGCGGCGCTTCGGGAAGCTGCTGCTGCGCTGACCCCCAACCGCATTTAGAGGACTAAACGCGGGAACTCACCGGGCCGAAGACGAACCGCTCGTCCTCGGCGCCACCGCGGCCAGCGCGTCGACCATCCCGTGCCCGTAGAAGCCGTTGAACCCCGCGTACCCGGTGCAGTACGCGTCCTGCGAGCCGTCACCGGTCAGGTCGTAGTCGGCGGGGCAAGCGATCGGCGTCGCCTGCGCGTCCAGCGTCCGCTTCAGCTGGCGGGCGCTGTAGCCAGGGTGTTCCGAAGCGAGCAGTGCCGCGACACCGGCGACATGCGGCGCCGCCATCGACGTCCCGCACAACGGCGCGTACCCGCCGGGAACGGTCGAAAGGACGCACTGTCCGGCCTCGCCGCCCGGAGCGGTCAGGTCGATCACGCCCAGCCCGTACGAGCTGTAACCCGCCTTGACCCGCTCCGCGCTCACGGACGACACCGCGACGACGTCTCGCAGGCCGGCGGGCAGCGCCTGGCAGCCGTCGGTCGGCACCTGGACACCCGAGCGGGGTGACGGCACCAGCCCGACGGCCTCGTTGGTCGCCGCGGCGACGTTGAGCGTGCCCGCCGAGGTCGCGTACTCGACCGCACGCGCCATGACCTCGTTCACCACGCCCCGTTCGTCGTCGTGGGCGCACGACAGCGACCACGGCTCGACGAAGTAGCTGCTGTTCGTCACCTTCATACCCTGTGACGCGGCCCACATGAGTCCGCAGACGGCGGCCTCGGGGTCGGCGTACCCGCGGTCGTCGATCACCTTCACCGAGGCGATCCGCACCCCGGGCGCCACCCCGGTGACGCCTTTGCCGTCGTCGGCCGCGGCGATGATGCCCGCGACATGGGTGCCGTGCGCCGAGGTCGTCGCGGCCCAGTTCCGGTCGGGGGCGCCGGTCAGGCAGCCCGCGGACCTGTCGGGGTCGAGTGCGGCCGTCAGTTCGGGGTGGGCGGGGTCGATCCCGGAGTCGAGGACGCCGACGACGACGTCTTTGCTGCCCCGCTCGACCGCGTGGGCCTTGTCGGCGCCGATCGCGCGCATGTTCCACTGCTCGTCGGTGCGGTCGGCCTTGGGCACCTTCGCCGGATCGGTCGGTTCGAGTTCGGTGCGCGCGGGCGTCGACCTGGCCGACGGCGTGCCGTTCGCCCGCTGCACCGCCAGCCGTTCCGCCTGCGCGCTGAACGCCGCGGCCGGCCGGACCAGCTCCGCGAAGTCACGGTCGGCCGAGGTCGCGACGGCCACCGCGATCTGCGGATAGTAGATCGTCTGGCTGCCGCAGGCGCCGGTGACGGCCGCCTTGGCCTCGGCTTCGGAGGTGCCTCGGTCGAAGGCGACGACGTAACGCAGCGCCCGGCCGACGGGATGACAGGATGACTCCGCTACGGCCGTCGTGGCGGCGGCGACCGAACCGCAGAGCACCACCAAGGCGCAGACGGCCGCTCGCAGGGACCGCCCCAGCAGGGACACGCGACCTCCCACCGGAGAACAAGGGACTACGGGGATCGCCTGGGCCTGGGCTTCGGCACTCCCGAGCCGCACGCTAGCCACCCTCGGCCGGGTCGACAAGCTCTCTCGCGAAGTTCGCCCGGCCGGTGGTCGCGGCGCGCCCGGAAGTCAGGCCTGTGGCACCGAGTACACCGGAGTGGGGCCGGTGTGTGGGATACTCGCGGTGGCCGCTGGCCGACGGGCACACGTGAGAGGTGGCGCTCGCGGTCTCGTGGCCCGGTGGTGTGCTGCACATCCTCCACACGCGTCGCCGCCTTCCGAGGCGGCTCGACGACGTGGCGGGCGGCCCGATGTCGCGAACGTGGCCAGCGCTCCGCCGAGCAGACCTTCAGCCGTATACGGCGCCCGGACAACCCGGCGCCGTCGCGGTCCGGGCAAGGATTCCCGCTGCTGGTGACCACCACGGCGGAACGAACAGAAAGGGGCCCCTGCGCGGCCGCGTCGAGCCGGTGTGAGCCAGCCGACGCGCCCGGGGGCGGAGGAGATATATGTCGAACGCGGACACACCCGCCGTCACCGGCGGGAATACCGCCACACCCATCGCAGGCCAGCTGGCCGAACTGCCTCCCCGGATCCGGGTGCACGCCCTGGCGAAGCTCCTGGGATCGAACAGCCGTGAACTGATGGCCAAGCTCGGTGAGCTCGGCGAGACCGTTCGTAGCGCGCAGTCCAGCGTCACCCGCGATGTGGCCATCAAGCTCGCCGAAGCCCTCACCGGCGGAGACGAGCCCGAGACCGCCGAAGCGGCCCCGGCCGCCGAGGCTCCTGTTGTCGAGAGCCCCGTCGCCGAGGCCCCGGTCGCACCCGAGCCCGAGGTGGAGACGAAGCCCGAGGTCAAGGCCCCTGAGGCCGAGGCTGAGGCTGAGCCCGCTCCGCAGGCCGAGGCCTCCTCCCGGCGGGTTCCGCCCGCGCTGGCCGCCCCGGTGACCCCGGAGCCGCCGCAGCGGACGACCCGGCCGTCGAGGGCCGCCGTGCACGTCCCGGTCTTCGCGGCGCCGTCGCCGATCTTCCTCCCGCCGGAGCCGGTCGCGGCCAAGCCCGCCCGCCGTCCGGAGCCGTCCTTCACCGAGACCGAAGAGATCTCCTCCGACGAGGACGAGACGCAGACCGAGCAGGCCGATCGCCAGGACGGTGCCGACGAGGACGGTGACGACGCCAACAGCCGTCGCCGCCGCCGTCGCGGGCGTCGCGGGCGTGGCCGTGGCAAGGGCGGCGACGAGAACTCGGCCGACTCCGAGAACGACGAAGAGCAGTCCGAGACCCCGCGCGGCCGTCAGCCGCGTGGCAAGGACCGTGCCGACAAGACGGACAAGGACGTCAAGGACACCGAGGCCGAAGAGGTCGAGTCCGAGACAGCGGAAGAGGCGTCCGCCGCGTCTGACTCAACCGAGTCCGATTCGGACAACGACGGCGATTCCGACAACGGCAGCAAGCGCCGCCGTCGCCGCCGCCGTCGCAAGGGCGGGGATGGCGACGACACCGCCGAGACCACCCCCGACGATCCGCCCAACACGGTCGTCCACGTGCGTCAGGCCAAGGCCGCCGAGACCGAGCGTCCCGCCAGGGACGAGGTCCGGAGCGTGCGCGGCTCGACCCGGCTCGAGGCCAAGCGCCAGCGCCGCCGGGACGGCCGTGAAGCAGGCCGCCGTCGCGCGCCGATCCTGTCCGAGGCCGAGTTCCTCGCTCGCCGCGAGTCGGTCGAGCGCACCATGGTCGTCGCCGAGAAGGGCGACTCCACGCAGATCGGTGTGCTCGAGGACGGTGTCCTGTGCGAGCACTTCGTGACCTCGTCGGGCACCGGCTCGATCGTCGGCAACGTCTACCTCGGCCGCGTGCAGAACGTGCTGCCCTCGATGGAGGCCGCCTTCATCGACATCGGCCGCGGCCGCAACGCCGTGCTCTACGCCGGTGAGGTCGACTGGGACGCCGCCGGTCTCGAGGGCAAGGCCCGCAAGATCGAGCAGGCGCTCTCCACCGGCGACTCCGTGCTGGTCCAGGTCACCAAGGACCCGGTCGGGCACAAGGGCGCCCGGCTGACCACGCAGATCTCGCTGCCGGGCCGTTTCCTGGTGTACGTGCCCGCGGGCGGCGCCACCGGTATCTCCCGGAAGCTGCCGGAGAACGAGCGTCGCCGCCTGAAGGACATCCTCAAGCGCATCGTCCCCGAAGACGCCGGTGTGATCATCCGCACCGCCTCCGAGGGCATCGCCGAGGAGGAGCTGGACCGCGACGTCCGCCGCCTCAAGGCGCAGTGGGACGTCATCAAGGAGAAGGCCGAAGCGAGCAACGGCGGCAAGAAGAACAGCGCCCCGGTCATGCTCTACGAAGAGCCGGACCTGCTGGTCAAGGTCGTGCGTGACCTGTTCACCGAGGACTTCGCCAAGCTGGAGATCCAGGGCGACAAGGCCTGGAACACCATCTACGACTACGTCCAGCACGTTGCGCCGGATCTCGCCGACCGCGTCAAGCGGTACACGGGCACCGGTTCGGCCTTCGCCGACCACCGGATCGACGAGCAGATCACCAAGGCGCTGGACCGCAAGGTCTGGCTGCCCTCGGGCGGTTACCTGGTCATCGACCGCACCGAAGCGATGACGGTCATCGACGTCAACACCGGCAAGTTCACCGGTTCGGGTGGAAACCTCGAGGAGACGGTGACCAGGAACAACCTGGAGTCGGCGGAAGAGATCGTCCGCCAGCTCCGGCTCCGGGACATCGGCGGCATCATCGTCATCGACTTCATCGACATGGTGCTCGAATCCAACCGTGAGCTGGTCCTGCGCCGCCTGACCGAATGCCTCGGCCGCGACCGCACCCGCCACCAGGTCGCCGAGGTCACCTCGCTCGGTCTGGTGCAGATGACCCGCAAGAAGATCGGCACCGGACTGCTCGAGGCGTTCTCGACGCCGTGTGAGCACTGCAAGGGCCGCGGCGTGGTCGTCTCGACCGAGCCGCAGCGCCTCGCCGGTGCCGGCAACGGCCACAGCGCTGCCACTGGCGGTGGCGGAGGCGGAGGTGGCAACAAGGAGCAGGGCTCCCGCCGGTCCCGTGGCCGCGGCAAGGGTGAAGACCAGGGGCAGAACGAGCCCGCGGCCGCCAAGGCCGAGGTCCCGCCGAGCTCCGGCCACCGCGAATCGGTGGTTTCGGCGGTCCAGGCCGTCGCCAATGCCGCCAAGGCGGCCAAGGGTGAGCACCCGCACGAGGTCACCGAGAACGTCGAGGGCGCCGCGCTCAACGGGCACGCGCCGCAGGCGGCTGAGAAGGCCGCTGAGCCGGTGAAAGAGAACACGGACGCCGTCGCCGACGCGACCGTCGAACAGGCGGCCGAGGCCGCGGCTGAGCCGGTTTCCGAGCCGGTCGCCGAGGCCCCCGCCACCGAACTCGCCGGTGAACCGGTGACGACTTCGGACGACGAGGCTCCGGCCGTGCGCGAAGAAGAGATCGCCGTCGTCGGGGAATCGGGCCCTGAGCCCGAGGCTCCCGAGGTTCCGGTGACCCAGGAGGAGACCGGACCCGAGGTGGACGTCCCGGCCCCGGCCGGCCGCACCACCCGCCGTCGTCCGCGCCGGGCCGCCTCACGGCCCGCGGGCCCCCCGGTCAAGGCGTCCGAAAACAGCCAGTGAACACCTAGGGGCACCCCGGTGTGATCGCACCGGGGAGCCCCCCGTAACCTGTAGAACGGCCCGCACCTAGAGCGGGCACCTTGCGCAGACCTTGGACCGCCGAGAGAAATCCGGCGGGCCGGTCACGCAAGCCCCCACCCGTTGTCGAGTAAGCAGGAGACTTCCGTGTCGGCGTACGCGATCGTCAAGACTGGCGGCAAGCAGTACAAGGTGGCCGTCGGCGACGTCGTCGAGGTCGAGAAGCTCGAAGGCGAGCCCGGTACCGAGCACACCTTCCCCGCAGTCCTCTTTGTGGACGGTGGCGACGTCACCACGGACGCCGACGCACTGGCGAAGGTCTCGGTCACCGGCAAGGTCGTCGAGCAGACCAAGGGTCCGAAGATCCGGATCCACAAGTTCAAGAACAAGACCGGCTACCACAAGCGGCAGGGTCACCGGCAGAAGCTGACCCGCGTCGAGGTCACCGGCATCAGCAAGTAATTCGGATCTTCAGGGAGAGGCTGAGCGATGGCTCACAAGAAGGGTGCGTCCAGCTCCCGCAACGGTCGCGATTCGAACGCGCAGCGGCTGGGCGTCAAGCGTTACGGCGGCCAGGAAGTCAACGCCGGCGAGATCCTCATCCGCCAGCGTGGCACCAAGTTCCACCCCGGCGTGAACGTCGGCCGTGGCGGCGACGACACGCTGTTCGCGCTGGCCGCCGGTGCGGTCCAGTTCGGCGAGAAGCGTGGCCGCAAGACGGTCAACATCGTGCCGTCCGAAGCCTGATTTTCGGCTTCGAGCAAGAACCTCTGACGAGGGGTGGGGCCGGAATATCCGGGCCCACCCCTCGTTTGTTTTGTATAACCCTGTCTTTCGCGAGTGAATAGAGGCAAGTCATGGCGTCCCGTTTCGTGGACCGCGCGGTGATCCATCTGACCGCCGGCGACGGTGGGAACGGCTGCGCCTCGGTGCACCGCGAGAAGTTCAAACCCCTCGGCGGGCCGGACGGCGGCAACGGTGGCAACGGCGGCGACGTACTGCTGATCGTCGACCCGAACGTCCACACCCTGCTCGACTTCCACTTCCGCCCCAACGCCCGCGCCGGCAACGGCAAGATGGGCCAGGGCGGCAACCGCGCCGGAGCGGCAGGGGAAACGCTGGAACTGCGCGTCCCGTCCGGCACCGTCGTGATGACCGAGGGCGGCGAGATCCTGGCCGACCTGGTCGGCCCAGGCACCACCTTCGTCGCCGCTCAGGGTGGCCGCGGTGGTCTCGGCAACGCGTCGCTGGCCTCCAACGCCCGCAAGGCGCCCGGATTCGCGTTGCTGGGCGAGCCGGGGGAGAGCCGCGACCTCGTCCTGGAACTCCGGTCCGTCGCCGACGTCGGACTGCTCGGCTTCCCGTCCGCGGGCAAGTCGTCGCTGATCTCGGTGCTGTCCGCGGCCAAGCCGAAGATCGCCGACTACCCGTTCACCACCCTGGTGCCGAACCTGGGCGTGATCACCGCCGGATCGACCGTGTTCACCATGGCCGACGTCCCCGGCCTGATCCCCGGCGCGAGCGAAGGCAAGGGCCTCGGCCTCGACTTCCTCCGCCACATCGAGCGGTGCGCGGTACTGGTGCACGTCATCGACTGCGCCACCTTCGAACCCGGCCGCGACCCGGTGTCCGATATGGACGCCCTCGAAGAGGAACTCGCCCGCTACACCCCGAGTCTCGGCGGTGACCTCGCCGACCGGCCGCGCGTCGTGGTGCTCAACAAGATCGACGTCCCGGACGCCGCCGAACTCGCCGAGTTCGTGCGCCCGGAGCTGGAGGCCCGCGGGCTCAGCGTGTTCGAGATCTCCACGGCGACGCGGCAGGGCCTGAAGGAACTGACTTACGCGCTCGCCGCCGTGGTCGAGAAGTACCGCGCCGAACAGCCGGAACCCGAGCCGGAGAAGGTCGTGCTGCGGCCGATGGCCGTCAACGACGCGGGCTTCACCGTCGAGCACGACCCGGACGAGGAAGGCGCCTTCATCGTGCGCGGCGTCCGTCCGGAACGGTGGATCCGCCAGACCAGCTTCGGCAACGACGAGGCCGTCGGCTACCTCGCGGACCGCTTGCAGCGCCTCGGTGTCGAAGAGGCACTGGCCAAGAAGGGCGCCGTGCCCGGCAGCCCGGTCACCATCGGCGACGTCCAGTTCGAATGGGAGCCGTCGACCCCGGCCGGGGTCGCGGTGCACATGTCGGGCCGCGGCACGGATGTGCGGCTGGAGAACAACAACCGGATCGGCGCCGCCGAGCGCAAGGAAGCCCGCCGCGTCCGTCGTGACGGCCCGGACGGTGTCGAAGACGAGATGGACGACGAGTGAGCTCGACCCGTGAGGTGCTGGCCGCCGCGAAACGGGTGGTCGTCAAGGTCGGTTCCTCCGCGTTGACCACCGCCGGTGACGGTCTCGACGTGGCCAGGCTGGACGCGCTGGTCGACGCGATCGCCGAGCGGGTCTCCCGTGGTACGCAGATCGTGCTGGTCTCCTCGGGGGCGATCGGCGCGGGACTCGCACCGCTCGCGCTCGGCAAGCGCCCTCGTGACCTCGCCACCCAGCAGGCCGCCGCCAGCGTGGGGCAACTCGCGCTGGCCCACGCCTACGCCGAGTCGTTCGGCCGGTTTTCCCTGACCGTGGGCCAGGTTCTGCTGACTTCGGACGACGTCGTGCGTCGTTCGCACTACCGCAACGCGCAGAACACGTTCACCCGCCTGCTGGCACTCGGCGCGGTTCCTGTGGTCAACGAGAACGACACCGTGGCCACCGAAGAGATCCGCTTCGGCGACAACGACCGGCTCGCCGCCCTCGTGGCTCACCTGATCGGCGCCGACGGGCTCATTCTGCTGTCCGATGTGGACGGTCTGTACGACGGGGATCCCCGTGACGGCGCCACGCGCAAGATCGCCGAGGTCGCCGACGAGTCCGATGTGGACGGCATCACGGTCGGCATGTCGAGCTCCGGGCTCGGTACCGGTGGCATGGTCTCGAAGCTCGCCGCGGCCCGTACGGCCGCCGGTGCGGGCATCCCGGTCCTGCTCGCCGCCGCCTCCGAAGCCGCACGCGCCCTCACCACCGCCGAGGTGGGCACGGCCTTCGCCGCCGCGGACTCCCGCCTGTCGGCCCGCCGCTTCTGGCTGGGTTACGCCGCGGGCGCGTCCGGGAAACTGCACCTCGACGACGGTGCCGTCGCGGCCGTCGTCCGGCGCCGCCGCTCCCTGCTCGCCGCCGGGATCACCGGCATCGACGGCGACTTCCAAGCGGGCGACGTCGTCGACCTGGTGGACCTCCGGCAACGCACCGTGGCCCGGGGTGTCGTCGCCTTCGACGCCGGCGAACTCCCCGACCTCATCGGTCGCTCCAGCCACGACCTGCCCGCCGAACAGCGGCGCGAGGTCGTCCATGCCGACGATCTCGTTCCCCTGCGCCCCTGAATGTCAACCTTTCCCACCGGGGGAGCGGGGGACCTTTGCTATCGCCGAACCCAGCATGTGGGGCAAGGCGATCGGGCAACGGGCTATATGTGGTGGCTAAATCAACCTAGGTTGACGCCAAAGGTGACCGGTCACGCCTTCTGATCTCGACCGGTCGCGAGGTGGCCGACCAGCCGCGCCAGTTGTTCGCCGTAGGCCTCCGCGAATTCGGCCGAGTGAGGGTCCTGGCCTGTGACCGCCCGCGCGACGCGGGGGAGCGCCAGTGCCGCACTGGCGGCGGCCATGAAGATCACCAGCAGGAATCCTGGGTCGAGGTCCGCGGGAAAGTCGCCGGCGACCTGGCGTGCCCGGACGTACTCGACCTGCCGCTGAAGAAACTCCCGCTGCCCTTCGACGCCGATGGCGTCGGGCGCCCCGTCGGTCAGGTTCTCCCACAGGAACAGTTTGGCGAGGTCGTGGTCCCGCACCCCTGACTGGGTGAAGAACCGCACCACGTCGGCGAACGGCTGACTGTGGTCGGAGACCGCGACGTAGTCGTCGTACATCGTCGCGGTCAAAGCGTTGTACAGCCCTTCTTTGCCGCCGAAGTAGTACGAGATCAGCTGCTTGTTCACGCCCGCCTTCGCGGCGATCTCGCTGACTCGTGCCGCGGCGTACCCCTTCGCGCCGAACTCGGCCTTCGCCGCCTCCAGGAGCTGCGCCTTGGTGCGCTCGGGGTCCCGTTGGCGTTCGACGGGGGCGCGGCGGGGGCTTCGAGCGGCGGCTTCGGACATGGGCTCATCTTAGTCGCTGACTCTTTCAAACGTTCAGTTGACTTTATCATCCAAGTGGATGATAGTGGTGGACGGAGAGAGGAGATCTCATGACCACGAGAATCGCGATCATCGGCGGCGGCACGGGCGGGCTCTGCCTGGCACAGGGGCTGCGCAAGGCCGGTGTCGAGGTATCCGTCTATGAGCGCAGCCGGACCCGGACCGAGCGGCTTCAGGGCTATCGCGTCCACATCAACCCCCACGGTTCGGCGGCGCTGCACGAATGCCTGCCGTCGGAGCTGTGGACGCGGTTCTTGGCCACGACCGGCACCTCGAGCGGGCCGTTCACGTTCGTGACCGAGCAGCTGAAGGATCTGATGGTGATCGACAGCGAGCTGACCTGGAGCCCGGACCCCGCGTCGAAGCACCATTCCGTCAGCCGGATCAGCCTGCACCAGGTGCTGTCGGACGGGCTCGACGGAGTTCTTCATCACGGCAAGGAGTTCGTCGGATACCGGAGAAACGGGGAATCGGTCGTCTGCGAGTTCGCCGACGGAAGCACCATCGAGGCGGATCTGGTGATCGGCGCGGACGGGGCGAACTCCCGGGTGCGGAAGCAGTTCCTGCCGCACGCCGACCGGGTGGACACCGGGATCATCGCGATCGCGGGTAAGCACCCGCTGACCGAGGAGGCCCGCAAACGGTTGCCCGCGCGGCTCACCGAGGGGCCGAGCATGGTGATGCCCCGTGCGAGAGCAGGACTGTTCAGCGCGCCGCACGAACTCAACGGCGCTTCGTCGGTCAACGACGAGACCGCCGAGTACGACCCCGTCCTGTTCGACAACACTTCGAGCTACGTCATGTGGGCGTTCGCGGCCGACAACCGGCGCTACCCGGACGACGTGTCCTCATTGGACGGTGAGGCCCTTCGGGCTCTCGTGCTGGACTTGGTAGACGGCTGGGCTCCCGCGTTCAAGGACCTGGTCGCCGGTTCGCCGTCGGAATCGGTGTCCCGGTTGCCGATCTTCACGTCGAAGCCCGTCGAGCCATGGCCGACGAGCAACATCACCCTGCTCGGGGACGCGATCCACAGCATGACCCCGTTTCGCGGCATCGGCGCGAACACCGCGCTCCGGGACGCGCGGCTGTTGTGCCGCAACCTCGTCGCGGCACAACAGACCGGTGCCGTGCATGCCGCGGTCGCCGACTACGAGCAGCAGATGCGGGACTACGGTTTCGCGGCGGTGCGCGACTCGGAGCGCAGTGCCCGCCAGTTCGTGTCGGAGAACCGGACGGGCCGCACGATGGCGCGGGGGATGTTCCGCTTCTTCCAGGCCGTCCCCCCGTTGAAGCGCAAGGTCTTCAGCGACCACGGCGATTCATAGCCTGGCAGGGGTGGAGATGCCGAGCAGGGACAAGCCCAGCGTCAGCGTCTTCGACGTGAGTTCGGCCAGCAGCAGCCGGGAGTCGCGGACGCCGGGCCCTTTCGCGTCCAGCACCGGGCACCGTTCGTAGAACCGCGAGAACACGACCGCGGTTTCGTAGAGGTACGTGCACAGCTTGTGGGGGAGATGTCCCGCGGTCGCCGACCCGACGGCTTCGGGGAACCGGACCAAGGCGAGAGCCAAGGCACGCTCGGCGGGATGACCGAGCGTGATTCGCGCACCGGTGAGATCCTGGTCCGCCTTCGCCAGTACTGAGCGGATCCGCGCATTGGCGTACTGCAGATAGACCGAGGTGTTCCCGTTCTTGGAGAGCATCCGTTCCCAGGAGAAGACGTAGTCACGCTCGCGATCGCCGGACAGGTCGGCGTACTTGATCGCCCCGATCCCGATCGCACCGGCGACCTCTTCCCTGACCTCGGGGGAGAGGTCGCCCCGGCCGTCGATCACTTCGGCGGCGTGGGAAACGGCTTCGGTGAGCAGGTCGGAAAGGCGGACCGACTCGCCGGCCCTGGTCTTCATGGCGCGGCCGTCTTCACCGAGCACTGAGCCGAATCCGATGTGCTCGGCCCGGTGTTCCTCGCCGAGCCAACCGGCGGCCCGGCAGACGGCGAACACCATCGCGAAGTGCTGTGCTTGTGGCGCTCCGACGACGTAAAGCAGGTCGGTGACGCCGCGTTGCCCCGTCCAGTAGCGCACGGTCGCGAGATCGGTGGCCGCGTAGCCGTAGCCGCCGTCCCGCTTGCGCACGATGAGCGGCAGCGGCTCGCCTTCCCGGTTACGGAAGCCGTCGGGGAAGACGCAGACGGCACCATCGCTGATCTCGGTGAGCCCGGCGGCGGTCAGATCGTCCACGACCGCGGCGAGGAACGGGTTGTAGAAGCTCTCGCCGTAGACGTCCTCACTCGACAGGTCGATCCCGAGGAGTTCGTAGACCTGAGTGAAATGCCTTGTCGACTCGTCGACGAGATGTCGCCACAACGACAAGGTCTCGTCGTCACCGCCCTGAAGGAGCACCACCCGCTCCCGCGACCGGGTCGCGAAGCCCTCGTCGGTTTCGAACTTCGACCGGGCGGCGCGATAGAAACCGTTGAGATCACCGATCGTGTAAGGACCCGACGGGCGTTCGTCGAGCAGGTGCTCGATCAGCATGCCGAACGGGGTGCCCCAATCGCCGAGATGGTTGTGTGCGATGACGTCGTGTCCCGCGAACCGCAGCAGCCGCGCGATCGCGTCGCCGACGATGGTGGGCCGGAGATGCCCGACGTGCATTTCCTTCACCACGTTCGGGCTGCTGTAGTCGATCGCGATACGCCGTGGCCGCGCCGTCACCGTGGCACCCAGCCGTGGGTCGTCGTTGAGCGCGGACGTCCGGTGTTCCAGCCAGGACGTGCACAGCGTGAAGTTGAGAAAACCCGGTCCCGCGATCTCCGGCGGCTCGGCGATGTCGGCGACGTCGATCCGCGCCGCGATGTCGGCGGCGATCTCCCTCGGCGGCTTCCCGAGCCGTTTGCCCAGGCTCATCGCGAGATCGCACTGGTAGTCGACCCCACTGCGCGAAGAGGCCCGCACCAGGGCGGCCGACGGTTCCATGTCGCTGACGTGGCGAAGGGCTTCCACCACGCGTCGCGCCAATTCCTCGCTTACATCGCCGAACAACACGGTGTCCCTCCTTCGCGCTCGTCGTAGGAGCGCGAGAGTAACCACCTCGCCACGTCGTCGGCGACGGAGTTTTCAGCGTAGGTCGCTGCCCTTGGTCTCCGGCAGAGTACGGATGACGAAGAACGCGATCGCCGCACCGGCCGCCACGTACCAGAAGAACAGCGTCGACAACCCCGCATCGGACAATGCCGTCAGCACCAGAGGAGCGGTTCCGCCGAAGAGCGCGACGGTGAGGTTGTACCAGGCGCCGATACCCAGTCCGCGCAGCTCGGTGGGGAACAGTTCGCTCATGATCGCGGGCGCGATCGACGTCATCGCCGTGTACAGGCAGAGCCCCACACAGAAGACGACCAGCAGTCCCGGTAGTCCCGGACGGACCAAAGTGGACAGTGGGACGATGAGGACCGCGGTCGCCGCCGACCAGACGAGCAGCTGGGGTTTGCGGCCGAAGCGGTCGGACAGCGCGCCCAGCGGATACTGCAGTGCGACGAACAACGCGGTCGCGATCGACAACGCGAGGAAGACATCGACGTCGTCGGCCTTGCGGGTCTTGACCGCGAAGGATGTCAGCGCGCTGAAGAACGTGTAGTAGCAAAGAGTCGAAAGCATCGAAAAGCCCACGAGCTGCACCACCGCGCGCGGGTGTTCGCGCAGTGTGGTGCGCAGCGGCCGCTCGACCCGGCGCGCTGTCGACTTCTTTTCCTCGAACAGTTCGGTCTCGGCGAGGCTGCGCCGCAGCCACAGGCCGATGATGCCGAGGACGCCGCCGAGCAGGAACGGGATCCGCCAGCCGTACGCCGTCAAGTCCGCTTTGGACATCGTCCGGGCAAGCACGAAACCGAGGATCGAGGCGATCAGAACGGCGGAACCGGTCGAGATGTAGAAGAAAGCGGAGTAGCGCCCGCGGCGGGACGGTGGTGCGACCTCACCCAAGTACGCCGAAGCGTTCGACACTTCGCCGCCGAGCGACAACCCTTGCGCCACCCTCGCCAGCAGCAACAGGATCGGTGCCAGCCAGCCGACCTGGGCGAAGGTCGGCAGGAGACCGATGGCCACCGAGCCGCCCGCCATCAACACGATGGTCAGGATCATCGCGGGCTTGCGGCCCTTGACGTCGGCGAAGCGGCCGAGCAGCATCCCGCCGAGCGGCCGGAAGAAGAACGCCAGCGCGTACGTGGCGAAGGTGTTGATCAACGCGAGGGCTTCGTTGCCCTTCGGGAAGAACTCGCTCGCGAAGTAGATGCTGAACGTGGCGTAGATCGTCCAGTCGAACCACTCCAACGCGTTCCCCACACTGGCGGCGAACAGCTTCCGCACCGGGAGCCGATGTCCGAGTCGTTCCGTCGTTGAGTCCGCCACCGGCACCTCCGTACTCGCGCGTGGACGGAACCATGCCAGAAAGTTTCGGCGGGGGAAAGAACCTGTCGAATGTCGAGACGTGGCTCCTGGGTCACGAAGTGCTGGCGAGGGCGAACGGCAACACGGCGCGAGCGCCGGCCTGGCGCAGCAGGCGCGCCGACAGAGTCATGGTCCAGCCGGTGTCGATCAAGTCGTCGACCAGTAGGATCGGGCCCTCGGCCGCGGCGACCCCGGCGGCGAGCTCGTCGGGCAGGCTGAGCCGCTTCCACAGATCAGTCAGCCGTTGCGCGCTGTTCGCCTGGCGCGGGGGCGGCCCCGCCGAAGCGATGGTGCCCAGGTATTCCAGCCGCCCGATCGAAGCCAGCTTCGTCGCCAGACTGTGGACGAGCTGGGGCCGGGTGGCGGACGGCACCTCCACCACCGCGACCGGGCGCTCCGTCCACTGCCAGCCCTTGAGCACCTCGATACAGGCCTGGAAGACCGCGTCGGGAAGCTCGGCGTCCGCGGCGGACGGGCCGACGAGTTCGCGCAGCCGTGTACCCCAGCCGACGTCGGTCACCCGGCCGACGACCTGGCCGGTCTCGGCCTGCTCACTCGCCGGCAACCGTCCGGAGAGCGGGACGTCCAGCCCCGCCATCCCGGTCGGCCACATCTTCCGGGGCGCGACCTCGACCCCGGGACGACGCAGACGTTGCCGGGTGGCGTCGACGACGTCGTCGGAAATCGTGGTGTCCCAATGCTTTCCGGTGCAGTTGTCGCATCGTCCGCAGGGCGTCGCTTCGGGATCGTCCAGCTGACGGCGCAGGTACTCCATGCGGCAGCCGGTGGTTTCGAGATAGGCGAGCATCGCGTTCTGTTCGTTGGTGCGCGCCGCGCTCACCCGGGCGTAGCGTTCCTTGTCGTAGCTCCACTCTTCGCCGGTGCCCTCCCAGCCGCCCTTCACCCGGCGGACGGCGCCGTCGACGTCCAGCACCTTGAGGACCATCTCCAGCCTGGATCGGGACAGCTCGACGAACGGTTCGAGCGCGGGTGTCGAGAGTGGACGGTCCGCGTACGCCAGCGCGTTGAGCACCTGCGTGACCCGCAGTTCGTCCGGGAACGCCAGTGAGCCGAAGTACGCCCAGATGTCCTTGTCCTCGTGGCCGGGCAACAGGATCACTTCGGCGCGGTCGACGCCACGCCCGGCACGGCCGACCTGCTGGTAGTACGCGATCGGCGAGGACGGTGCGCCGAGGTGGACGACGAAGCCCAGGTCCGGCTTGTCGAATCCCATGCCCAGCGCCGAGGTGGCCACCAAGGCCTTGACCTTGTTGTTCAACAGGTCGTCTTCGGCCGCCTGCCGATCCGCCGGATCGGTCTTGCCGGTATAGGCGGCGACCGGATAGCCACGCTCGGTCAGCAGTCCCGCGACGTCGTGCGCGGCCGCGACGGTGAGCGTGTAGATGATTCCGGACCCCGGCAGCTCCTCCAGACGCTCGGCGAGCCAAGCGAGCCGGGCCTGCGACGTCGGCAGCTTGGCCACCGACAGGTGGAGGCTTTCGCGGTCCAGGCTGCCGCGCAGGACGAGGGTGCCGCCGCCGTTGCCGATGCCCAGCTGCTCGGCCACGTCGGTGGCGACCCGGTCGTTCGCGGTCGCGGTGGTGGCGAGTACCGGTACCCCTTCGGGCAGATCTTTCAGCAGCGTCCTCAGCCGCCGGTAGTCCGGCCGGAAGTCGTGACCCCAGTCCGAGATGCAGTGCGCCTCGTCGACCACGAGCAGGCCGGCGCTCGCGGTCAGTTTCGGCAGGACGGTGTCGCGGAAGTCGGGGTTGTTGAGCCGTTCCGGGCTGACCAGGAGGACATCGACCTCGCCTGCCGCGATCGCGGCCTGCACCTGGTCCCACTCCTGCTGGTTCGCGGAGTTCATGGTCGCGGCGTGGATGCCCGCCCGTGCCGCCGCGGAGATCTGGTTGCGCATCAGCGCGAGCAGCGGCGAGATGATCACCGTCGGCCCGGCGCCGCGCTCCCGCAGCAGAGCGGTGGCCAGGAAGTACACCGCCGACTTCCCCCATCCGGTGCGCTGCACGACGAGGGCGCGACGGCGGTGCGCGACCAGGGCCTCGATGGCCGTCCACTGGTCGTCGCGCAGCCGGGCGCCTTCGCCCGCCAATGCCCGGAGGAGGGTCTCGGCGCGGTCCCGGAGAGTCGATGTGTCCACGTCCCCACCTCTACCCCATGCCACCGACGAAGTCGCGGTCGGCATGTCGTGAACGGACCGTTCATCCATGGAACCGACTGTAATGTGACCCAGATCACCACTGGTCGGTGGGTCCGGCGACCCGAGCGGGGAGCCACCCGCGGTGTATAGGCTCACGACCCATGTCACCACGCCGGATCGGGGTCATGGGCGGTACCTTCGACCCCGTGCACCACGGGCACCTCGTCGCGGCCAGCGAGGTTCAGTCCCGGTTCGCGCTCGACGAGGTCATCTTCGTGCCCACCGGCCAGCCGTGGCAGAAGTCCGACCGGGTGGTCACCCGCGCCGAGGACCGATACCTGATGACGGTGATCGCGACGGCGTCGAACCCGGTCTTCTCGGTCAGCCGCGTCGACATCGACCGCGTCGGGCAGACCTACACCGTCGACACCCTGCGCGACCTGCGCGCGGAGTATCCGGACGACCAGCTGTTCTTCATCACCGGCGCGGACGCGCTCGAACAGATCCTCACCTGGCGCAACGCCGACGAGCTGTTCGACCTCGCGCATTTCATCGGTGTCACCAGGCCCGGCTACCGGCTCAATTCGCAGCATCTGCCGAGCGGGAAGGTGAGCCTGGTCGAGGTGACCGCGATGGCGATCTCGTCCACCGCCTGCCGCGAGCGGGTCGAGGGCGGGGAGCCCGTCTGGTACCTCGTCCCCGACGGTGTGGTGCGCTACATCGCCAAAAAGGACCTCTATCGCAAAGACCGGGGAGCCTGACCGGGTACCCTCGTCGGGCGCACCCGCGAGTAAAGCCATCTGTTTGAGGAGAACTGTGACAGCCACGTCCGAGGCACGAGAGCTGGCCGTAGCGGCCGCCCATGCGGCGGCGGACAAGAAGGCGAGCGACGTGGTCGTGCTGGACGTGTCCGACCAGCTGGTGATCACCGACGCCTTCGTCATCGCGTCCGCGCCCAACGAGCGCCAGGTCGGCGCGATCGTCGACAACGTCGAGGAGCAGCTGCGCCTCAACGGGCACAAGCCGGTCCGCCGCGAAGGCGCCCGTGAAGGCCGCTGGGTCCTGCTGGACTACGTCGACGTCGTCATCCACGTTCAGCACCAGGAGGAACGCTCCTTCTACGGTCTCGAGCGGCTCTGGAAGGACTGCCCGCGGATCGAGGTCGCCGGTCTGGCCGTGCCGGCCGACGGGGACCCAGCCGAGGAGGACCCCGCCGGCGCGCAAGGGGCCTCGTGAGTCCGCGGCGGCTGGTGCTCTGGCGCCACGGCGAGACCGACTACAACGCGGCGGGCCGGATGCAGGGGCATCTGGACTCCGCGTTGACGCCGGTTGGCTGGAACCAGGCCCGGTTCGCCGTTCCCGCGCTCGCCAGGTTCTCCCCGGATCTGGTGATAGCGTCGGATCTGCGTCGCGCGACGGATACGGCGACCGTGCTCACGGAGGCCATCGGCGTCCCGCTGCGGATCGACAAGCGTCTCCGGGAAACCCATCTGGGTGAATGGCAGGGTTTCACCGGCCAGCAGGTCGACGAGGCCTACCCCGGTGAGCGCGCCCACTGGCGGGTCGACGCGACCTGGGCACCGCCCGGCGGCGAATCGCGGGTGGACGTCGCCGAACGCGCGCAGGAGGTCGTCGCCGATCTGGATCTGCCCAATTCCGACGCCGGCGACACCGTGCTGCTCGCCACGCACGGCGGCCTGATCATCGCGCTGACCGCGAAGCTGCTCGCCCTGCCGGTGCCGTCCTGGCCGGCGCTGGGTGGGATCGCGAACTGTCACTGGGTCGAGCTGACCCGGCGTGACGGGAACTGGCGGCTGGCCGCTTACAACGCGGGAATCACCGGCTGATCCATGGCTCCGCGCCTGCTGGTGTTCGGCGATTCCCTCAGTTTCCACGGCCCGGACGGCCCGCTCGCCGCCGACGACATGCGCCTGTGGCCCAATATCGCCGCCGAAGCGCTCGGTGGCGGCGCGGACCTCGTGGCCGGGTTCGGCTGGACGGCCCGTGACGCCTGGTGGTCCCTGACCGGGGATCCGCGGGTTTGGGCCGATCTCCACCACGTCGACGCCGTCGTGCTCGCCGTCGGGAGCATGGACACGCTGCCCTCGCCGCTGCCCACCTACCTGCGTACCGGGCTGCGGTACCTGCGGCCCGACCCGTTGCGACGGGTGGTGCGCAAAACGTACCTGGCCGCTCAGCCCCGGCTCGCGATCGCCCTGCGAGGACGTCCGGTGGTCTTGCCCGCGAAGCTGACCGTCCAGTACCTCGACATGGCTGTCGGAGCCTTGCGGGTACTGCGACCGGAACTGCCGATTTTCGGCATCCTGCCGTCGGTCCACCGGTCGGACTCCTACGGTCGTGTGCACACCGCTCGCCCCGGTGCCGCCGCCGCCATCGCCGCTTGGGGGCGTCGCGCGGAGGTCCCGCTGCTGGATCTCGAAGCCGTCGTCGGCGACCACGTGCTGAGTGGCAGGGGTAATCCGGACGGAATGCACTGGGGCTGGGAAGGGCATGCCGCCGTCGGCGCGGAAATGGCCCGCCTGATGGCCCCGGTGCTGCGCCCCGCGGCAACGTAGGCTGGCTGCCGTGTCGGTCGCCGTAGTCACGGATTCCACCGCCCACCTGCCGGAAGGCTTCGCCGAACGGAACGGGATCCGGGTGGTCCCGCTGCACGTCCTCGTGGACGGCGTCGTCTTCCTCGACGGCGTCGAAATGGGCCCCGCGGCCCTGGCCGAAACGCTCGGCAAACGCAGCATCGTGACGACGTCGCGGCCGACGCCCGCGGAATTCGTGAAGGAATTTCGCGCGGCACTGGCCGAAGGCGCGGACGCCGTCGTGTCGGTCCATCTGTCCCGGGAGCTGTCCGGGACCTGGGAAGCGGCGGTGCTCGCGGCTCAGGAGGTCGGGCCGGACAGGGTGCGTGTGGTCGATTCACGCAGTACCGCGATGGGGCTCGGCTTCGCGGCTCTTCGTGCGGCGAGTGCCGCGGCGGAGGGGGCGGATCCGGCCGAGGTGGAAGCGGCGGCGGTCGACGCGGTGAGTCGCTCGGAGACCCTGTTCGCCGTCGAGACCCTCGAATATCTGCGCCGCGGCGGGAGGATCGGCCCGGCGGCCGCGCTGCTCGGCACGGCGCTCGCGGTGAAACCCGTGCTCCACATGTCCGAAGGCAGGATTCAGCCGCTGGAGAAGGTGCGGACGATGAATCGTGCCGTGGCGCGGCTGGTCGAACTGGCCGTGAAGGCGGCCGACGGCGGACTCGCCGACATCGCCGTCCACCATCTGGCCTCGCCGGAGCGCGCCGTCGAACTGGCCAACCGGCTGGAGGAGTCCATCAACTGCCCGGAGGGGTGCGTGGTGTCGGAGATCGGCGCCGTCATCGGCGCCCACACCGGCCCCGGTGTGCTCGGTGTCGTGATCCAACGGGCGGGCTAGGGAAACCCGCCAGCGTCCCATAACGCCCCGACGGAAATCGGCGGTCGGGTCCCGGCCGGGTCCGGGTTGTCCACAACACCCCACTTGTCCACAGCCCTGCGATTCGCCACTGCCGCCGTCCACCCCCGCTCCGTAGCGTCGTTCACGTGTTCGACCGAACCGCCCGTCCGCCGGGCTCCTCCGCCAACGCCAGGCTGGCGTGGCTGACCGCGCAGCTGTCGCCACCCACCCAGGGCCCGCCCGCGGGCAGGCTCGTGCGCCGCTGGGTACCCGCCCGGTTCACGGCGGACGGGGTTCCGGTGAAATGGCGGTGGTTCGCCGTGGCGGCCGTGCTGATCGCGGTGGCCGTGATCGTGACCGGCGCGGTCACTCTGTTCGGACACCGGCCAGGGGCGGAGACCCCGCCGCCCCTGCCGTCGGCCAAGGCCGCCGGAGACGCCCCCGCCGCGGCGGCCAAGGCGCCTTTGGTGGTCAGCGTCGTCGGCCGGGTGCTCAACCCCGGCCTGGTCACGATCCCTCCGGGCGCACGGGTCGCCGATGCCCTCACGGCGGCCGGTGGGGCACGGCCCGGAACGGATCTGACCGGGCTGAACCTGGCCAGGCGGCTCACCGACGGCGAGCAGGTGGCCGTCGGTGTCCCCGGACCGGCCGCGGCCGGTCCGGGGACACCGCCAGGGAAGCTCGACCTGAACACGGCCACGGCCGAGCAACTCGACACCCTGCCCGGGGTCGGCGAAGTGATGGCGAAGCGCATCGTCGACTGGCGGTCCGGGCACGGTGGGTTCACCACGGTCGAGCAACTCCGTGAAGTAGAAGGGATCGGCGAAAGTAAATTCAAGAAGGTCCGGGAACTGGTGTCCGTCGGATGAACCCGTCCGCCGATCCGTCCGAAGTGGACACCGCGTCGTGGCGAGGGCAGGACCTGCGGCTGGTACCGGCCGCGGCGACGGCCTGGCTCGGCACTCTTTCCGGGCTGCTCGGCGGCTGGTGGATCACGATGCTCTGCGGTGCGGCCGCCGCGGTGCTCGCGATCTTCGTCGGCGTCCGTGCCCGCCGGACGGCGTCCCGGTGGGTGACGGGCTTGGGCGCGCTCGCGGTTCTCGGCGCGCTCACGGCCGGTCCGGTGGCGCTGCGGATCCGGGCCGCCGAGCAGGACGACCTCCGTGCCGCCGCCGCACGGGGGAGCGCCGCCACCATGAGGGTGGTGGTCACCGAGCGGCCACGTCCGGTCCGCGGTGCCGGATACGCCGATCGCCGGGCAGGCACCCGCCTGGTGGTCATCGCCGCGACGGTGGACGCCGTGGTGGTGGACGGGCGAGGGGCGGATTCGGCCGGCCGGATCCTCCTGCTCGCTCCCGCCGAGGGGTGGACGGACCTGCTGCCCGGGCAGCAGGTCACCGCCTCCGGGCGGCTGGCCCCGGCAAAGGGAGCCGAACTGACGGTCGCGGTCCTCTCGGTGCGGGGCCCGCCGTCGGCGCTCGGACCGGCGCCCTGGTGGCAGCGAGCCGCGGAATCGCTGCGCGCCGGGCTCCGGGAGCTGTGCGCCGTTCTCCCGGAGGAGCAGGCCGGTCTCGTGCCCGGACTGGTCGTGGGGGACACGAGCGCACTGTCCCCTCGGGTCGAGCGTGAGTTCACGGACTCCGGTATGTCCCACCTGATGGCCGTGAGCGGTGGGAACGTGGCGATCGTCTGCGGCTCGGTCCTTCTCCTGCTGAGGGCGCTTCGGGTCGGGCCGCGGACATCCGCCGCCGCGGCCGCCGCGGGGCTCGCCGGGTTCGTGGTCCTCGCCGGACCCGCGCCCAGCGTGCTCCGTGCCGGAGTGATGGGTGCGGTCGGGTTGCTGGCGCTGGCACTGGGCCGCCGGGGTTCGGCGCTGCCCGCACTCGGGTTCGCCGTGGCGGGGCTGGTCGTGGCCGATCCCGCGATGGCCGCCGATTTCGGGTTCGCCCTTTCGGTGCTGGCCACGGCGGGGCTGGTACTGCTGGCTCCGCCGTGGGCCGAGTGGCTGGTCGGACGTGGCGTGCCGTCCGGCTTCGCCGAGGGACTGGCCGTCCCGCTGGCCGCGTTCGTGGTGACGGCACCGGTCATCGCGGGGATGGCGGGATCGGTCAGTCTCGTCTCGGTGGTGACCAACGTGCTCGCCGCGCCGGTGGTGGCCCCGGCCACCGTGTGCGGCGTGCTCGCCACCGTCATCGGGCCGTGGTGGCCTTCGGCGGGAAGACTGCTGGTCCGCCTGACCGAACCCGAGGCCGGCTGGCTCATCACCGTGGCCCGTCACGGCGCCCGTGCGCCGGGAGCGGTCGTGGAGTGGCCGGGCGGCTGGTGGGGCGGGCTCTTGGCGGCCGGCCTGCTCGTCGTACTGCTCGTCGTGATCCGACTGCGGTATGCCCGGATCCTGGTGGCGATCGCCTTGGCGGCCGGACTCCTCGTCTTCGTGCCGGCGCGGGTGCTCGCCCCGGCGTGGCCACCGGCATCGTGGAGTGCCGTCGCCTGCGACGTCGGGCAGGGCGATGCCGTGGTCCTCGCGACGGCCGAACCGGGAAGGGCGATCCTGGTCGACACCGGCCCGGAACCGGGACCGGTCGACGAGTGTCTGAGCAGGCTCGGCGTGGACCGCGTTCCGCTGGTCGTGCTGAGCCATCTGCACGCCGACCACATCGGCGGTCTCGAATCCGTCTTCGAGGGCCGGTCGGTCGGTGCGGTCGCCGTCGGTCCGGGACGGGCGCCCGCGTGGGCGTGGCAGCAGGTCGCCGACGAAACCGCGCGCCGTGGGATTCCCTTGCTGGAACTGGGGATCGGGCAACGGCTGGACTGGCCGGGACTGTCACTGGAGGTACTGGGGCCACGTTATGTCACACGGCGATCAGTCCTCGAGCAGGACGGCACGGTGATCAACAACGGGTCGGTCGTCCTGCGTGCCGGGACCCCGGCCGGCCGGTTGCTGCTGACCGGCGACGTCGAACTCGCCGCGCAGGCCGACCTGATGGCGGAGGGGGTCGATCTGCGTGCCGAGATCTTGAAGGTGCCGCACCACGGAAGCCGTTACACGGCACCGGATTTCCTCAACGTCGTCGCGCCGAGGGTAGCGTTGGTGAGTGTCGGCGCCGGAAACACCTACGGCCATCCAAGTAAGTCCACTTTGGACAACCTGGCCGCTGTCGGTGCTTTGGTCGCCAGGACGGACACGGATGGCGACACCGCGGTCGTCGCCGACGCGCGAGGTCTCGCCCTGCTGCGCCGGGGTGAGCCCCGCGGCCCGCCTCGTTCCTGAGGCGGGCCGGCGGGATCTCAGATGCCGAGTGCCTCGCGGACAGCGTCGGCCGAAGCGCTGACGGTGGCCTTCGGGCCGACCTTGTCCTCGATGGCGTCGAGGGTTTTGAGGCCGTCGCCGGTGATCAGCAGCACGATCTCGGCGTCCGGGTCGAGCTTGCCGGTCTCGATGAGCTTCTTGGCCGTCGCCACGGTGACCCCGCCGGCGGTCTCGGTGAAGATGCCCTCAGTGCGGGCGAGCAGCCGGATGCCTTCGACGACTTCTTCGTCGGTGACGTCTTCGATCGCTCCGCCGGTGCGGTTGACCACGTCGAGGACGTACGGGCCGTCGGCCGGGTTACCGATCGCCAGCGACCGGGCGATCGTGTCCGGCTTGACCGGCTGGACGACGTCGTGGCCCGCGCGGAACGCGGCCGAGACGGGGGAGCAGCCGGTGGCCTGCGCGCCGAACACCTTGTACGGCGTTTCCTCGACGAGGCCGAGCTGTCCGAACTCGCGGAAACCCTTGTCCACCTTGGTGAGCTGGGAACCGGAGGCGATCGGCACCACGATCTGCGGGGGAAGGCGCCAGCCGAGCTGCTCGGCGACCTCGAAGGCCAGTGTCTTGGAGCCTTCCGAGTAGTAGGGCCGGACGTTCACGTTGACGAACGCCCAGCTCTCCTGCTCCGCAGCGAGCTGGGTGGCGAGCCGGTTCACGTCGTCGTAGTTGCCGTCGACCGCGATCAGGTCACCGTCGTACACGGCGGTGGTGAGGATCTTGGCGCGTTCGAGGGTCTTCGGGATCAGCACGACCGACCGCCAGCCCGCGCGGGCCGCCGCGGCGGCGACCGCGTTGGCCAGGTTGCCGGTCGACGGACAGGCGAGCACCTCGAACCCGAACTCGCGCGCGGCCGCGAGCGCGACGGCGACCACGCGGTCCTTGAACGAGTGGGTGGGGTTGCCGGTGTCGTCCTTGACCCAGATCTTCTTGACGCCGAGCGCTTTCGCCAGCCTGTCAGCCTGGACGAGCCGGGTGGCGCCGGGTTCGGTGTTGGGGATTTCTTCGACGTTCGAGGGAACGGGAAGGAGTTTCTTGTAGCGCCAGATGTTCTTCGGCCCCGCTTCGATGTCCTCGCGGCGCACGCGGCCGAAGTCGTAGGCGACCTCGAGCGGCGAGAAGTCCTCGGCGGAAACGAATTCGGGGGCGAGCGGCTGCCGGTGTCCCTCTTCCTTCGACACCAGTTCGACGGCCGGTCCGAGATCCGGGGTCTTGGTGGTGGAGGTCGTGCCGAGGGTTGCGGTCATCGCGAGGTCCTTTCCTCATCTGCCCCGCCGAGGCGGGCCGGAATTGGCACCGTGTTCGTCAGCTATCCCACGATCGCGGGATGACAGGCTGACGCCGGTTGCCGGGGCTTCATCGGGCCGTTCCCTCTGCCCCTCTGGATGAGCGGTATTCACTTGTCGGCACGCGCATGATCGCGTCGCCTCGCTAACACCGTACGACATGGGGCTCGCGTGGGGCCACCGTGCCCGGAACACATCACCGGACAAAGCACACGAGAGGAGGAGTGGCAGGATCGTCACCGTGACGACGCAAGCTTCCGCCCCATCGCCGCTGGTCCTGGTCCTCGGTGAGGAAGAGCTGCTGATCGAACGCGCGATCCGTGGCGCTTCTGACGCGGCCAAAGCGGTCGACCCGACGGCGGATCTCAGCCGGATCCGGGTGTCGGACCTCACAGTCCCGGCACTCGCGGAGATGGTCAGCCCCTCACTGTTCGCCGAGGCCCGGGTCATCGTCCTCGAATCCGCGCACGACATCTCACAAGAGCTCGCCGATGGGGTGATGGCCTACATCAAGGCGCCCGCCGACGGCATCGTCCTCGTCGTCGTGCACAGCGGAGGCGGCCGGAGCAAGGCCGCCAAGGCGCTCCCCGCTGCCTTGAAGAAGGCAGGCGCGGAAGTCGTCGAGTGCTCGAAACTGACCAAGCCCGCTGAGCGAGAGTCCTTTGTCCGCAACGAAGTCCGCCGGGTGGGCGGAAAGATCGACGGACCGGCCGTGCTCGCGCTGATCGACGCGGTCGGCTCGGATCTGCGCGAGTTGTCCTCGGCCGCGACACAGCTCGTCGCGGACTCCGGGGGAGTGGTCGACGAGCAGGCGGTCCGCCGCTATCACCGGGGCCGCGCGGATGTGAACGGGTTCGCCGTCGCCGAGAAGGCCGTGGCCGGTGACAAGGCGGCGGCGCTGGAGTCACTGCGCTGGGCGATGCAGCTCGGCGTCCCGCACGTACTGGTCGCGGACGCCCTCGCCGACGCGGTCCGGACGATCGCACGGGTGTCCGGCGCCGGTCGCGGGAACCCGAACCAGATGGCGGGCGAGCTGGGGATGCCGCCGTGGAAGGTGCGCAAGGCCCAAGGGCAGGCCCGCGGCTGGGGGCAGGACGGTCTCGCCACCGCGATGCGGATCGTCGCCCGGCTCAACGCCGAGGTCAAGGGGGTCGCGGCCGACCCGGAGTACGCGCTGGAACGCGCCGTGCTGGAGGTCGTCGACGCACACGGCACCAGTCGCTGAACATGGCGAAGGGCCCCGGCGACTCGCGTCACCGGGGCCCTTCGAAAGCCGATCAGAGAGAGTTCGCGCGCTTCGCGAGCGCGGACTTCTTGTTGGCGGCCTGGTTGGCGTGGAGAACGCCCTTGGTGACGGCCTTGTCCAGCTTCTTGGCCGCGTCCTTCTGCAGCTCGAGGGCCTTGGCCTTGTCGCCGGCGTCGGCGGCCTCGCGGAACTTGCGGATCGCGGTCTTCACCGAGGACCGGATCGCCTGGTTGCGCTGACGCGCCTTCTCGTTGGTGGTGATGCGCTTGATCTGCGACTTGATGTTGGCCACGGGGGCGCTCCTCTTGATCTCTCGGTGGTTTCACCGCCGCGCTGTGACTTGGCCCTGCGCGCTCGCGAAAGCGGCGCGGGTTTCCTCCATGACGGAATGCCACACGGCGATGAAGAGCAAGCTTAACAGCCGTCCCGAGGCGGATCGCGGCCGCCTCCGGACGGGTGCTTGCGGTACGGTGAAGATCGTAGTGCCTAGGGTTCCGCCGCCTGCCCGTTCCGCGCAGCACACAATCAGGGCAGGTGGGGCAGGTCCGAGCGGCACCATCGGCGGGGCCGGAAGCGCCGCCGTTCATCTGACGGGACAAAAGCCTGGAGGACCGGGTTTTCCGCATGCGCGGAAAACGTGAAAGGTCCCCAGTGAACGCCACCGCCCTGTCCCTTGTCCTCGCCGCCGCCGTCATCCACGCCGGCTGGAACCTGGCCGCCAAGAGGATCCGCAGCGGCGGAGCCCGGTTCGTGTGGGCCTATTACAGTCTTTCCGCGGTTCTGCTCGCCCCCGTCGTGGTGATCTCGCTGGTCGTGGAGCCGCAACGTCCACAGTGGACGTGGTTGCTCGCCTCGGCGGTCACCGCCGTGTTGCACGTCACCTACGGAGTCGTCCTCCAGCGGGGTTACGCCGTCGGCGACCTCTCCGTCGTGTACCCACTCGCCCGCGGTACCGGGCCGCTGATCTCGGTGCTCGCGGCCGTGGTGCTGCTCGGCGAGCGGCCGGGTCCACTCGGTCTCGTGGGGGCGTTCCTGGTGGTGGCCGGGGTGCTGGTCATCGGGACCGGACGGTCCCCGGCGCACGCCGACGCCGCGGATCGCGTCGCTCGCCGCAAAGGCGTGGCGTACGGGCTGCTGACCGGGCTCACTATCGCCGCGTACACGCTGTGGGACGCGCATTCGGTCACCGGTCTCGGTGTCCCGCCGATCGTCTACTTCGGAACCGGCGCGGTCGTGCAGAGCCTGATGATGGCGCCGTACGCACTGAAGGACCGTGAAGAGCTCTCGTGGCTCTGGCGCGAGCACAAGCGTGAAGTGCTTCTCGTCGGCCTGCTCTCGCCGGTCGCCTATCTGCTGGTCCTCTACGCCCTTCAGATCGCTCCCGTGAGCCTCGTCGCACCGGCGAGGGAGCTGAGCATCGTCCTTGGCGGCTTGGCCGCCTGGCTGGTGCTGGGAGAGGCGAACGCCGTCCGCAGGCTGGCCGGGTCGGTGGTGGTGCTCGCGGGTATCACCGCGATTGCGATGGCCTGAACGCATCCGGTAGGGATTGAGCCATGGACGTGTTGAGCAGCAGGGTGCTGATCCACCCGAAGGATCTCGATGTGTCGACGGCGTTCTATCGGGACACCCTGGGCCTGGCCATCGACAAGGAGTTCCCCGGCGGAACGGTGTTCTTCGCGGGGAACGGATCGATCGAGATCGTGGGGACCGGGAAGACCGGTCCGACCCCGGACGTCGCCTTGTGGCTTCAGGTCCGGGACCTGACGGCGGCGCTGGAGGAACTCGCCGCGAAAGGGCTGGAACCGGTCCGCGAAGCACGGCGTGAACCGTGGGGCCTGGACGAGGCGTGGATCGCCGATCCGGACGGCACCAGGATCGTGCTGGTCGAGGTGCCGCGTGAGCATCCCTTGCGCACCGATCCGCGTTAGATCGCGGGTTTGACCGCGCGGAGCTGAGCGGCCAGGGACGCGCCGAACCCCGGCGGTTCCCAGGTCCAGGTCTGCAGGTCGGTGAAGCCGGCCGCGGCCGCCTCGTCGGCCAGTTCGTGCCGTGACACGGGCAGCCATTTCTCGTGCGACGACAGCAGCAGCCTGCCGCCGGGCCGGAGCACGCGGAACAGCTCGGTGAACCCGGCCGCCCTGTCCTCCCACAGCTGCACGTTGTTGACGCTCATGACCACGTCGACGCTCTCGTCCGGCGCGCCCGTTGAGTCGGCGGTACCACTGCGCAGTTCCACCTTGTCGCCGCACCGGCGGCGGGAGCGGGCGATCATCTCCGCCGACGGGTCGACGCCAATGGCGCGGGCGGCGCGTTCGGCCGCGGCCTGCAGGCCGACACCCGGGCCGGGGCCCACGACCAGGGCGGTTTCGCCGGGCTCGATCGCCGCCAGTTCGACGACACGAAGTTCGGTGGCGGCGTTGCCGCGCTCCATCGCCAGACCGCCGAACCGGCCGAGCAGCCCCCTGGGACGGCCGAAGGTGCGGTCGAGCATTTGGGCCAGTGAAGTACTCATACTTCGAGGGCACCACAGCTCACCAAGGCCCGCATCGGGGATGACCCCCACTCCCACCCGGAGCGGCATGGGACCATAGACGTGGCACACCCCGACCTTCGCGAGGAAACCCGTTGACGACGTTCGCCGACACCACGTTCACGCCCCCGGAGCTCATCCGGAACTTCTGCATCATCGCGCACATCGACCACGGCAAGTCGACCCTGGCCGACCGGATGCTGCAGCTCACCGGCGTGGTCGAGGAGCGGGCGATGCGCGCGCAGTACCTCGACCGGATGGACATCGAGCGCGAACGCGGGATCACGATCAAGGCACAGAACGTGCGGCTGCCCTGGAAGGTCGACGGGCAGGACCACGTCCTGCACATGATCGACACACCGGGACACGTTGACTTCACCTATGAAGTCTCCCGCGCGCTCGAAGCGTGCGAAGGCGCCGTCCTGCTGGTCGACGCCGCGCAGGGGATCGAGGCGCAGACGCTCGCCAACCTGTACCTCGCGCTGGAGAACAACCTCCAGATCATCCCGGTGCTCAACAAGATCGACCTGCCGTCGGCGGATCCGGACAAGTACGCCGCCGAGATCGCGCACATCATCGGCTGTGAGCCCTCGGACGTGCTGCGCGTGTCCGCCAAGACCGGCGTCGGAGTCGGTGAACTGCTCGACGCGGTGGTGAAGCAGGTGCCCGCACCGACGGGCGACGCCGACGCCCCGGCACGGGCGATGATCTTCGACTCGGTCTACGACACCTATCGGGGCGTCGTCACCTACATCAGGGTCGTCGACGGCAAGATCACGCCGCGTGAGCGGATCAAGATGATGTCGACCGGCGCCACGCACGAACTCCTCGAGGTCGGGATCATCTCGCCGGAGCCCAAGGCCAGCAAGGGCCTCGGCGTCGGTGAGGTGGGCTACCTCATCACCGGGGTGAAGGACGTCCGGCAGTCGAAGGTCGGTGACACCGTCACCTCCGAGCGCAGTGGCGCGAAGGAGCCGCTCGCCGGCTACCGGGAGCCGAAGCCGATGGTCTACTCCGGTCTGTACCCGGTGGACGGTTCGGACTACCCGGACCTGCGCGAGGCCTTGGACAAGCTCCAGCTCAACGACGCCGCGCTCGACTACGAGCCCGAGACGTCGGTGGCGCTCGGCTTCGGCTTCCGCTGTGGTTTTCTCGGGCTGCTGCACCTGGAGATCACCCGCGACCGCCTGGAACGCGAGTTCGGCCTCGACCTGATCTCCACCGCGCCGAACGTGGTCTACGACGTCGTGCTGGACGACGGCAAGGAAATCCACGTCACCAACCCCTCGGACTGGCCGACCGGGAACAAGATCGACAAGGTGCTCGAACCGGTCAGCAAGGTGAGCATCCTGGCGCCGTCGGAGTTCATCGGCACGATCATGGAGCTGTGCCAGAACAAGCGCGGCACGCTGCTCGGCATGGACTACCTGTCCGAAGACCGGGTCGAACTGCGGTACAATCTGCCGCTGGGCGAGATCATCTTCGACTTCTTCGACACGCTGAAGTCGCGGACGCGCGGTTACGCGTCGCTGGACTACGAAGAGGCAGGCGCCCAGGCGGCGGACCTGGTCAAGGTGGACATCCTGCTTCAGGGTGAGGGTGTCGACGCGTTCTCCGCGATCGTGCACAAGGACGATGCCTACAACTACGGCAACCGCATGGTGAACCGGCTTCGCGAGCTGATCCCGCGGCAGAACTTCGAGGTGCCGATCCAGGCCGCCATCGGGGCCCGCATCATCGCCCGCGAGACCATTCGCGCGATCCGCAAGGACGTGCTCGCGAAGTGCTACGGCGGTGACATCTCGCGTAAGCGCAAGCTGCTGGAAAAGCAGAAGGAAGGCAAGAAGCGGATGAAGACCGTCGGCCGCGTCGAGGTCCCGCAGGAGGCCTTCGTCGCCGCACTGTCCACTGAGGACAGCGGCAAGAAGAAGCAGTAAAAGCTGACTGAAAGGCCGCCCGGATCGCAATCCGGGTGGCCTTTTTCGTGTCAGCGATTACCGCTGATGCGGTCCGCTGTGACGAAGACGGCGACGCGGCGTTCGGCGGCCATCACGCGGTCGTACTCGTCCCAGTCGTCGTGTGTCCCCGTCGCCGCGACGAAGACATCGCGCAGCAGCTGGGGGAGCCCGGCCGGGTCGAAGTCCGGGTCCGGGTCGTCCGGGCCGACGAGGTGGACGGCACCCTGGACCGCCGCCCATTCCCAGCCTCGGCGGAAGGTGATCGTGGCGTGGCCCGCCCGGCGGAACAGGTCGAGTTTCTTCGCCCCGCCCACCGCGACGAACCCGACTCCCGGAGCTTTCGTGACCGGGTCTTCGATCACCCCGGCGTTCACCACCGACGAATGCACGGTGCCGTCCGCGCGGACCGTCGAAACGGTCGCGAGTCCGTTTTCGCGCAAGGAAAGAGCGCGGACGAGTTCGAGATCAGCAGCCATGGTTCCACCGTAACCCGCTCGACCCGGTGAACGGGCCGAGCGGGCGAACGGAGGAGGTCAACAGGTGCCGTCGTCGCGCCAGACACCCCACTGCCCGGTGGTGCCGGGCTCCTCGCCTTGCGTCCACCATTTCGCGTACCACTTGTGCGCGTTGTGGGAGACGTTCGTGCCACCGGTGTAGGCCGACGCGCGGTCCCAGGCCGGGAGGGTGCAAGTGCCCGGGTTGGTGGAGCCCGTCTCCCATGGCACCTGACTCGACGCGTAGTAGCCGATGCTCTGTGCCTGCCATCGCGGGGCCTGCGCGCCGAGGCGTACGCGGAAGGCGTTCCAGTCGTGTTTCGACCACGGAGACCAGCCGAGTTCGGCGTGTGCCGGAAGCCTCGGGAACGCGAGGTAGTCGATGTTCGCCGGCGTCACCACAGTTTCGGTCCACAGCGGGGATTCGACGCCGCGGACGGCCGATTCGGGCACTCCGGAAAGGTACGCGCCCGGGTTCCAGTTGTAGGCGTCCTGGACCTCGATGTAGCCCGCCCACGAGAGCCCGATCGGCGTGCTGGAGTTGTACTTCATGTCCAGGTAAGCCTTGTTCGCCGGGGACAGGATCACCTTGCTCCCGCGGGCGACGGCGTTCGAGACCTCGGTGCTCGAGGTGGTCGTTCCCCAGAACTGCGGGGTCGCCGTGGCGGGCAGGGTGGCCTTCCCGATCTCGTGCCAGCCGACGACCTGTTTGCCGGCCGCGGCCACCATCGGCAGCACGCGATTCATGAAGGTGCGGTAGTCCGCGTCGCTGGTGGCCTGGGCCTCGTCGCCGCCGAGATGGAAGTACGGCCCCGGTGTCAGCGCGGCGATCTCCCGGATGACGTCGTTGACGAAGGTGTAGGTGATCTCCTTCGAGATGCAGAGCGAGCTGTAGCCGACAGCGGTGTCGGTGCGCAACGGGGGAGCGGTGTTGTCGCAGTTCAGCTCGGCGTAGGACGCCTGGGCGGCGTTGGTGTGCCCGGGCATGTCGATCTCCGGGATGACCGTGATGAACCGCGAAGCCGCGTAGTTCACGATCTCGGTGTACTGCGCCTTCGTGTAGTAGCCACCGGCGCCGCCGCCGACCTGAGTACTGCCTCCATAGGTGGCCAGGCGCGGCCAGCTGTCGATCTGGATCCGCCAGCCCTGGTCGTCGGCCAGATGCAGGTGCAGGTTGTTGATCTTGTACTGCGCCAGCTGGTCGATGTATCGCTTGACGGTCGCGACGGGGTGGAAGTGCCGGGCGACGTCGAGCATGGCGCCTCGGTAGCCGAAGCGCGGGTGGTCCAGGATGTCGGCGCCCGGGATCGTCCAGGGACCGTCCTGAACGGTGGAGCTCTCGACCTTGCCGGGCAGGAGTTGCCGCAGGGTTTGGACGCCGCCGAAGAGGCCCTGTGCCGTCGTCGCGCGCAGAATGACCGAAGCGGATCGTGAGCTCAGCTGATAGCCCTGGTCGCCGACGCTGGGGTCGGCGCCGGACAGCAAAAGCGAGATGCCATCGGTGGGTGTGCCCGAAGGCATGTCCGACACGGGCAAAGCGAAACCGGTCGACTTGCGCAGGACGTCGGCCAGGTAGTCGCCGACAGCTTTGGCGGGCGCCGAACCGGCTTGGGTGTAGATCTTCGTGTTCGCGGTCAGGATGTGGTCGGAGCCGGTGACGGCTTGGACCGAAACCGGTGCGGGGACGATCGCCTGCAACGGTGGAGTGGCCGCGTCGGCGACAGGGGCGGCTGCGGTGGTGGCGCCGGCGAGCAGCGCCACCCCGACGACGGCGCGGCCCAGCCGCGCTCTCAAGCTCTTCACCGGGGACCTCCAGGTGGCAGGGGATAGGTGACCTGCGTCACGACTGCCTCGATCGTCGCATTTTCGGCGTTAAAGGTCTAGACCACCATGAAGGAACCTGTGCGGTAGCCGAACGTCACATTCCGTATCGCCAGGGTGGGACTATCGTCGGAATCGTGTTCGAAGAGCTGCGTTTCCCCGTGATAGCGGCCCCGATGGCCGGTGGCCCGACCACTCCCGAGCTGGTGGCGGCGGTGACCGCGGCGGGAGGCTTCGGCTTCCTCGCAGGCGGATACCTGAGCTCCGAGGCCCTCGCGGACAGAACCGCGAAGACTGCCGAGCTGATCGGTGAACCCTTCGGCGTGAATCTCTTCATCCCGGGTGACGCCGCTTCGGCGGACCTCGGTGGCCACGTTCAGCGTTGGCGGGCGGAGGCGGAGCGCCATGGCGTCGAGCTCGGCGAGCCGCGGTGGGACGACGACGCCTACAGCGCGAAGCTGGAGGTCGTCTTGGAGCGGAAGGTGCCGGTGATTTCCTTCACCTTCGGCACGCCCTCGCCCGAGGACGTCGAACGTCTGCATGTCAACGGGAGCAAGGTGGCCGTCACCGTCACCAGCCCGGTCGAGGCCGATCGGGCCGTGGCGGTCGGCGCGGACGCGCTCGTCGTCCAGGGATTCGAAGCCGGAGCACATCGAGGGCTCTTTGCTGACGAGCCCGGCACCGAAGGCGGGGGAGCGCAGTACGGCGTGCTCAGCCTGCTTCGCCTGGTCTCGGCGCGGACCGACCTGCCGCTCGTCGCGACCGGAGGACTCGTACACGGCGCCGACATCGCCGCCGTACTGGCGGCGGGCGCGGTCGCGGCTCAGCTGGGCACCGCGTTCCTGCGTGCGGACGAAGCCGGTACCCAGCCCGCGCACCGGCAGGCGCTGGCGGACGGCGGCAGGCCGACCGCCTTCACCAGGGCGTTCAGCGGTCGTCCCGCCCGTGCGCTGGTCAACCGCGCGGTCACGGACTTTTCGGCGACCGCGCCATCGGCCTACCCGGAGATCAACAACCTGACCAAACCGGTCCGCGCGGCGGCGGGGAAGGCGGGGGATCCGGAAGTGATGTCGCTCTACGCGGGGCAGACTTACGAACTCGCGGGCTCCGGCCCGGCGGCGTCGATCGTCGAACGCCTCCAGGCCGAAGCCCGCGAAGCCGCTACGCGTTTGAGTCGTCTCCGCTGACCTGTTTCGCGTCGCCGTTGTTCGCGTTCAACGCGGAGTGACGGCGGCTGTAGGCGAAGTAGATGATCAGGCCGAGGCCGAACCAGGCCGCGAACCGCAGCCAGGTGTGGTAGTTCAGGAACGTGATCAGCCAGATCGAGAAGACGACGCCGATGATCGGCACGACCGGCATGCCCGGGGTCTTGAAGGACCGCGGCAGGTCGGGCTGCTTGTAGCGCAGCACGATCACCGCGATGCAGACGACCACGAACGCGAGCAGGATGCCGATGTTGGTCAGTTCGGCCGCTTCACCGATGGGCAGCAGACCCGCGATGACCGCCGACGCGATGCCGAGCACCCAGGTCATCCGGCTCGGCACCTTGCGCACCGGGTGGGTCTTGCCGAACCATTTCGGCAGCAGACCGTCGCGGCTCATCGAGTAGCCGACCCGGCTCGCGCCCATGAGGAAGGTGAACAACACCGTGGTGATGCCGATGATCGCGCCGACCGCGATGATCAGGCCGAGCCACTTCATCCCGATACCCGCGAAGGCGCTGGAGAACGCGGCTTCGCTGTCGATGTCCTTGTAGTTGACCATGCCGGTCAGGACCAGGCAGGCCAGCACGTAGAGCACCATCGAGATGGCGAGCGAGTAGATGATCGCCTTCGGCATGTGCTTCTGGGAGTCGGTCGATTCCTCGGCCGCGGTCGACATGGCGTCGTAGCCGAAGACCGCGAAGAACACCGTCGCCGCGCCTGTGAAGGCGCCGCTGAGGCCGAACGGGAAGAAGTTCGAGTAGTTGTCGGTGTTGATGTGGAACACGCCGACGACGATCACCAGCAGGACCAGCGCGACCTTCAGGTAGACCAGCAGTGTCTCGAACCGGGCCGCGTTCTTCATGCCCTGGTTGAGGATGAAGGCGATCAGCAGGCACAGCAGCACGGCGAACAGGTTGACCTTGTACGAGCCGGCCGCGATGTCGGCCTTCTCGGTGCCCGGAGCACCCAGCATCCACAACGGGAGCTTGATGTCGAGATAGCCCAGTAACTCGTTGAAGTAGCCGGAGATGCCGATCGCGACCACCGCCACGATCGCGGTGTACTCGAGCAGGAGGTCCCAGCCGATGAACCAGCCGACGATCTCGCCCAGGACGGTGTAGCCATAGGTGTAGGCGGAGCCGGCACGGGGGATCAGCCCGGCGAACTCGGCGTAGGAGAACGCGGCGGCCGCGCTGGCGATTCCCGCGATGAGGAACGAGATGAGCACGGCGGGGCCGGCTTTCTCGTTCGCGACGGCACCGGCCAGGGAGAAGATCCCCGCGCCGATGATGCCGCCGACGCCGATCGCGGTCAGCTGGCGGAGGCCCAGTGTGCGTTGGAGCCCGCCGCCGTTGTCACTGAGTTCTTGGATCTGCTCGATCGGTTTGCGTCGGAACATCCCGGTTCCCGAGCCCAGGCTGCGCGGTGCGGACATCGTCGTCTCCCAACAGGTTGTGCCCTTCGGACTGGGTCACAGTCCGAAGGGCACCGTACTGGCAGACGGGACATCGCACCTATCCGGCGACGGTGTCCTCGCTCACTTCGGCGGCCGCGCGAGCCGCGACCTTCGCGGGCCTGGCCGCGCTGGCCGCGAAATAGTTCAGCAACTCCGAGATCTCGATGGGGTCGTCGAGCTGCGGGCAGTGGCCCCAGTCCTCGCGCACCATCAGCCTGCTGTGCGGCACCAACGCGTGCAGCTGCCGTCCGGACGCGGCGCTGACCAGCTTGTCCTTGCCGCAGACGACCACGAGGAGCGGGATGCGGACCTCTTCGAGCCGGTAGGCGTCCGTCAACTCTTCGACGAGTTGCCTCGCCTGCTCGAGCCGGGTGGTGGTGGAGCGGTAGTCCGGGAACAGCGACGTGAACCGGCGGACCTGCTCGGCGTCCGCGGTGGTGGCGTTGGCGTAGAGCAGCCGGGGCACGACCTGTTCGGCGACGGCCCGGACGACGAAGCCGGGGATGGGCAGCGGCAGGGCCGAGTACATCCGCAGCGGCAGGGGATAGCGGGCCACGGTCCGGATCAGCCAGCTGTCGACGAAACCGGGAGCGGCGATCGACACCACGCCCGCGACCGGCAGCCGGTGGTTCTCCGCGGCGCGCAGGCTCATCGTGCCGCCGAGTGAGTTCCCGGCGAGAACCACCGTGCCGAGTACGGCCTGCTCCTTGATCACGGCCGCGGCGAAGGCGTCCAGCTGCGGGAGCATCGGGCCCGGCCGCAGAGGCTGGGCGTCACCGAATCCGGGCAGATCGACCGCGACCGCCGGAACGCCGGCGGCCGCGAGCAGCTCCAGAACCGGGCGCCAGGTGTCGGCGCTGTCGCAATAACCGTGCAGCAGCACCAGTCTCGGTGCCTTCGGCTTGGCGTGCCCGCGCGCGGCCGTCCGCTTGCCGAGCACCCGCCGCGGGGCGCGGTCGGCGGATTCCACCGGCTGCGGCCCGACTTCGAGCACTCTGGTGCGGACACCGGCGTAGCGCCGGAAGGAGACGCGGATCGGGTCGGCGTCGGTGGTGTTCCGGCCCCCGGGGTCCGCCGGTTCGGGCCGCTGCGATGCGGTCATGCTTCAAGGCTAACCGCGAGAGGTCGGATTTTGGTCGAACTTTGGTCGTGAAAAGCTCCCTGAGTCATAACGTTCTTGACACTTGACAAGACCGCGAAATGACGCTTTGACCTGCTTGGACCGCGCGGATGTGCGCTCATGTGCGCGCTGGATCGCAGCGAGGGGGAGGACTCACCCCTCCGATCAATGTGTGAAAACCACCTTGCCTGAGGTTTCCCCGTCGAGCATGTTCTTAAACCCGGTCTCGGCTTCCGCGAACGGCAACTCGGCGCCGATCTGCGGACGGACCCCCGTGAGCTCCAGGTAGGCGAGGAGATCGGTCAGTTCGTCCCTGGTGCCCATCGTCGAACCGGCGATACGCAGTTGCAGAAAGAACACGCGCTGCAACTCCGCGTGAGCGTCCGGGCCACTGGTCGAGCCGGAGACGACGATGATCCCGCCCGGTTTGAGCGATTTCACCGAGTGCGACCAGGTCGCCTTGCCGACCGTCTCGAAGACGGCGTCGACTCGCTCCGGCAACCGCGCGCCGGACTCAAAGGTCTGATGTGCGCCCAGATTCTCCGCCAGCGCACGTTTTTCTTCGCTACGTCCTGTCACCCAAACCCGGAAGCCGGCCGCACGCCCGAGCTGGACGAGGGCCGTCGAGACACCGCCGGACGCGCCTTGGACGAGCATCGTCTGTCCCGGTCGCAGTCCGGACTTCACGAACAGCATCCGGTAGGCGGTCAGCCAGGCCGTGCCCATGGTCGCGGCTTCCGTGAAGCTCAGGCCCGCCGGCTTCGGCACGACGTTGCGTGCCGGGACGACGACCTGCTCGGCGAAGGTGCCCTGGTGTTTCTCGGTCAACAGGGTGCGCTTCGGGTCGAGGGTGTCGTCGCCTTGCCAACCCGGGGCGTTGATCACCGAGTGGATGACGACCTCGGTGCCGTCGTCGAGGGTGCCCGCGCCGTCGCAGCCCAGGATCATCGGGAACTGCTCGGGTTTGATGCCGACGCCGCGCAGAGTCCACAGATCGTGCATGTTGAGGCTGGCGGCCTTGACGTGGACCCGCACCCAGCCGTCGGGCACTTCGGGCTCGGGTCGCTCGCCGATCACGAGCGAGTCCAGCGGCTTTTCGGCGTTGGGTTCGGAAGCGTAAACGGCGAACATGTCAGCAACCTACATGGCCTGACCGGCGGTGGCAGCGGGCGCGAGCGTAGGCTCACACCGTGTTCAACGGGCTTGCTGACTGGTGGGACGGCGTCGAGTTGTGGCTCGCGCAGGCCCCGTTCCCCGTGCAATTCGTGCTGGTCATGGCGGTCGTGGTGCCGCTGTGCCTGGTCGCTGCCTGGTTGCTCGACACGGTCTTCGGCAGGGTCGCCCGGCTCTTCGGCACGGCCCGCGATGCGAACGACTCCGACCGGTCCTCCTAAGCTGGCGCACCATGTTCAACCGTAGGCGGATCACCGCCGCCCTGATCGGGCTGATCGTGCTGGTACTCGCCGGCTGGTTCGTCAAGGATGGCATCAGCGGTGACGACACGAAGAGCTCTTCGGCTCCGGCGAGTTCGTCCGCTTCGGCCGGGCCGTCCGGTGAGACCGGGGCGGGCCGGGCCAAGGGCAAGGTCGCGGGCGAGGAGTCCGGGCTGCCGGTCAAACCGCTTTCGGGACTGCCCCCGCAGGCGTCGGAAACCTGGCGGCTCATCAAGGCGGGCGGGCCGTACCCGTATCCGCGCAACGACGACGTCCTCTTCCAGAACCGGGAGAAGGTCTTGCCCGCCAAAGGCTCCGGCTATTACCGCGAGTACACCGTCAAGACGCCGGGCAGCCCGGATCGCGGCGCCAGGCGGCTGGTGACCGGGTCGGGCAAGGAGCTGTATTACACCGAGGACCACTACAAGTCCTTCGTCGTAGTGGACACCGACCGATGAGCGAAGCGAAAAAGAGCGAAGCGGACAAGGCGTTCGCGCGAGGCGCGCACCCGCATCTGATCGACCGAGGACGCACCCTCGACAAGGAGTCCACGCTCGACGCGATCGCGGAGGCGTTGTCGTTCCCCGACTACTTCGGGAAGAACCTCGACGCGCTCTACGACTGCCTCACCGACCTGTCCTGGCTGCCGCCGGGCGAGCACGTGCTGATCTGGTCCGGTTCCTCGGTGCTCAGGGAGCGCGATCCCAAGGCGTACCTGGCCGTTCGCAGCGTGCTTTCCGACGCGCAGCGGGCGCTGGGGCCGTCCGGTGACCGGACGGACTCCCGGCGCCTCACCGTCGTCCTGCCGGACTAGGGAACCCAGTTCGGCTTGCGCTTCTGGGCGAAGGCCGTGATGCCCTCCTGGCCTTCTTCGCTCGCGAAGAACCCGGCGGACAGCTTGTTCATGGCCTCGAAGCCTTCGCTCGGCGTGGCCGGACGAGGCTTGCTGAGAAGCTCCTTCGTCGCGGCGAGCGCTTTCGGGCCACCGAGGGCGAGTGCCTTGACGTAGCGGGCGACCTCGCCGTCGAGTTCGTCCGCCGGGACAGCCGAGTTCAGCAGGCCGATCTCGACGGCTCGCTTCGCGTCGAAGGTGTCACCGGTCAGGAACAGTTCGTGCGCGGCACGGGCGGTGAGCCGGGGCAGCACGGTGAGCGAGATGACGGCGGGGACGACGCCGATCCGCACCTCGGAGAAGGCGAAGGTCGCCTCGTGCACGGCGACGGCGATGTCGGTCGCGGCCACCATGCCGATGCCACCCGCCCGCGCCGGGCCCGCCAGCTTCGCCACCACCGGCTTGGGGCTGGTCCACAACTGCTCGAGGATCTTCGGGAACTCGTTGACGCCCTGGTCGCCGGCCCCGGCCCCGCGGGCCTCCTTGAGGTCCATCCCGGCGCAGAACACCGGGCCGGTGTGGGTGAGCACGATGACCCGTACCGCGTCGTCCGCCCGCGCCTTGTCCAGCGACTCGCTCAGCTCGCGTCGCAGCTGGGCGGAGAGCGCGTTGCGGTTGTGCGGGGAGTCCAAGGTGATCGTGGCGGTGCCGCCCACCACGTCGTAGTGCACCAATTCGTCAGCCATGGCCTCACCTTCGCACGAGCGAAGTCGGGCCGGGCAGTGGCCTGCGCCACCACGGGAGGTGATGGCGCAGGCGGCACTCAGCCGATCGTCGTCGTGGTGAAGGTCGGGCTCGGGTTCGGGAAACAGGAGGTCGGTGCCGAGACGTCGAAGCCCGCGCTGACCACCGCGGTGAAGGTCAGCCCCGGGTCGGCGTAGCTGCTGCCCGCCAGTTTCGTCTCGATGGTGCCGGACGTGCCCGCGGTGAGATGCGCGGTCACGGTCGGCAGCTCGAACGTCGAGCCGCCCGCGATCGGGCCGGGGAAGCTCAACGTCGCGACACTGCCGGAAACGGTGATCTTCGGCGGGGTCGAGCCGATGCCGGAGCCGCCGGTGAGGTCGGCGCCCACCCAGGTCGAGTTCGCCGGGATCGGGATCTTCAACGCGAAGTCCTTGATGTGCTTGACCTGGTAGCCGCTGACTTCGGCAGGCACGGTGTTGGGCGCCGGGTCGATGACGACGTCGAGCGCCGCACCGGGAGCGACCGTGGCCGGCGCGGCGACGTCGGCGTCCTGGTTCAGCTTGAGGTACTTGTTGCCGACGAGCGGCGGCTTCGCCTCGCAGTCGAAGACGACGGTGGTCGCCGCCGAAGCCGGGACGGCCACACCGATGAGCGGGACGAGGACGGCCGAGGCGCAGACGAGGGCACGAATGGCAGCCTTCATGTTCCACCTACCTGGGGGTTCGATGGGGAGAAAGGGAGCTGCGCAGCGTTTAGAGAGTTACCGGCAAGTTAAGTAACTCGTCAAGAAATCTCCATTCCCATACGCGAGGCGTGACGGAACTGGGAACGAGACCCTCCGAAGATCGGTATCAAGCGCCCGAACGGGACGAAGCCGCGCTACTGCGTCGACAAGTCAGAGCCGATGGCTCAGGCGGCGAGCCGGGCCGCGGCGACGCCATAGCGTTCCAGGACGAGCCCCGCGATCCGCGGGTCCGGCCCCAGCGGCTCGGAGACGATCACGGACGGGTCGGCTTCACGGGCCAGGCGCGCGATCCGGTCCGGCAGGAGCCCCGGCGCGAGGAACCAGCCCGCGACCGCGAGCCGACGGGCGCCGTTGAGCCGCAACCGGGCGACGGCGGCGGGCACGTCCGGCTGGGCGGCGCTGGCGAACGCGGGGGTCGCGAGCAGCCCACGCCGCAGCTGCCAGCGGGTGGTGATCCCGGCGACCGCGTCGTTCGCCGCGACGTTCGACGAGCCGACCCCGGCGAGGAGGACACCCAGTTCCGGGTCGGCCAGGTCGGCGCCCGCCTCGGTGAGCCGGTCCAGCGCGACCGTCTCGATCAGCGGGTCGATGCCCAGCACACCGGAAACGCGCACGTCGAGGCCTGGGCACTCCGCGGTCACTTCGGCGACGAGCGCGGGCAGGTCGACCCGGGCGTGATACGCCACGCCGAGCAGCAGCGGCACGACGACGACCTCGCGATGCCCCTCGGCGTACAACGCGCGCAGGGCATCGGTCAGCAACGGCTCCGAGAGGTCCAAAAAGGACTCCCGGATGTCGAGGTCCGGTGCCAGGCCACGGGTGACGTCGAGCAGGGCGCGGATGGTCGCGGCGGACCGCGGATCGCGGCTGCCGTGGGCGACGGCGACCAGTGGCGGAGTGAGGCTTGGGGTCATGCGAACCTTTCGCCGACGAGTCCTGCCGCCAGTGTATCGCCGTCCTTCGGGTCGATGACCAGGAACGCGCCCGTCCGCGGGCTGACGCCGTAGTCGTCCACGCCGATCGCCTCGGCGAGCCGCAGCGTCACCCGGCCGATGTCGTTGAGCTCCAGCGTGTCCGGTTCGTCCACACTGGACAGCGTCTGCTCGTCGAAGCGGGCGTGGAGTTCGCCGACGATGGCCTGCACCGTTCGCGCGCCGTGCTTCACCAGCACCCGCGCGCCCGGTTTGAGCGCCTTGGCCGAGAGCCAGCACAGGGTGGCGGCGATCTCGTCGGTCACCTCCGGCTGCCGGTCCGCAGCGGCTATCAGGTCCCCGCGCGAGATGTCGAGGTCGTCCGTGAGCAGTAGTGTCACCGAGGCGCCCGCACCGGCCTCGGCGAGCGGACCGTCGGCGGTGTCGATGCCCTCCACCCGGCTGCGGAGTCCTTGCGGCAGCACGACGATCTCGTCGCCCGTCCGGACGGTGCCCGCCGCGATCTGCCCGGCGTAGCCCCGGTAGTCGGGGTGGTCGGCCGTACGTGGCCGGATCACGTACTGCACCGGGAAGCGGAACGCCGAATCGTGCGGATCCGGTGCCACGGGCACGGTTTCCAGATGCTCCAGCAGGGTCGGGCCGGAGTACCACGGGGTCTTGTCCGACTTCTCCGCCACGTTGTCGCCCTGCAGCGCCGAAACGGGCACCGCGAGCACGGAACCGCGTTCGTAGCCCAGCGACGCGGCGTGCTCGGCGAACTCCTCGGCGATCACGGTGAAGGTCGCTTCGTCGTAGCCGACGAGGTCGATCTTGTTCACCGCCAGCACCAGCTGCGGAACGCCCAGCAGTGCGAGCACCGCGGCGTGACGGCGGGTCTGCTCGATGACACCTTTGCGCGCGTCGACCAGCAGCACGGCCAGTTGCGCGGTGGACGCCCCGGTCACCGTGTTCCGGGTGTACTGCACGTGGCCGGGGGTGTCCGCGAGGACGAAGCTGCGCTTCGGTGTCGCGAAATACCGGTACGCCACGTCGATCGTGATGCCCTGCTCGCGTTCCGAACGCAGGCCGTCCACGAGCAGCGAAAGGTCCGGTGTGGACAGTCCTTTGTCGACACTGGCGCGGGTGACCGCGTCCAGCTGGTCGGCGAGGACGGACTTGGTGTCGTACAGGAGCCGCCCGACGAGGGTCGACTTCCCGTCGTCCACACTGCCCGCGGTCGCGAGCCTCAACAGGCTGGACATCAGAAGTACCCCTCACGCTTGCGGTCTTCCATCGCCGCCTCCGACATCCGGTCGTCGGCGCGGGTGGCGCCGCGTTCGGTGAGCCGGGAGGCCGAGACCTCGGCGATGACCTCGTCCACCGTGGCGGCGGTCGATTCGATGGCACCGGTGCACGAACCGTCGCCGACGGTCCGGTAGCGCACGGTCAGTTCCTTCACTGCCTCGCCCGGCCGCGGCCCGCCCCACGGGCCTTCGGCCAGCCACATACCGTCGCGCTGATAGACCTCGCGCCGGTGCGCGTAGTAGATCGACGGCAGTTCGACCTTCTCCCGCGCGATGTAGTTCCAGACGTCCGCCTCGGTCCAGTTGGACAGCGGGAAGACACGGACCTGTTCGCCGGGGCGGTGACGGCCGTTGTAGAGGTTCCACAGTTCGGGGCGCTGCCGCCGCGGGTCCCACTGGCCGAAGGAGTTGCGGAGACTGAAGATCCGCTCCTTGGCGCGGGCGCGTTCCTCGTCGCGGCGTCCGCCGCCGAAGACGGCGTCGAACTTGTGCTCGGCGATCGTGTCGAGCAGCGGCGTGGTCTGCAGCGGGTTGCGCATCCCGTCGGCGCGCTCTTCGAGCCTGCCGTCGTCGATCCAGTCCTGCACCTTCGCCACGACCAGCCGCAGCCCGTGCTGCTCGACCACGCGGTCGCGGAAATCGATGACCTCGTCGAAGTTGTGCCCGGTGTCCACGTGCAGCAACGGGAACGGCACCGGCGCCGGCCAGAAGGCTTTGATCGCCAGGTGCAGCAGCAGCGTCGAGTCCTTGCCGCCGGAGAACAGGATCACCGGCCGGTCGAATTCGCCCGCCACCTCGCGGAAGATGTGGATGGCCTCGGATTCCAGCGCCGCCAGGTTGTCCTGCGCCGCGACGATGGCCGGCTCGAGCGTGGTCATGTCGTCCCTTCTCACCCGTGCAACCCGCACTCGGTCTTGCCCTGACCGGCCCACCGGCCGCTGCGCGGGTCTTGCCCCGGAGCGACCTTGGCGGTGCACGGCGCGCAGCCGATCGACAGATAACCGATGGACACCAACGGGTTCTCGAGAATCCCGTGCTGGTCGATGTAATCCCTGAACTCGTCGTCGGACCACGGCGCGATCGGGTTGATCTTCACCAGCCCGTTGCGGTCGTCCCAGGTGACGATGGGGGTGTTCGCGCGGGTCGGCGCGTCGACCCGGCGGACACCGGTCACCCACGCCGAGTACTTCGCCAGCGTGTTGCGCAGTGGCACGACCTTGCGGAGGTGGCAGCACTGGTTCGGGTCGCGTTCGTGCAGCTTCGGGCCGTATTCCGCGTCCTGTTCGGCGACGCTCTGCGCGGCCTCGGCGTTGACGATCCGTACGCCGGGGTAGACCGTCTGCACCGCGTCGCGGGTGCCGATGGTCTCCGGGAAGTGGTAGCCGGTCTGCAGGAACAGCACGTCGACGTCCGGTTTGACCTGGGTCGCCAGGTCGATGAGGACGGCGTCCTGCATGTTCGAGGCGACGATGAAGTCGTCGCCGAACGTCTCCGCGGTCCAGCGCAGGGCCTCGGTCGCGGTCGCCTCGGCGAGCTCCTTCGCGGCCCGTTCGGCGAGTGTCTTGTAGTCGGCAGTGGCGGTCATTGCGACACCTCCGGAATGGACAGTCCGAGGAACTTCACGGTGAAGACCCGGCGGCAGCCCGAGCACAGCCAGGAGCCGCCCTCTTCCGGCCGCAGGTCTTCATCGCCACAGAAAGGGCAGTAGTACGGGGTCGCTCGTTCGGTCACTGCAGGACGCTTTCCTCGGCCCGCGTGACCCACTGGGCGAAGCGCTCGCCGGGTTCGCGGCCGTCGACGTAGGCACGCACGACCCGTTCGACGTACGCGGTCAGTTCCGACGCGGTCACCTTGTGCCCACGCAGTTTCCGGCCGAACCCGGCGTCGAGGCCGAGCCCGCCGCCGAGGTGCACCTGGAAGCCTTCGACCTGCTTGCCGTCCTCATCGGTGACGATCTGGCCCTTGAGCCCGATGTCGGCGGTCTGGACCCGCGCGCAGGAGTTGGGGCAGCCGTTGAGGTGCACGGTCACCGGGTTCTCGATCTCGGACTGGATGTCGGCGAGACGTTTCTCCAGTTCGGTGACCAGTTCGATCGCGCGGGCCTTGGTCTCGACGATCGCGAGTTTGCAGAACTCCAGGCCGGTGCACGCCATGACCCCGCGCCGCCACGGCGAAGGCTCGGTCTGCAGGCCCAGCTCGGCCAGGTCGCTCTTCAACCCGTTCACCTCGGCCTCGGGGACGTCGAGGACCACGAGCTTCTGGTGCGGGGTGAGGCGGACGCGGTTCGACCCTGCCCGCTCGGCGGCTTTGGCGACCGCCAGCAGGATGGCGCCGGAGACGCGGCCCGCGACCGGCGCGGCGCCGACGTAGAACTTGCCGTCGATCTGCGGGTGCACGCCGACGTGGTCGATCTGCGCGGCGGGCACCTCGGGTGCCGGGCCGTCGGTCAGCTTGCGCTTGAGGTACTCGTCTTCCAGTACCTGGCGGAACTTCGCGGCACCCCAGTCCTTCACCAGGAACTTGATCCGGGCGCGGGCGCGGAGCCGCCGGTAGCCGTAGTCACGGAAGACGCTGATCACGCCTTCCCAGACGTCGGGGACCTCGTCGAGCGAGACCCAGGCGCCCAGCCGTTGCCCGATCATCGGGTTGGTGGACAGGCCGCCGCCGACCCAGACGTCGAAGCCGGGGCCGTGTTCGGGGTGGTTCACGCCGACGAAGGCGACGTCGTTGATCTCGTGCGCGACGTCCTGCTGCCCGGAGACCGCGGTCTTGAACTTGCGCGGCAGGTTCGAGTAGCGCGGGTCGCCGATGTAGCGGCGCTTGATCTCGTCGATCGCGGGCGTGCCGTCGATGATCTCGTCGGCGGCGATGCCGGCGACGGGGGAGCCGAGGATGACGCGCGGGCTGTCGCCGCAGGCCTCCATCGTGGTCATCCCGGCCTTCTCCAGTTTGGCCCAGATCGTCGGGACGTCCTCGATCTGGATCCAGTGGTACTGGATGTTCTGCCGGTCGGTGATGTCGGCGGTGTCGCGCGCGTGGGTCTGCGAGATCTCGGCGAGCACCGACAGTTGGTCGGTGGTCAGCGCGCCGCCGTCGAGCCGGACCCGCAGCATGAAGTAGCGGTCGTCGAGCTCTTCGGGCTCCAGCGTCGCGGTGCGGCCGCCGTCGATCCCCGGCTTGCGCTGGGTGTAGAGACCGAACCAGCGGAACCGGCCGCGGAGGTCACCCGGGTCGATCGAATCGAAGCCACCGCGAGCGTAAATGTTCTCGATCCGCGCACGGACGTTGAGCGGGTTGTCGTCCTTCTTGGACCGTTCGTTGGGGTTCAAGGGTTCGCGATACCCCAGTGCCCACTGTCCCTCGCCCCGTTTCTGTTTTACCCGGGGCGTGCGGGCAGGGGTCTCGCGCGTGGGCGACGACATGGGAGTCCTCCGGCAGATCGTGGTGGTGGCGGGGAGTCAGCGGTTCGTCGCACAGAGCGCGCTCGCCACACGACGGAGATCCACGTGGCGGCGTGCCACGAGGGTGATTCCGGCGCGGGTCATTCATTCAGCGTGCCACGCGCCCACTATGTGGTCTAGGCCGGTCCGAATACTGGGAACACCGTCCGAAGAACACTGTTTTCCCAGGTCAACGCGCTGCTTTGCAGGTCAAGGCCGGGTTCGCGGCCGGGCATTGTGACGCAGAACGCGCACGGCTCACGAAGGGAGGACGCGGTCGACGAGGATCCGGATGACCTCTTCGTCGGTGACGTCCGCGAGAACCTCGGGCAGGGTGAGCCGTTCGACGGTGAGCCCGGTCAGCGCGAGGTACATCAGCAGCACTTCGGGGCGCCCGCCCGGCATCCCCGCCGCGACGTGCCAGTCGACGCTCATGTCGATGCCCTCGCGAATGGTCTTGGTCAGCTCGGCCGAGAGATCCGGGCGCCGAGTGGCTTCGAGCCGGAGTTCGAGCAGGGCCAGATAAGGCTCGCGGTGGGCGGTCAGGCGTCCCATGAGTTCGCCGAGCAGCACGCCGACCCGGTCGTGGGACGGCGACTCGGCCTGCGGGTTCGCCATCACCTCCGCCGGTGCCGACAGCCGTTCCTGCACGCGGACGCCGACCTCGCCGAGCAGCTGGTCCCGGTTGCGGAAGTAGTTGGACGTCGTTCCCGGTGGGACATCCGCTTCGACGTCCACGGCGCGATAGGTGAGGCCGCGTGCGCCTTCGCGGGCGAGGACGGTGATCGCGGCGTCGGTGAGCGCGGTCCGGCGCTCCGGGTTCTGTCGCATCGGAACATTCTCCTTGCCTCAGTCAAACCACTATGCCTATAGTACTACGCATCAAGTGATTCGACTGGGAGGACAACACCAGATGCAACTCAGCGGTTTCGGTGCCTGTGTGCTCGTCGACGACATCGCCGAGACCACCGCCTGGTGGAAGCGGCATATGCAGTTGACCGTGACGATCGAGCTGGATTGGTTCTCCAGCCTCAACGTCGGAGTGCCGGGCTATGAGATGAGCTTCGCGAAGCGCGGCCACAAGGCCACGCCGGAGCCATGGCGGGCACAGGAGGCGGCCGGCTCGATGGTCGGGTTCATGGTCGCCGACGCGGCGGCCGAGTACGAGCGCCTGCGAGAGGAGGGGGTCAAGATCGTCACGGAACTCGTGGACGAGGAATTCGGCCAGCGGCACTTCTACATCGAGGACCTCAACGGCTTCCTGATCGACATCATCGAGGTGATCCCACCGTCCCCGGAGTGGCTGGCCGCCAACGGGTTGGCCTGAGTATCTGGGCTCCCGGTCCGTGAAGGCCTCCTTCACTACCTTCAGGGTAGGGTTCCGGCAAAGTCGCATAAGTGCTGGTCGGCAGCACCTCTATAGCGGGACAAGACGAACGCGTCGTGGTGGACACGGCGGGAGCGGGCCCACACAAGGGGCCTCACCCGGGTCCGGACTGTCCATAAGGGACACTTCTCGGGACAAATGTGCCCGATTTGGGCGAGTTGCGGGGTTTGGCGAGGGGGTCGTGAGTGGCGTTTCGTGTTCTAGCCCGAATCGCCACTCACGACCGGGGCCGAGTGGGTGGTTTCGCGTGGCTGGATGGATGGCGCGTGTGATCAGACGGAGGACACGTGTGACTGGATGGATGACACGCGGGAGCGGCAGGTTTCGTCGCGTGTTCTCCGTTCACTCACGCGTGCCCTCCGTCGGATCACGCGTGTCGCCCGATGGCAGGTACCTAAGACACAAGTGGCCCTCACCCGAACCGCCACTCACGACATTCCCCCGAAACCGCACCTGCAGCCCCGCGGCATCCAGAATCAAGCCTGCCCTACCTCGACTTTGCCGGGACCCTGACCTTCAGGGTAGGGAAGGAGGCCTTCACGGCGTGGGGGACACTGGGGTGTGCCCGCACTGTCGTTCGAAAACGCCCAGCCCCTCGAGTCCGCGCTCCCCGAGAGCGCGCTGGAAGGGCTCGGCACCCGCCCGTTCGGCGTCTACGTCCACGTCCCGTTCTGCGCCACCCGATGCGGCTACTGCGACTTCAACACCTACACCGCCGGTGAGCTGGACAGCGATTCGTCGCCACAGTCCTGGCTCGAAGGCCTCAAGCGCGAGTTCGACCTGGCCGCGCGCGTGCTCGGGAAGCCGCCCGCGGTCGACACCGTCTTCGTCGGCGGCGGTACCCCCTCTCTCCTGGGCGCCGAGGGGCTCCGAAGCGTTCTCGACGCCGTCCGCGACACCTTCGGGCTCGCCTACGGCGCCGAAGTCACGACCGAGTCGAACCCCGAGTCGACCTCGCCGGAATTCTTCGCGGGCATCCGTGACGCGGGGTACAACCGGATCTCGCTCGGCATGCAGTCGGCCGCGCAGCACGTCCTGCGGATCCTCGACCGCGTGCACACCGTGGGACGGCCCGTGGCGGCCGCCGAGGAGGCGCGCGCCGCCGGGTTCGAGCACGTCAACCTCGACGTCATCTACGGCACGCCGGGGGAGCGGGTCGAAGACCTCCAAGCCTCGCTGGACGCGGTGCTGGCCGCCGGTGTCGACCACGTCTCGGCGTACGCGCTGATCGTCGAGGAGGGCACCGCGCTCGCCCGCCGCATCCGCCGCGGCGAACTGCCCGCCCCGGACGACGACGTCCTCGCCGCCGACTACGAGATGATCGACCGCGTCCTCGCTTCGGCGGGTCTGCGCTGGTACGAGGTCTCCAACTGGGCGGCGTCGGAGGAAGCCCGCTGTCGCCACAACATCGGCTACTGGCGCGGCGGAGACTGGTGGGGCGCGGGACCCGGCGCGCACAGCCATGTCGGCGGCGTCCGCTGGTGGAACGTCAAGCATCCGGCGCGGTACGCCGCCGCGCTGGCCGCCGGGGAGTCACCGGCCGCCGGTCGGGAAGTGCTGACCGACGAGGACCGGCACCTGGAACGCGTGATGCTGGAACTCCGGTTGTCCGAAGGGCTTCCGCTCGACGCCCTCGACGACGACGGCCGCGCCGAAGCCCGGGTCGCCGCCGCCGAGGGATTGCTGGATCAGTCCGCTTTGGACGGTCAGGAGCGGGCGGTGCTCACCGACCGGGGACGGCTGCTGGCGGACGGTCTGGTGCGCAGGCTCACCTGAGCCCCAGCGCCCGGTCCACCCAGCGGCCGACCGGCAGCGCCACCACGATCGCCGCCAGCACCAGATGCACCACCATGAACGCGACCGCGGCCGGGACACTCGGCGGACCGCCGAGGAACACGATCATATGCGACGCCCATTTCAGCTCGGTCGGTTTCGTTCCCGCCGACCAGACGTCGTTGAGCGCCCAGAACGTCAGATCGTTGGCGCCCGAGATCACCACCAGGATCGAGGCGATGCCGGTCTTGAGTACGTTCGCCGTCCGGCCGCCGCCGAGCCGGTAGGCCATCAGTCCGAACAGGACGATGAACGTCACGACGAACAGCTCGAACTGGTACACCGGCTGGAAGGCGTACTCGTCGGTCGCGGCGTCACGCGCGAACGCCTGGATCCGCATCACCAGTTCCGTGTCCAAATAGGACATGTAGACGAACACCGCGAGGACGATCAGCGCCGGACCCGCTTTGGTGCGCGGGAAGAGCGCCACCGTGAGGACGGCGAACACGAACGGGCACAGTTTGAACGCCCAGTCCACGACGTTGTCCAGCGTCTGATCCGGTGGCAGGATCACCATGATCAGCAGGGTGGTGACCACCGCCGGGACAGCGGCGACCAGCCACAGCCACTTGCGGTGGCGGTAGAGCGCGGGAACCCAGCCGGTCGTGTCGGGGAGGGTGGCGGTCACAGAGTCTCCTTCTCCGCCCAGAACGGCCCGAGGGCGAGCGCGTCGACGTCGGTGTTCAGGTAGCAGGCCACGGCGTCGGCCGGGCTGGCGACGATCGGCTCGTTGTTGTCGTTGAACGAGGTGTTGACCACCATCGGCACCCCGGTGATCTTTTCGAACTCGCTGATCATCCGGTAGTAGAGCGGGTTGTCGGTCCGGCTCACCGTCTGCACACGGGCCGTCCCGTCGACGTGGGTGATGGCGGGGACCTCGTCGCGTTTGTCCGGCAGGACGTCGAACACCAGCAGCATGACCGGCGACGGGTAGTCGCTGACGAAGTAGTCGCCCGCCCGTTCCGCGAGGCACGACGGCGCGAACGGCCGGAACGCCTCACGGTGCTTGACCTTCTCGTTCATCCGCGTCTTCGAATCGGGATCACGCGGGTCGGCCACCAGCGAGCGGTTGCCGAGCGCGCGCGGCCCGCATTCCATCCGGCCCTGTACCCAGCCGACGATCTTGCCCTCGGCGATCTTCGCGGCCGTGTGCGCGGCGATGTCGTCGACCCTGGTGTAGTCGACCCCGGCGTCCTGCAGCGCCAGTTCCATCTCCGCCTCGGTGTAGTCCGGGCCGGTGTAGGTGTAGCCGTCACGCGGGCGCGGCCTGCCGTAGGTGCCGACGGAGACCTCCAGCGCGGAGCCGAGCGCGCAGCCGTCGTCGGCCGCGGCGGGCTGGGCGAAGAAGTCCTCGAACGGCGTCTCCAGCAGAAGCCGTCCGTTCATCACGCTGTTGAGCGCGACACCACCGGCGACGGAGAGCCGCTTCGACCCGGTCTTCCACTGCAGCCAGCGCGCCAGGTGCAACCCGGCCTCCTCCAAGGTCACCTGCAGCGCGTAGGCGATGTCGCAATAGTGCTGCGGTACGGGGTTTTCCGCGGTGACCCGGGTTTTGGGGCGCGCGGGGCCGAACAGGTTGGTGAACTTCTTCGACATGACGTGCTTGCCGGTGCGGTGGTGGCCGAAGAAGCTCAGGTCGAGTTCGTAGCCGCCGTCGTCGTCGAGATGGATCAGTTGCTTGAACGCGTCGACGTAGGTGTCGTTGCCGAGCGGCGCCAGCCCCATGATCTTGCCTTCGTCCCTGGTCGGGTAGAAGCCGAGATAGCCGGTGACGCCGGCATACATCGCGCCCAGCGAGTGCGGGAACTTGATCCGCCGGATATCGATGATCCGGTTTCCCTTGCCGTGGCCCAGATAGGTCGCTGTCCCGTCACTGCCGATGCCGTCGAAGGTGAGCACCGCCGACTCTTCCCACGGCGAGATGAAGTACGCGCTGGCCGCGTGCGCCTTGTGGTGGTCGACCAGGTGTGTCTTGAACTTCGCCGGACCGGTCCACCCCGCTGCTTCTTTCACGTCCCGTTCGAGGGTGTAGGACCGCTTGATGTGCGCCAGCACCGCACCGCCGACGTGGTAGTCGTCGACTCCTTTGCCACCACCGGTTTTGAAGGTCTCCACCAGGCCGGCCGAGGAGCCGTCCTCGTCACCGTTCGCGTTGCGGAACACCTCCAGCGTGGCGGGGAAGTACCGCGCGAACACCTTCGCCGCGTGGATGCCCTCACGCCAGCGCTGCCAGTAATAGGCGACGTGGTCGACGTCGGCGAGGGTGATGCCGGCGCGGTCGAGACAGAATCTGATGGCGTGCGCGGGAAAATCTCCGTCGTGCTTCACCCTGGTGAAACGCTCTTCTTCGGCGAACGCGATGATCTCGCCGTCGCGCACGAGCGCGGCCGCAGAATCGTGGACCCTGCTGATACCCAGTACGTACATGTTCCTTCTCCAGTGGGGAATTCAGAGTTCGGGGTGATGGCGGCGCAGCAACCGCCGGAGCACGGTGGCCCGTACGCCGATGGCGAAGACGAGGGCGGCGAACCCGCCGACCGGTCCCATCGCCGGAACCAGTCCCGCCGCGGCGAGCGGGGTGGCGAACAACCCGGCGATCGAGGCCGACGCGGTGAGGGTGAGGACCTTGCTGTTGGTGTTCTCGATCAGGAAGCCCGCGTAGAGCCGGACGGCGAACAGCACCGTTTCGGCCAGCACGAAGACACCGAGGACCAGATACGCGCCGGTCGTGCCTTCCGCGGTCAGTGCCGCGCGTGCGGCCGGAATCACCAGCGCGATCCCCACCGCGGCGAGGAAGGCCAGCGCGCCCCGCTCGACCAGCTTCAGCAGTTCGACCGCGCGAGCGCGACCCGCCGCCGCGCCGCCGCCTCGCATCCGGCTGGAGATCGCGGGCTGATGCAGCCGCAGCTGATAGAACAGCAGCGAGCAGAACGCGCTGCTCGCCAGCAAGGCGACGTAGAACGGTCCACTGTCGACGGTCCGGCCCGCCAGCGCGAGCACACCGAACACCGTCGACGTCGCCAGGACGTCGAGCACTTCGGTCATCCCGAGCAGTACGGTGCTCCGGCCGAAGGCGGGCAGGAGCCGATGCCCGTTCACCCTGCCGGGACGCAGCCACTCCTTCGGCAGCAACGCGGCGGAGAACCCGAGGATGAGCAGGATCCCGGCGAGCAGCAGGCCGAGATGGGTCAGCGGCGACCAGCGGACGAACCAGGTGCCCACGGTCACCGCGCCGACCACCAGCGCGCCGGCGGTGAACGCCAGCGCGTCCAAAGTGGACCGGCCGCGGAACCGGTGCAGTCCGGAGACGGTCATCAGCAGCCCACCGGAGATCGACCAGCCCGCCGCCGTCAGGTACAGCGCGGCGTCCGACTCCGGCGCGACGACCAGCGCGACCGCCATCGCCGCCAGCACCACGAGAACCGGGGCGAAAGCGATCCGTACGGCCAAGGCCGCGACGGCGTCCTGGGTAACCCGCAGCCTGGGCAGGGATTTCAGCGCCGACTTCTCCGCCGCGGACGGCACGAAGTTCAGCCACGTCATCAGGCCGAGCGCGGTGGCGAACCGGCCGTAGTCGTGCGCTCCCCACGCGGTGACCAGGACCACGCCCATGGCCTGGATCGCCAGCCGGAAGACACCCCGGCCGGCGAGCAGCCGGAGCACCGTCGACGGCTTCGGCGCCGCGATCGCCGCGGTGCCGCTGCCGCCGGTGAGCGAGGTACCGGTCAAGGGAGCGGCACCGCCATACCCTGCTCGTCGAGCAGGAACTTCAGGGTGCCGCGCAGTTCGTCCTCCGCCGCCAGCACCTCGGGCACGGTCGCCGCCGAAAGCACGGCGTAGCCCATCTTGTACCCGGCCTGCTCGTACGGCTTCACGAAGGAGTCCTGTTCCGCGAACAGTTCCAGGCCGTGTACCGCGGGCATCGCCCGGACCTCGTCGGTGCCTTCGATCCGCCGGATCCGGCCGCCGCGGTCGGAGGCGAGGATGTGCACCAGCGTCGGTCGCGGGTCGCGCGGGGAGAGGACGACCTCGTCCCCGGTGGCGGCGGCGATCCCGGCGGCGATCAGATCGACGCCGGTGCTGAGTTCGATCGCCTCGGCGAGACCGTTGCCGCCCATCCGGGCGCCCATCTCGATCAGATAGAACTTCCCGTCGCGGCCCAGGACGGCGTCGAGGGTGAGCGGCCCGGTGCGATAACCGAGTTCGGCGCACAGCGCGGTCAGCATCAGCGGCAGGGCGCGGTCGACCACCGCCGGCAGCCCCGCCGGCAGGAGATGGGACGCCGTCACGAAGAACGGCGGCGGGGTGAGCGTGCGCCGGGTGACCGCGTGGAACACGATCCGGCCGTCGACCGCGAGTGCTTCGATCGTGTAGTGAGAGCCATCGAGATGCTCCTCGACGACGAGCCGCCCCGACGGGGAGAACGCGAGCGACTCGGTGAACGCGGCGCTCAGCCCACCGGGGCTCGCGCACGAGACCACCCCTCGGCTTCCGGAGGAATCGACCGGTTTCACCAGCGTGGGGAACCGCAGCTGCTGCGCGGCGAGGACGAGGTCCGGGCCCGGCTTCCCGCCGACACTGCGGTAGGTCGGCAAACGCAGCCTGTCGCAGAGTTCGCGGAAGACGGATTTGTCGACGGAAGCGGCGACGGCGGCCTCGGGCAGCGGGTCCGGCAGATTCCACTGCCGGGTGAGCCAGGCGAGTGCGGGGAGCCCGACGTCGCTGGCCGGGCAGAGCACCCCGGCGATGTCGTCCCGGCCCTCCAGTGCGGCCGCGATCTGTTCCGGGGCACGGACACTGACCTGGACGAACTCGTCGGCGAGCGCCACCGCGGGTGCGGCCGCGCGGACGTCGACGCAGATGGTGTGGAAACCGAGTTCCCGCGCCCGGTGGTACGTGCTGACCGAACCGTCGGCCCCGCCCAGTATCACCAGGCTCCGCCGGGCCGCCGTGTCTTCGGTTTTCTTCACTCCCGCTTGCCTTTCCCCAGGATGGATCCCGGCTTCCGCCGAGGTGTAGAGCAGGTCGTCCTCGTCGACCGGGAAGTTGGCCTCCCTGATGTAGAACTGCCTCGGCCGCGGCTGACCCGCACCGACCACGACCAGGTAGCGGACGCTCAGCGAAAGGACCGTCAGCACCACGGAGAACAAGGCGAACATCAGCGCCGAGGTGATGTTCCGGCCGAGCAGGCCGAACGCGGTCACGAGCCCCGCCAGTCCCGCGATCCCGGCGGTCGTCAGCGCGGTCGCCGACGCCGCCGTCGTCAGGCGCCGGGTGAAACCGACGAAGAGTTCGATGGCGTGCGAGGACAGGAAACCGAAGCCCACTTTGGACTCTCCGCGTTCCCGTGCGCGGTGTGCCACCGGGACGGTCGTGTAGCGACTGGTCAGCCTCGGCACGGTGGCGAGGAAGTACGGGGTGCCCAGCCGGAGATCGACGATCTTGCGGGCCAGCTCGGTGCGGACCAGGCGGAAGGCCGTCGCACCCGGTGGGATCTCGATGCGCAGCACACGGCGTCCGAGGAAATGAAAGGCCGCGGTACCCCACCGTCTCAGTAAAGGATCTTGCCTATTGGTGCGGACACCGAAAACGGCGTCGTTGCCCTCCTCGGCGGCGGTGATCAATTTCCCGGCCTCGGAGGCCGGGAACTGCTGGTCGGCGTCGATATGCAGGAGCCACGGTTTCCCCGCGTACCGGTAACCCGCGGAAAAGGCAGCTTCGAAGCCGAAGTTCCGGGTGAAGGACACATACCGCACACGAGGGTCGGTGTGCGCGAGGCCGCGGATGACCTCCAGCGTCCCGTCGGTACTCCCATCGTCCACATAGAGCAGTTCGAGGGGGAGATTTCCCAACTCGGCGACGATCTCCCGGTAGGAGGGCTCGACGTTGTCGACTTCGTTGAAGCACGGAACGACTACGGTGAGTCCACTTTGCACCGGGCCGGAGATCGACCGGCTCATCTGCCCGGCCCCAGCGGTGAGTGCGCTATTGTGTGCACAGCGTCACTCGTGGTGATTTCACGGTTCATGCGTCCCCTTGGCCCCAGGCGGCCGGCAGATCGTGCCGGCTCGAAAGTTCCCGGTGTTATAGGCAGATTCACTTTGTTCTCGCCAGGGTGTGCGGAAAGTTGCTCCTTTCAGCTCAGTCGAAAAGGAGGGAATTCCGTAGCGAGTCGGACGAACCAGGCATGATCTGTTCCCAATCCACCCCACATGACGCATGATTCCGCGCCATGTGGAAGTTGGGGGTGAGTGCTGCCTGGCGGGCGGCCTATCGGCGTTCCGTGCGGTCGGCCTTCGCGACGGTGCCGTTCTACCGGGAGCGCTGGGCACTCGACGGCAGAACGGATCCCGTGCTGGTACCCGGTCGCACCGGAACGGATTCCGGTGCGGCGCCGCTGGCCGAGGCGGTGCACAAGATCATCGATCTCGTGCCGCTCGCCGGTGGCACGCAACGGGTCGAGCCGAGCCGGGGTCTGGGTCCCGTGCTGCGCAAGGCACGTTCGGTGACCGGGGACGCACTGGTCGTCGTGCTCGGTGACGACGGGACGCGGCCGTCGGTGGACCTGCCGCGCGGAGTCCGTTGCTGTGTGGTGGATCCCGACGTCCCGGCGCCGGGTGTGCTCGCGGAACTGTCCGCCGCGCTGCGCCGCGGGCAACGTGTGCTCGCGATCGGTGACGACAAGCAACTGGCCGTCTTCGCCGCGGCACTGCCCGAAGACCGTGCGTACCGGGTCGAATCCGTACCGCGACGGGAACTGGACACAATGGACACCGGTCCGTACGGCGTGCTCCACGATCCGGCGCTGGGTTACCTGGGCGCGATCGAAGAATGCGGTCGCTGGCACCTCGACTGGCCCCGCGTCTACGCCCGGTCCACCACGGGCGGTCTGGCGTTCACCTTGCTGCGTCAGGATTCCCCGCGGTTCGTGGACGTGCTCCCGGCGGGCGGCGTCCGTGGTGAGATCGCGCCGTGCCCGCGACACGGCACCCCGGTCGTGCTCACGTGAAGATCGGCTTCCACGATCCCCGCACCGATCCCGTTCCCGTCGGCTGGCCGGAGTTCTTCCACGCCGCGCGCCTGCATCCGGTATGGGACTACGAGGTGATGGGTCTCGACGCCTGGACCGCGCGGAACCCGCCGATGCTGGCCACCGTCACGGACGACGCCGGGATCGTCGCGGCGTTTTCGGTGCTGGTGTGCCGTCCACGGCTGCGATACCGCTTCGCACCGACGCCGGGGCATCGGCTGCTGCGGCCGTTCTGGGCCGAGGTCTGCCAACCGTGGCTGAGCGGCTACCCGGGGTTCGCGTTCGCGCCGGGGATCGGTGACGCCGAACGGCGTCCGCTGATCCGGGCCTTCGAACGGTCACTGCGCCGCCGTCTCGGTCCCGGTCTGCTCGGGGTCCTGTACCGGGCGTTGGGTCGCGACTTCGCGGAGGACCTCCAAGGGCCGGGGCGGCTGGTGAAGGTGGTCGATTCGGTCGCGGTGCTGGAAAACCGCTTCGCCTCCGAAGACGAATGGATCGCGTCGCTGCCGAAGTCGCGACGTGGTGGGCTGCGGAGGCTGCGGCGCAGACTGGCCGCCGATCAGGGCGTGGTGGTCGTGGGTGGCGCAGGCCGGGAAGACCTCGACAGCGCCGAGGTCGCGACCCTCATCCAAGGACATCGTGAGCGGCACGGGAAGCTCCCGCTCGACACCAGGACACCGCCGTCCGCGGCGTTCCTGCACCGGTTTCTCCGGCGGCCGGACGTGCACACGCTGACCTACACCGGCGCCGACGGCAGGCTGCTCGCGGTGAACACCCTGCTCGAGCATCCGGACAGCCCGGCGAAACAGCATTGGGGCACCTTGCCGGTGGATGAAGGCGGGCGCCAGGGTCTGCTGTTCGACTCCTACATCCACGCCATGCGCTACGCCACGCGGCGGGGGGTCAAGGAACTCACCGCCGGACGCGGACTGCCCGAACTCAAGGCCACGCTGGGCTTCCGGGCGCGCCCGGTGTACTCCGCGGCCGTGCCGAGACCGGTACTGGGATGGTGACGATGAAGGTGACGGAACGGAGCACCGCGTTCGAGGCCGAGGTGGTCGATCCGAGGAGCGCGGCCGAACCCACCGGCTGGCGGGAATTCCTGCATCGCGCGAGGTTGTCGCCGGTCTGGGACTACGAGGTCCTGCGCCGGGAAGCCTGGCTGGCGAAGAACCCGGCGGTACTCGCGGTGCTCCGCAGAGGTGAGCAGGTCGTCGGCGCGTTCACCGTGATGGTGTGCCGGAGCTGGCGGGCGGACGACTTCGCGCCGCTGTCCGTCCTCGGTGGACGGTTCCGCCCACGCTGGGCGGAGGCCTACCTCTGGCAGCTCAGCGGCCATCCCGCGGTGGTGCTCGACGAGCGGCTGGACGAGACCGAGCGGCGGGAAGCGGTCCGCCGGTTCGAACGGGCACTGTGCGCTCACCTCGGGCCCGGGCTGCTGGGTGTGATCTACCGCGCGATGACCCCGGAGCTCCTCCCGGCACTGGACGGCCGCGGCCGGATGTCCCGGGAGATCGACCCGGTCGCCGTGCTGGCCAACGACTATTCCACAGTGGACGAATGGGAACGGACACTCGGCGACGAGGTCCGGAAGACGCTGCGCGACCTGAGCGAAGACGGGGATTTCCGCACCGAGGCGGCCTCCGCCCGGCAGGACCTGGACTGCCACGAACTCGCCGTGCTGCTCAACGCCCACCGCGCCAGGCAGGACGAACGGGCCTGGGCCGAGGGGCAGCGGTCGCGGTTCGGCGGGCTGCACATGGACACCCGGAGCCCGATCGCGCCGTCCTATCTGGACGCACTCGTGCGCCGCCCGGACGTCGTCACTCGCACCTACCGTGACGGATCCGGACGCTTGCTGGGATTCGGCACGCTGTTCGACACGTACGGCGAATGCGTGCTGCACCAGTGGGCCGCGCTTCCGGGCGCGGACGGTGGCCGGAAAGGGCTCTATGTCGACTTCTACGCCAGGGGAGTGGAGCACATGATCACGCACGAGCGCCGCGAACTGACCGCCGGCCGGGCGATGCTGGCGAACAAGACCGCACTCGGCTTCGGCACCAGGTCCCTGGTCTCGGTCGCCGTGCCGAGACCGGCGCTGGGCCGATGACCTGGGAAGTGCGGGTACTCGACCCGCGAACCGATCCCGAACCCGAAGGCTGGGCCACGTTCCTCGCCGTCCAGCAGGCGCCGGTCCCGTGGGACTACGGGTTGCTGCGGGTGGAATCGCGGTTCTCCCGCAGCCCCGACGTCCTGACCGTGATCAGCGACGGGGGAGAGATCGTCGCCGCTGTGCTGGCGATGCTGTGTTCCCCGCGGGCTTCGGAGCGGCCTGCTGCGGTACGCAGTGCTGCGCGGTGGGGACCGCGCTGGATCGAAGTCCAGCACGCGTGGCTTTCCGGATATCCGCCGTGGTTGTTCGCGGACGGGGTCGCCGCCGCCGACCGGCGGGAGATCATGCGCCGGTTCGAACAGGCCGTCTGCCGCTTCACCGGGCCAGGCTGCCTCGGCGTCGTTTACCGCACTGTGGAGCCGGAAGCGCTCGACATGCTGTCCGGACGGGGCAGAAAGGTTCTCGACACGATGCCGACATCGGTACTGGAGAACCGGTTCGTCGACGTCGAAGGGTGGCTGGCGTCCCTGCGCCGGAGCAGGCGGCTGAGCCTGCGCGGCCAGTCGAAGAAGGTCGCCGCCGACCCGGACGTGCTCGTCCGCGGCGAGCCCGCCCGCACCGACCTCGACGCCCGGGAACTGGCCACCCTGCTGCGGAGGCATCGCGAGCGGATGGGACCGGTGAAGTTCGACCGGCGCGGTCCGGTCACCGCCGAATACTTCGCCGAACTCGTGCGCAGGCCGGATGTGATCACCACGACCTACCACGACGCCGACGGCAGGCTGCTCGCGTTCGGCATCGTGCTCGATCATCCCGTGGCGCCCTTTCACCAGCATTGGGCCGCGGTGGCGCCGGAGGAGGGACGGCCGAAGCACCTCTACTTCGACGCCGTCGTCCGGAATGTGCGCTACATGATCGAGGGCAACCGGAAGTCCCTGTCGATGGGACGGGGGCTGACCGACCTGAAGGCCACGCTCGGTTTCCAGCCGGTGGGGCTGCAGGGGGTCGTCGCGCCGAGGCCGGTGACCCGATGGTGATCGAGGTGCTCGACCCCCGGCGGGATCCGGAGCCCGCGTACTGGAAAACGTTGCGGGCCAAGGCCGGTCTGCGCGCGGACTGGAGCTGGGAGGTGCTCACCACCCAGGCGTGGGCGGCGCGGACCGCGCAGCCGGTCACGGTTCTGCTCGAAGACGGGGAACCGCGTGGCGTGGTCAGTTCCGCCTGGGTCACCGGACGCACCCGGCGACACCGGTTCGCCCGCCCGGTCGGGCGCGGACGGCTCGGCGGGCTCGATGTCCGCGCCCCCGGTTCGGGAGCGATGCCGGGCTGGTGGTTCGACGGTGAGGACGACGATGGCGGCGTCGGCAGGCTGCTGGACACCTTCGTCCCGGCCATGCGCTCCGAGCTGGGCCTGGGACTGCGGGCGCTGCTGGTCCGGCAGATCGGCGAGTCCGGAGTGGACAGTGTCCGTGGCAGGCTGAAGACGGTACGCCGGACCGAGGACGTCGCCGTCCTCGACGTCACGTCGTTCTCGGGCCGGGACGACTGGGTGAACTCGCTGGCCAAGAAACGCAAGTACAACCTGCGCAAGATCTTCCGCACCTTCGACGCCGACCCTTCGATCGAAGCGCGGGTCATGCCCGGCGTCGACGCCGATCCGGTCGAGATCGCGGAATTGCTGCGGCACAACGAAGCCAAACACCACGACGTGCCGATCGTGCCGCTCCCGGCGTTCGTGGGCTACTGGAGCGCCTTGCTGCGGCAGCCCGACGTGCACCTCATCTGCTACCGCGAGACCGCCACAGGCCGGGTGGTCGCCATGACGACCCTTCTCGATCACCCGACCCTGCCGATCGTCCGCAACTGGGCCGCGCTCCCGCCGGAGCTGGGCGGACGCACCAACCTGTATTTCCACTTCTACGGCGAAGTGGTGCGCTGGGCGTTGGAGACCGGGCGGCCACAGGTGATGTTCGGCAAGAAGATGTCCGAGACGAAGGCGTCACTGGGAGCGCATCTGGTGCCGCAGTACGCGGCCGCGGTCGCGCTGCTCTGACCGGCTCTTGTCTGTCCATAAGGGACACGTTTCGAGACCGCAGCCACCGATTTGGGGAACTTGCGCGGCTTCGCGAGGATCGCATCCGACGGTAGCGAAAGCCTCCTTCATTACCGTCAGGGTAGGCAAGGAGGCCTTCGCTACCAGAAGAACGCGTACACAGGAGCGACACCGGCCCCACGCCAGGACGCATTTGACTTTCCCCTCAATAACCCTCATTGGCACTCGCGACCTCCCGCAGAACCGTGCATAGAGACATCAATCAGACACGCAAGCGCGCGGAGTTATCCCTTGTGGACACTGAAGCTCGGGCGGGTGGCCGGGTTGGTCGTGAGTGGCGATTCGTGTTCTATTTGAGGGGTAAGGCAAACATGGCGTGCCCCGGCGTGGGTCCGGACCGGCTGGCGGGAGTGGGGACGGCGACTGGTCTGTCCACAAAGGACCCTATTTGCACGGGTAAGTGTCCAACTTGGGCGGTATGCGTGGCTCCCCTTCGAAACCGTAAATATAGGCATCAATCGGACATGAAGTCGTCCAATGGTGTCCCCTGTGGACAGTCAAGGAGGCCCCACTGTCTCAGTGGGGAGTCCTTGATTGCGACCAGTCCGCGAAGGTCTACTTCGCTACCTTCAGGGTAGGGAAGGGGACCTTCACGTCAGCGAGGCGATCACGCCATGTTTGCCTTACCTCTCAATAACCCGAATCGCCACTCACGAGGCCGCGCAGGAACAGGTCGATGGCGAACTCGAAGCGCTCCTGTGCGGTTTCCGCGCTGAAGTACTCGCCCGAAGCGAGCAGGTTCGGGAAGGTGCCCGGCGGGAATGACGTCATGTAGTCGACCATCCGTTTGCCGCGTTCCTCCTGCTCCGCCAGGTTGATGTCGCCGTGCTGCCAGCCATCGCCTTCGTAGGCGAAAGCCTTGGTGTAGAGCCATAACGCGTCGGCGGCGAACAATGCCCGCCTGAGGTCGAGGCCGCCCGCGCGCAGCACCGCGAGCAGGGCTTCGGCCTGCTGCAAGGAGTTCGCGCCGACAGGGACCGCGATGGCCCACGCGATCTTGGCGATCCCGGGGAACGACGTCAGCGCGCGCACGTTCCCGCGCAGCAGCTCCTTCGCCTGCTCGACCCATCGGTCGGGGTCGGGTTCGGGGATCGGGCCGAAGTCGAGGACGTGGTCGACCATCAGCTCGTGGAGCTCTTCCTTGTTCGCGACGTGGGCGTAAAGCGACGCCGGGCCGGTCTCCAGCGCCTGTGCCACGCGCCGCATGCTCACCGCCTCCAGTCCCTCGGCGGCGAGGAGGTCCAGTGCCGTCTTCACCACGAGCTCCTGGGATAGCACTGGTTTCTCGGCGCGACGCCGGGGCCTGCTCACTTCGTTCGCCTCCTGATCCGGGGTATGGCGGAAACCCTACTTGACGCGAACGTCGTTCGTCTGTAGAACGGTGTTCGTAACACGAACGGTGTTCGCCAACTGGAGGAGATCATGACCGAATCCCGTACCGAAGTCCTGGCCGTGCTGGGCAAGCTCGCCGAAGCGTGGAACGAAGGTGACGCGGTCGCGTACGCGCAGTGGTTCACCGAAGACGCCGATTACGTGACGTTCTTCGGGATGAACATGCCGGGCCGCGCGGTCATCGAAAGCGCGCACCGAGCCCTGTTCGAGGGGCCGCTCAAGGGCTCGAAGCTGGTCGACGGCGGCAGTGAACCCAAGGTCCGGTTCATCCGGCCGGATGTCGCGATCGTCGTGGCGGGCGGCGGGTCGTCGCTGGCGGGTGGCACGCCCGAACCGGGCCGGGAATCGACGCTGACGTATGTGCTCGTCAAGGAGTCCGGCGGCTGGCGCGTCGCGTCCTTCCAGAACACGCGAGTGAGCGATCCGGCCGCGAGGGCGTCGTGAGACTCCTGGTCGAAGTGGTAGGCGTGGTGCCCGCGCCTGCCGACGCGGTCTTCGCCCGGCTCACGGACCATCTTCAGGCGCAGCCGTACAACCCCGGTTTCGAGCTAGACGCGGGACGGCGGTTCACCGCGCAGCAGGGCGATTGGTGGTATCGCGGCGAATACACCGTCGAGGATGATCCGGCCGGTGCGCGGGTAACCCATCGGGTGTACAACGTCGCTTCGCACGGGGGGTGGGCGGTTTCGCTGGCCAAACGGTTCGGCGGATTCGGCGGGCAAGTCCGGGAGGGCTTCGATCGGATGCTGGTCGACCTGGCCCGCCCCGACGCAGAAGGGCGTACGCTCGGTTAGGTTCACCTAACCTGAGGAAAGGAATCCTGGATGGCCGAGGCGAGGAAGCCGGTGTCGGCGACCCGGTTACGGGTGCTGCGCACCGAGCGGATCACCCCGCATATGGTCCGGATCGTGGCGGGGGGCGAAGGGATCGCCTCGTTCCAGCCCAATGATTTCACCGACGCCTATGTCAAGGTGCACTTCCGGGTTCCGGGCGTCACCTATCCCGAGCCGTTCGACCTGGCACGGGTTCGCGAAGAGCTGCCTCGCGAGCAATGGCCGCGGATGCGGTCCTACACCGTCCGCGCCTTCGACCCGGACCACGGCGAACTGGTGCTCGACTTCGTCCACCACGGCGACGAAGGCGTCGCCGGTCCGTGGGCCGCCGCCGCGAAACCCGGGGACGAACTGCTGATCTCCGGTCCCGGCGGGGCGTACCGGCCGGGCGACGAGGCCGACTGGCATCTGCTCGCCGGGGACGAGAGCGCCCTGCCGGCGATCGCCGCGTCACTCGAGGCGATGCCGGCGGGGGTTCCCGTGCACGCGGTCATCCTGGTGGAGGACGCCGCCGAAGAGCAGGCGCTGACCACCAAGGCCGACGCGCACATCACCTGGCTGCACCGGAGCCGGGGCGACGAGGTGGCGGCCGCCGTCCGCGCCCTCGACTGGCGTGACGGTGTCGTGCAGGCGTTCGTCCACGGCGAGGCCGGGTTCGTCCGCGACCTGCGGCGTCATCTGCTCGACGACCGGGGAATGCGGCGAGACCTGCTCTCGATCTCCGGATACTGGCGGATCGGGAAGACCGACGAGGCGTGGCGACTGGAGAAACAGGCCGAGCGGAACGCGTAGCCTCGGTCACATGATCGAGCTGAAGGTGGACGTCGACCCGGCCGAGGTGGGTTTCGACGAGGAGCGACTGCGGCGGATCGACAAGCACTTCGACGGGTACCTGGAACGGAACCTGCTTCCCGGGTACCTGGCGGTGGTGACCAGGAACGGGAAGGTCGCGCATCTGGCGTCGAACGGGCTGCGTGACATCGAGACGGGGCTGCCGGTCGAGACGGACACGATCTGGCGCGTCTATTCGATGACGAAGCCGGTCACTTCGGTCGCCGCGATGATGCTCGTCGAAGAGGGCCGCATCGACCTCACCGACCCGATCTCGCGGTGGCTGCCGGAGTTCGCGGAGCCGAAGGTCTTCACGAAGGGCTCGTCCGTCCGCATGGCGACCGAGCCCGCGACCGAGCCGATCCGGCTCTGGCATCTGCTCACCCACACCGCGGGCCTGACCTACGGCTTCCACCGCACGCATCCGGTCGACGCGATCTACCGCGAGGCCGGATTCGACTGGGGCATGGCACCGGGGCTCGACCTCGCCGGGGTCTCCGAAGCGATCGCGCGGCTGCCGTTGCTGTTCCAGCCCGGTTCGGAATGGAACTATTCGGTCGCGACGGACATCCTCGGCAGGCTCGTCGAAGTCGTCTCCGGCCAGTCCCTCGAGACCTTCTTCGCCGAACGGATCTTCACGCCGCTCGGTATGCACGAGACAGGCTTCCAGGCCGATTCCGGCGTCCTCGACAGGCTCGCCGCCCTCTACGTGCCCCACCCGAAGACCAAGGCCCCCTTCCGGCACGACGAGATGGGCGCCGTCGGCCGGGTCGCGCCCACCTGTTTGTCGGGTGGCGGCGGTCTGGTCTCGACGGCGGGCGACTACCACCGCTTCACACAGATGTTGCTGCGCGGCGGCGAACTCGACGGCGCCCGGCTGCTCAGCCCGCGCACGGTGCAGATCATGGCGAGCAACCATCTGCCGGGCGGTGTCGACCTGGAGACCTACGGGCGGCCCGCGTTCTCCGAGGCGCCGTACCACGGTTTCGGCTTCGGACTGGGCTTTTCCGTGCTCGACGACCCGGTGAAGGCCAAAACCCTTGCCAGCGCGGGAGAATTCGCCTGGGGTGGCGCGGCCAGTACCGCCTTCTGGGTCGATCCGGACGAGGACATCACGGTGCTGTTCTTCACGCAGCTGCTGCCGTCGTCGTCCTATCCGATCCGCGTCGAACTGCGCAACCTGGTGTATCAAGCGCTCGTCGGCTAGGGGGTCGCGAGTCCGGAGAGATGGGGGGCGTGCCCCTCCATGTTCAACGTATAGCGCACTGGGGGTCTTGCGGCAAGACCCCGGTGGTGCCGCAGAATCCTCGGCCGTAGCAAGAACAGGCCGAACAGGAGCGAAGACTTGACGGACGTCGATGTGATCATCGTGGGCGCCGGCCCGACCGGGCTGATGCTGGCCGCGGAACTGCGGCTGGCAGGCGTGCGCCCGCTGGTGCTGGAACGGCGGCCGGAACAGGGGAAGACACCGAAGGCCCACGGCCTCAGCGGGCAGATCCTGGACCTGCTGCACCACCGCGGCCTGCTGGACCGGGTGCGGGGTCTCGTCACCGATCCCGTCCCGGCCGACCGGTTCCCGTTCGGTGGGGTGCACGTCGACCTCACCCGGTTCGAGGAGCCGCCGCTGAAGGCGCTGTCGGTGCGCCAGCAGCTGCTGGAGGGGTTGCTGGCGGAGCACGCCACCGGCCTCGGTGCGGAGCTTCGCCGCGGGCACGAGGTCGTCGGCGTGAGCCAGGACGACGAGTCGGTGACCGCCGAGGTGCGCGGTCCCGACGGGACCTACCAGGTGACCGCTCCGTATCTGGTGGGCTGCGACGGCGGCCGCAGCCCGATCCGCTCGATGGCCGGGATCGCGTTCCCCGGCACCACCTATCCCGAGGTCAACCGGATCGGGCAGGTCAGCGTCCCGGATGGACTGACCGTGCACGACAATGGCGACATCGAGACGCCGGAACTGGGCCGGATCAAGGCGGGTTTCACCCGCACCGACGCCGGTGTGTTCGCGCTCGGCTCGCTCACCCCGGGGATCCTGTTCATCCAGACCACCGAGGACGATCCCGGCGAGGTCGACGACGACGTGCCGATGACGCTGGCCGAACTCGGGGACAGCATCCGCCGTGTGCTCGGCGGGGACGTCCCGCTGGGCGACCCGGTCCGCCTCTCGCGCTACCAGTTCTCCGCCCGCCAGGCCGAGCGCTACCGCGAGGGACGGATCCTGCTGGCGGGCGACGCGGCCCACCTGTTGCCTTCCACCGGCACGGCGATCAACGTCGGCATGTCCGACTCGGTCAACCTCGCCTGGAAGCTGGCCGCCGAGATCCAGGGCAGGGCAACGGAAGGGCTGCTCGACAGCTACCACGCCGAACGGCACGCCGCGGGTACCCGAGCGTTGCTGCAATCCCGGGCGCAGGTCGCGCTGCGGCGCGGGCACGATGAAGCCGCCGAGGCGTTGCGGGCGGTCTTCCAGGAGCTTCTGGACGACGAGCAGGCCGCGCGACGGCTGGCCTCCCACGTCGCCGGGACCGACACGCGCTACCCGATGCCGGGTTCCGGGCACGCGCTCGCCGGCACGTTCGTTCCGGACCTCGCGCTGGAGACCGATCAAGGCGCGACGAGCGTCGCCGAGCTGATGCGTGACGCGCGGCCGGTTCTGCTCGACCTCGCCGACCGGCCGGAGCTTCGCGAACTCGCCGCGGAGGCCGGTGTCGACGTCCGCACCGCCAAGGCCGAGGACCGGCCCGCCGACGTCCTGCTGATCCGCCCCGACGGCTACGTCGCCTGGGCGGGCGAGACCGACGCCGAGGGCCTGCGCGAAGCCCTAGCCGCCTGGTTCGCGGGCTGATCCCAGGCATTCGTCCTCTGAATGCGGTAGTTGCGCATGCAAGGAACGCATTCAGAGGACGAAACGCGGATGTTAGCGGCCGATGACCTCGGCGCCGTACCGCTTCAGGGTTTCCTCCCGCTGATCGTGCATGAGATACAGCGCGAACTGGTCGACCCCGAGCGAAGCCAGCTCCTCCAGCCGTTCCACATGGGCCGAAGACGGCCCGAGCAGGCAGAACCGGTCCACGATCTCGTCCGGGACGAAGTCGGTCGACGGATTGCCCGCCCGCCCGTGGTGCGCGTAGTCGTAACCCTGGCGCTCACGGATGTAGTCGGTCAGTTCCCGGGGCACCGGCCCGGAATCGCCATAGCGCGCCACGAGATCCGCGACGTGGTTTCCGACCATCCCGCCGAACCACCGCAGCTGTTCGCGCTGGTGCGCCAGATCGTCGCCGACATATGCCGGCGACGCGAGGCAGATGGTGATCCCGCCCGGATCCCGCCCCGCCGCACGGGCCGCCTCGCGCACGGCGCCGATGGTCCACCGGGCGATCGCGGGATCGGCGCACTGGAGGATGAAGCCGTCGGCGTGTTCACCGACCGTCTTGAGTGCCTTGGGTCCGTATCCGGCCATCCACATCTCAAGCCTGCCGTTGCGGATCCACGGGATCTGCACCGGCTTGTCCCGCAACAGGACCTCGCGCCCTTCGGCGAGTTCCTTGACCACGTGCATGCAGTCGCGCACGGTGGCCAAAGTGGACGGTGGCATGCCGACGACGCGGTGCGCCGAGTCGCCCCGGCCGATGCCGCACACCGTCCGGTTGCCGTACATGTCGTTGAGCGTGGCGAAGGTCGACGCCATCACCGACCAGTCCCGGGTGGCCGGGCTGGTCACCATCGGGCCCACGATCATCGACGACGTCGCCGCGAGGATCTGCGAGTAGATGACGAACGGTTCCTGCCACAGCACGCAGGAGTCGAACGTCCAGCCGTAGCGGAAACCCTGATCCTCGGCGGCCTTCATCAGCCGCACCAGTTCGCGCGCGGGCGGGTCGGTCTGCAGCACTATCCCGAAGTCCACGGCGCCCACCTCAGTTCAGATACTGGTTCAGGTCGCGCGAGAGGAATTTCCCGTGCGTCGTACTTCCCGAGAACCCGGACGGCGACACCACCACGCGGCCCCGTGACAGCACCGTCTCGACCTTGCCGGTGATCTCCAGCCCTTCGTAGGCCGAGTAGTCCACGTTCATGTGGTGCGTCTCGACCGAAAGGGTCTGTTTCGCCGTGGGGTCGTAGACGACGATGTCCGCGTCCGAACCCGCCGCGATGACCCCCTTGCGCGGGTAGAGCCCGAACATCCGCGCCGGAGTGGTCGAGCAGGTCTCGACCCAGCGGCCGAGGGTGAGCTCGCCCGCCACCACGCCTTGGTGCAGCAGGTCCATCCGGTGCTCGACGCCGGGGATCCCGTTGGGGATCGCGCGGAAGTCGCCGCGGCCGAGTTCCTTCTGGTCCTTGAAACAGAACGGGCAATGATCGGTCGACACCACCGAAAGGTCGTTGGTGCGCAGCCCGCGCCACAGGTCCGCCTGATGCGACTTCTCGCGCAGCGGGGGAGAAGCGACGTACTTCGCGCCCTCGAAGTCCGGTTTGGCCAAGTCCTCGATGGACAGATAGAGATACTGCGGACACGTCTCCGCGAAGACGTTCTGCCCGTCGTTACGCGCTTCCGCGACCGCCGCCAGTGCCTGCGACGCCGAGAGATGCACGATGTACAGCGGTGCCCCGGTCACCTTGGCCAGCTGGATCGCGCGCGAGGTCGCCTCGCCCTCCAGCTCCGGCGGCCGGGTGAGCCCGTGCTGCACCGGGTCGATCTTCCCGGCGGCGAACGCCTGCGCGGCCAGCTGGTCGATCGCGATGCCGTTTTCGGCGTGCATCATGATCGTGGCGCCGATCTCGCGCGCCTTCTGCATGGCCAGCAGGATCTCGCCGTCGGTGGAGTAGAACACCCCCGGGTACGCCATGAACATCTTGAAGCTGCCGACCCCGCCGTCGACGCAGGCCTGCATCTCCTTCAGCGACGAATCGTTGACGTCGGAGACGATCATGTGGAAGCCGTAGTCGATGGCGCAGTTCCCGTCGGCCTTCTCATGCCACTTGTCCATAGTGGACAGCAGTGACGTGCCCTTGGCCTGTACGGCGAAGTCGATGATCGTGGTCGTCCCGCCCCACGCCGCCGCCGTCGTCCCGGTGCCGAAGGAATCGACGGAATGCGTTCCACCGAACGGCATCTCCATATGGGTGTGTGCGTCGATCCCGCCGGGCAGCACGTACTTCCCGGTGGCGTCGATGGTCTCGTCGGCGGGCCCCAGCGTGCCGGGGGCGCCGACGGCCGCGATCGTCTCGCCGTCGACGAGGACGTCCGCCGCCGACGCGCCCGCCGTGGACAGCACCTGCCCGCCCTTGATGAGGGTGGTCATCACGCCTCCGCGAGGGGTCCGTAGCTGTCGGGACGCCGGTCTCGGTAGAAGGCCCACAGATCCCGTACTTCGGCGAGTAGCCCCATGTCGAGGTCGCGGACGACGATCTCCTCTTCGGTGTCGGACGCGGCTTCGCCGACCAGCTGGCCTCGCGGGTCCGCGAAATAGGTCTGTCCGTAGAAGTCGTTGTCGCCCAAGGGTTCCACGCCGACCCGGTTGATCGTGCCGACGAAGTACTCGTTCGCCACCGCGGCGGCGGGCTGCTCCAGCCGCCACAGGTACTCCGAAAGCCCACGGCTGGTCGCCGACGGGTTGAACACGATCTTCGCCCCGGCCAGTCCCAGCGCGCGCCAGCCCTCGGGGAAGTGCCGCTCGTAACAGATGTAGACGCCGATGCGGCCGACGGCGGTGTCGAACACCGGGTATCCCATGTTCCCGGGCCGGAAGTAGAACTTCTCCCAGAATCCCTTCACCTGCGGGATGTGGTTCTTGCGGTGCTTGCCGAGGTAGGTCCCGTCGGCGTCGATCACCGCGGCGGTGTTGTAGTACACGCCCGGCTGCTCGACCTCGTACATCGGGACGACGAGGACGACGCCGTGGCGTTCGGCCACCTCCTGCATGAGCTTCGTCGTCGGCCCGTCGGGAATGCCCTCGGTGTAGGAGTAGTAGTCGGTGTCCTGCACCTGGCAGAAATACGGGCCGTAGAACAACTCCTGCAGGCAGACCACCTGCGCGCCCTGCGAAGCGGCCTTCCCGATCGCTTCGACGGCGTTGGCGATCATGGACTCCTTGTCACCCGTCCACCGCTGCTGGATCAATCCGGCTCGGACCAGGTCGCTCACTTGCTTCCTCCTCTGGATAGGCGGTGCGGTTGCGCTCGGGCAGGGCCAGCAGCAGGTAGACGACGAAGGCGCCCGCCAGTCCGACGACCCAGTTGTAGTCGTAGAGCGGTTTCAGCAACGGGATCAGCCCGTCGGCGGGGAACGGCCCGCCGTACGCGCCGCCGACCGCGAGCACGGCGCCGACCAGCGTCGCGACCAGCGCGCGCCAGTTCCAGCCGCCGTTGAACCAGTAGACGCCGCGTTCGGTGTAGAGGTCCCGCAGGTTGAGGTGTGTCCGGTTGACCACCCAGTAGCCGGCGACGAGCACTCCGGCGACCGCGCCGAGCAGGCCGCCGTAGAAACCGAGCCAGGCGAAGATGTAGATATTCGGGTCGGAGTAGAGCCGCCACGGCTGGATGACGATGCCGATGATGCCGGTGATCAGCCCGCCGACGGCGAAGGTGATCTTCTTCGGGAACGCGTTGGAGAAGTCGTAGGACGGGCTGACCACGTTGGCCGCGAGGTTGGCCGACACGGTCGCCAGCACCAGCGCGATCAGCGCGATCACGACCACGAGCGGGGAGTCGAACCGGTCGGCCAGTTTCGCCGGGTCCCAGATCTGCTCGCCGTAGAGGACACTGCCGCCGGACGTGGTCAGGATCGCCACGATCGCGATGAAGGTCATCGTGGTCGGCAGGCCGAGGATCTGGCCGCGGACCTGCTTGCCCTGGCTGCCGCCGAAGCGGGTGAAGTCCGGCATGTTGAGCGAAAGCGTCGACCAGAACGCGATCATCGCCATCAGCGACGGCGCGAACACCTTCCAGAAGTCGGGCCCCCAGCCGAGTTTCCCGGGTTCGGACAGGATGGGGCCGAGCCCGCCCGCCTTGACCAGCACGTAGCCGAGCAGGATCAGGAAGCCGACCGAGACCAGCGGTGCCGTCCAGTTCTCGAACTTCCGCACCGCCTCGATCCCGCGCCAGATGATGAGCATCTGGAACAGCCAGAACAGCCCGAACGAAAGCCACAGCGTCCAGTGCTGCCCGAGGACGACGGTGGAGTCCTTCCAGCCGGAGCCCGCCAGCCGCCCGACGATGATGTAGACGGCCTCGCCGCCGACCCAGGTCTGGATGCCGAACCAGCCGCACGCGATGAACGCCCGCAGCAAGGCCGCCAGATTCGCGCCGCGCATCCCGAAGAAGGCGCGGGCGAACACCGGGAACGGGATGCCGTACTTCGTCCCGGCGTGGCTGTTGAGCAGCATCGGGGCGAGCACGATCAGGTTGCCGATGATGATCGTCATCAGGGCTTGGACCCAGTCCATGCCGAGCGCGATCAAGGACGCGGCGAGCGCGTACGAGGGGATGTTGTGCGCCATCCCCATCCACAACGCGAAGTAGTTGTAGGTGGTCCAGGTCCGTTTCTCCACCGGGACCGGGGCGAGCTCTTCGTTGTAGAAGCGGCTGTCCTTCAAGGACTCGACCTCGCCGAGTTCTACCCGGCCATCAGGATGCACGAGCTGGGTTCCGCGTGCCGTCGGCTCCATTGCGGAATCGTGCTCGCCCGCGCGGCGGAGGTGGGACTGGCAGACTGTTCACTGTTGGTGGCGTCGAAACGCAGACTGTCGATTGCGTTCGAGCGCCCCTGATGCATGACCTGCGTCACACACACGGACGTCTCAATCCGGCAATCCGGCCGAAACATCTCCACAGGATCTCCACAGCTCACCCGAACGGTCTCCACGGCCGCTGCTTACAGTCATCCCCATGGAACTGGGAGGACGCCGGGTGCTGGTCGTCGAGGACGACGTGACCATCGCCGAAAGCATCGCCGCGCGGCTGCGCGCGGAGGGATTCTCGGTGGAGCTGGCGCACGACGGCCCGACCGGTGTCGAGGTGGACGCCGCGCGGGAGCCGGACCTGGTGGTGCTGGACGTGATGCTGCCGGGATTCGACGGGCTGGAGGTCTGCCGCCGGATCCAGGCCCGCCGTCCGGTCCCGGTGCTGATGCTGACCGCCCGATCGGATGAGACGGACATGCTGATCGGCCTCGGCGTCGGTGCGGACGACTACCTCACCAAACCGTTCTCCATGCGGGTGCTCTCGGCGAGGGTGCACGCGCTGCTGCGCCGCGTCGACCGGTCCGTCAGGGCCGACCTGAGCGAAGCGGGCACGAAGATCGTGCTCGGCGACCTCGAGATCGACGTCGAACAGCGGCGGGTCACCCGGGCGGGTACGACCGCGCAGCTGACGCCGATCGAGTTCGACCTGCTCGTCCACTTCGCGAAGCGGCCGAGGGCGGTGCAACCGCGGGAACGGTTGCTGAGTGAGGTCTGGGACTGGGACGTCGCCGGCACCGGTTCGGGCACCCGCGCGGTCGACAGTCACATCAAGGCGTTGCGCCGCAAACTGGGTGCGGATCTCATCCGCACCGTGCACGGCGTCGGCTACGCCCTGGAGGTGGGATCGTGAACCCGCGCCCGCTCGTGGGCCGGATCGTCGACGCGCTGCCGAGACCGCTCGACCCGGTCCGCTCCATCAAACTCAAGCTCGCGATCCTGCTGGTGTCCTCCGGCGGCATCGCGTTCGCGTTCTTCAACTGGCAGATCGGCTGGCTGCCACCGAAGACGACCATGGCCGCGATGGTGCTCGCCGTGGTCACCTCGCAGATCCTCGCGCACGGGATGACCCGGCCGCTGCGGGAGATGACCGCCGCCGCCCGCGCGATGGCCAAGGGCGACTACACCCGCCGGGTGCGGGCGACCGCGCGGGACGAGGTCGGCGAGCTGGCGCACGCCTTCAACCAGATGGCGGCCGACCTCGAAGTCGCCGACCAGCGGCGGCGCGAGCTCATCGCGAACGTCTCCCACGAACTCCGCACCCCGATCACCGCGCTGAACGGGGTGCTGGAGAACCTCGTCGACGGGGTCGCCAAACCCGATCCGGCGACGCTGAAGACCGCGCTGCAGCAGACCGAACGCCTCGGCAGGCTGGTTTCCGAACTGCTGGACCTCTCCCGGATCGACGCCGGGGCGTTTCCGTTGCAGCTGGAGGAGTTCGACCTCGAACTGCTCCTGGAGGAGGTCGCCGCCGAGGCCGGGGTGACCGCGGCCGCGACCGGCCGGGGCGTGCGGTTCGCCGTCGACGTCCAGCCGCCCGGCGCGATGGCCGTCGCCGACCGGGGCAGGCTCTACCAGGTCGTGGTGAACCTGCTCGACAACGCCGTCCGGCACGGACCCTCCGGTGGCGAGGTCCGGGTGCGGGCGGAGGCGCGCGACGCCGACGTCGTCATCGAGGTCGAGGACGAGGGCCCCGGGATCCCGCCGGGGGAGCGGGATAGCGTGTTCGAACGGTTCACCCGCGGTGAGCGGGCAGGCGGCGGGGGCACCGGCCTCGGACTCGCGATCGCCCGGTGGGTGGTCGATCTCCACGACGGCAGCATCGCCGTCGTCAGCCCCGAAGAACGGCAGGGCTGTGTCATCCGCGTCGTGATCCCCGTTCCGTAACCATTCGCCGCTTTCTTTCGGCGGCTCTGCGCACTCACCTGTATGTGCTTTCGCAAACTGGAGGATTCGATGAGCGAAGACCAAGAAGATCGGCAGGCGCACGCGTCGCCTCCGTCGGCGGCGACGAGCACGATGAAGCCGACCATGCCTGACGGGGTCTTGCCGCCCAAACCCATGCCCGCGGCGCCGCAGGTACCGGTGCTGATGCGGCCCCGGGTGCCGCCCAAGTCCGCGATCGTCCCGCTTCCCGGCTCGGTGCTGCCCGCGGCGGCCGCGGCGGGCCTGATCGCCGCCGTCGCGCTGCCGGACGATCCCGGAGTCGGCTGGTTTGTGGCCGGGCTCGCCTTCGCCGTGGCCGTCTACTTCGCGGACAGGCGGGCCCGCGGTGCCGCCGAGCCGCATTTTGGCCTGGTGAACGCGTTGTGGGCGCTGGCCGCGCTCGGCCTGCTCGCGGTGGGCGTGTTCCGCGCGTCGGCGTGGCTGAACGTGTTGTGCGTACTGGCCGCCTGCGTCGCGGGATCTCTCGCGGTGGTCGGCAAGCGCACGGTGAACACCATCGTCTACGACGTCTTCGCGGTGCCGATCGAAGCACTGCTCGCGATCCCGTGGATCGGGCGCGGGCTCAAGAAGGTCACCGAGAAGCCGGAAAGCCGCGCGAGGCCACGGTTCCTGGTGCCGGTGCTGGCGAGTGCCGTACTGCTGCTGGTGTTCGTCCCGCTGCTGCGCGGTGCCGACGCCGCGTTCGCGAACGTCGTCGACGCGGTGATCCCCGAGCTGAACCCGGAAACCTTCGTGCGCTGGGGTTTCCTCTTCGGCGTCGGCGCGTTCGCCGTCATCGGCGCGTGTTACCTGCTCGCGGCGCCGCCGCTGCCCGCCGAGGACGACGCGCCGCACAAACGGCTGGCGCACCGGCTCGAATGGGCCCTGCCGCTGGGGGTACTGGTGCTGCTGTTCGCGAGCTTCGTCGCGGTTCGCCTGGTCGTGTTGTTCGGTGGCACCGAGTACGTCCTGCGCACGAGTGGCCTGACCGCGGCCGAATACGCCAGGAGCGGGTTCTGGCAGCTGTCCGCCATCACCGTGCTGACCCTGCTGCTGGTCGCGGCGGCACTGCGGTGGGCCCCGAAGTCCTCGAGGCCCGATCGGGCCTGGCAGCGCGGGCTGCTCGGCGCGCTGAGTGTGCTCAGCCTGGTGCTGGTCGCGTCCGCGTTGAGTCGCATGTGGACATACCAGCAGGCATACGGGTTCACCGTGCTGCGGCTGCTGGTCGAGGTCTGCGAACTCTGGATCGGGCTGATCTTCGCGCTGATCCTGGTTTCCCTGATCCCGCTGCGCTCGGCGTGGCTGCCGCGCGCGGCCATCGGTGCCGCCGTCGTGGCCCTGCTGGGGCTGGCCGTGCTGGATCCGGAGCGGTTCATCGCCGAGCGCAACATCGACCGCATCGCGGCGGGCAAAACCCTCGATACCCGTTACCTGTCGGGGTTTTCCGCCGACGTCGTACCCGCGGCGGATCGGCTTCCGGAGCCCCTTCGCTCCTGTGTGCTCGGACCGGTCGTGATGGGAATCTCGGAAGATGATTGGCGCGGATGGAACCTGAGCCGGGCCCGCGCGCGTCAGACCCCCGTCGCCACCGCGGACGGGGAGAGGTGTCCTTATCCGGCCCGTCGCTGAGCCGTGGCACCACGGCCTTGATCGCCCTCTTGGGGGTGAGGGCGATCAAGGCGGTGGTGATCGGCGGCGACCGCCGGGCCACCGAGGGGGAGGCCCGGCGGTCACCTGTCCTTTACCGGTCAGAAGGTGAAGACGCCGTCAGAGTCGGCGTCGGCGACACAGGGGTTCGGGTAGGACGTGCGGAAGGTGACCGGTTCACCGCGCCATTTGCCGACCGCGGAGACGTCCACCGGCGAGTATTCCAAGGTGCAGGCGCGCGGTTCCCCGCGTAGCCTGTCGAACTTTCCGTCCACTTTGGACAGGCTGGCGCAGGCTTTGCCGCGACTCGGGTGTGAGCCGCCGGTGGGCTGGCAGGTGAGCGAAACGGAGCCGATCCGGCCGTTGGAGTGATGGCTGGTCAGCTGGAACGTGGAGTCGGCGGGCTGCACCGGGGCCAGACAGGCCAGCGCGAGCATGCAGGTGCCGATCGGTTCGAAGAAAGCCATATCAACCCTATCGGCTGACGTGACCCGGTGACTGTGTTCCTCGCTTGGGTGAGATTTGCTCACCCGGTCGTGTGGTCGTCGTCTTCTCGGATGTCGTGGGCGAGCAAGGCGACGTAGAGGGAGAGCATCGATTCCGGCTCCTCCAGCCGTACGCCGAGCACCTGCTCGATCCTGGCCAGCTGCTGGTAGTAGGCGGTGCGGGAGGTGTGCGCCGCGGCCGCGGCCGCCGATTTGTTGCCCCCGTGTTCGCAGTAATGCCGCAGTGCCTGCACCAGCCTGCTGCCCTGCGCCGCGTCCCGGCTCAGCAGCGGGCCCAGTTCCCGCGCGGCGAACGCGGTGATCCGTTCGTCGCCCGCCAGCAGATGCAGCAGTCCGCGCAACCGGACGTCGTCGAGCCGGTGGACCACCCGCTCGGCGTTCTCACCGATCGCCGCCGCGGCGACTTGAGCGGCTTCGACGAGCGTCCGGCGTGCCTCGGCGGGCCCGGTGCCCGTCGTGCCCACCGCGACCACGGCGGGCGCGCTGGAGCGGGCCTCGTGGACGTCGGTGGCCAGCCGTCGCAGGACCGCGTCGACCCCCGCCTCCGGGGAAAGCGCGATCAGCGCGCGCACCAAGGTGTCGTCGGCGGCCACCAGCGCGGACACCTTGGCCCGCCGCGCGGCGAGCGCGGTCGCCTCGGCGAGTTCCCTCAGCAGCACCGGGGTCGACTGCGCGGTACTGGTGGTCGCGGTGATCCGGGGCCGCACGGCGACCCCGACCAGCAGGCGTCCCGTCAGCGGGACACCCAGCGCGGAGGCGCGCGCGGTGAGTTCGGCAGGCGGCACCGGGTTCGCCAGCAGTTCGGTCAGGATCGCGCGGTGCGCCTGGCGTTCCAGACCGTCGGTGTCCTTGGCGACCAGCCGGTGGACGGCGAGCGCGGACGCGGCGCGTTCGGCGACCACGACATGCCGTCGCGGCGGCGGATCCCCGCAGACCACGATCAGCCGTCCCCAGTCGTGCCCGCGCGCGCCGACCACGGTGACCAGCCAGCCCGCGCCGGTGTGGAAGCCGGTCCGCTCGCCGACCTGCACCGGCCGCGACCGCGACGGCCAGCCGGGCAGCAGCTCACCCGGGTCGGTGCCCGCCGTGTCGTAGGCGAGGACCTCGTGCGACAGGGTCTCCAGCACGACGGGATGCTCGGTGAGTCTCGCGACTTCGCGGAGGATCTCGCCGGGCTCGGCTCCGGCGACGGTCAGCGCGGTGAAGGTCTCGTGGACCCGTTCCGCCGCGCGGAGTTCGTCGACCTGGGCGTCCACGATCAGCCCGTTCACCGCCTCGGTGACCGACACGAAGCGCGTCTCCCGGGAAAGCGTGATCAGCGGGACCCCGTGGTGGTCCGCGGCCTCGACCAGCGCGGACGGCAGCTTGTCACTCCAATGACGGACCAGTTCGACGACCACCCCGGCCACCCCGACCCCGGCCAGCTCGGCGACGTACCTCGCGAGCGCGGCGCCGTCGTCGGGCAGCGCGACCCCGGTGGTGAGCACGAGTTCCCCGCCCCGCAGCAACGGGGCGATGTCCGCGACCTCGGCGACGTGCGCCCAGCGGACCGGCGCGTCCAGCCCCGCCGCCCCCGCCACCACATGGGGCCTGCCCTGACGCAGCACCGGCAGCGCGAGCACCTCGGCGACGGTCGGGTACATCGGCCTCCCACCTGGTCGGAACGCAGAGACAGACTGTACGGCCGGGACCGTGAGTCCGTACACGTTGCCGATGGCGTCGGTGTGGCGCGCGCACCCAGACTCGACCGGGAGCAGGCATCCGGCGACCAGGAGGGCGGCACCCGTGACCGACCGCATCAACCACTGGATAGAGGGCAAACCGTTCGAAGGCGTGAGCGGACGATCCGGTGACGTGTTCGATCCGGCCACCGGTCAGGTGCGGGCGAAGGTCGCCTTCGCGGCGCAGGACGACGTCGACGCCGCGGTCGCGGCCGCGTCCCGGGCGCTCCCGGGCTGGCGCGGGACGTCGCTGGCCGGGCGGACGCGGGTACTGTTCGCCTTCCGTGAGCTGCTGTCGGCGCGGCGTGACGAGCTGGCCAAGATCGTCACCAGCGAGCACGGCAAGGTCGAATCCGACGCGGCCGGTGAGATCGCGCGCGCCATCGAGAACGTCGAGTTCGCCTGTGGCGCGGCGCAACTGCTCAAGGGCGGCTTCAGCGAGAACGCCTCCACCGGTGTCGATGTCTACTCGATCGCGCAGCCGCTGGGCGTTGTCGGCGTGATCTCGCCGTTCAACTTCCCGGCCATGGTCCCGCTGTGGTTCGTGCCCAACGCGCTGGCCTGCGGCAACACCGTCGTGCTCAAGCCGAGCGAGAAAGACCCGTCCGCGGCCGTGTTCATCGCGGAACTGTTCGCCGAGGCCGGTCTGCCCGACGGCGTCCTCAACGTCCTGCACGGCGACAAGGTCGCTGTCGACGGGTTGCTGGAACACCACGATGTCAAGGCGATCTCGTTCGTCGGGTCGACGCCGATCGCGAAGTACGTCTACGAAACCGGGACCAGGCACGGGAAACGCGTGCAGGCGCTCGGCGGGGCGAAGAACCACATGGTCGTCCTCCCCGACGCCGACCTCGATCTCGCCGCCGACGCGGCCGTCTCCGCCGGCTTCGGCTCGGCGGGGGAGCGGTGCATGGCGGTGTCGGTCGTGGTCGCGGTCGACCCGGTCGGCGACGAACTGGTCGCGAAGATCGCCGAGCGGATCACGCGGCTGCGCGTCGGCGACGGCAGGCGGCCGACGTCGGAGATGGGACCGCTCGTCACCGCCGCGCACCACGAACGTGTCGAGTCCTATGTGGAAGCGGGGGTCGAAGCCGGCGCCCGGCTCGTCGTCGACGGACGGGGCGTCGAGGTCGACGGGGAGGACGGTGGGTTCTGGCTCGGCCCGACCCTGTTCGACCACGTGACGCCGGAGATGTCGGTCTACACCGACGAGATCTTCGGGCCGGTGCTCGCGGTCGCGCGCGCCGAGGGGTACGACGCGGCGCTGGAGCTGGTGAACGCCAACGCCTACGGAAACGGCACCGCGATCTTCACCAACGACGGGCGGGCCGCGCGGCGGTTCCAGAACGAGGTCGAGGTCGGGATGGTCGGGGTGAACGTGCCGATCCCGGTGCCTGTCGGCTACTACTCGTTCGGCGGCTGGAAGGACTCGCTGTTCGGCGACACCCACGCCTACGGGCCGGAGGGCTTCCACTTCTTCACGCGGACGAAGGTGGTCACCTCACGCTGGCCCGATCCTTCCCAGGGCGGCGTGAATCTCGGCTTCCCGCGCAACAGCTGACGGCGGTCCGGCTCGTGAGTGGTGATGACGGCTCTGGCCAACGGTGTTTTGGTTACCTACGGCGGGTGAGCTGGGTAGCGCTGGTCCGTGAGGGACTCCTTGAGGG
>NZ_JBVKAE010000009.1:49069-279507 GCF_055598845.1 Amycolatopsis sp. NPDC039088 | reverse complement strand
TCAACGTCCCAATTCCTTCATAGACGTCGGCCTGCGCCATGACCAAGAGGTCACCGACCTGCACGATCCCGACTTTGCCGGGACCCTGACCTTGAAAGTAGGGAAGGAGGCCTTCACGGACACGCCCACAGTTGGCTTACCCCTCCACTTTCAGGACCACCGTGTCGTCCGGGCCGACGACGCGTCCGTCCGCGGCGTGGACCTCGAGCGCCCGCAGCGGACGTCGGCCATCGCGGTCCACCAGCTCCGACCGCGGTTCGCCCTCGGCGAAGAAATGCGCCTCGCCCCACTGTCGCAACGCGACGATCACCGGGAACAGGTCACGCCCCTTCGCCGTCAGGACGTATTCGCTGTAGGTGCTCCCGTCCGAAGCCGGGACCACGTCGAGCACGCCGTGCGCGACGAGTGCGCGAAGCCTGGCGGACAGGATGTTCTTCGCGACGCCCAAGCTGCGCTGGAACTCACCGAAGCGGCGGACGCCGTCGAAGGCGTCGCGCACGATCAGAAGTGACCACCAGTCGCCGATCGTGTCGACCGAACGCGCCACCGGGCACGAAGCTTCGTCGAACGTCGTCCGCTTCACCATGGTTGCATCTTACAACCGGAATGCCGTACCGTCCGAGTGGTAGCAACTTGAAACCACTATGGGAGGGTCTGTGCGCCGCGGAGTCGTCCTGCTGTTCGCCGTGGCCGCCGGGACGTCCGTCGCCACGATCTACTTCGCCCAGCCACTGCTGGTCACCATGGGCGCCGACCTCGGTATCGCCGCGTCGACGGTGGGCACCATCGTCACGCTCACCCAGCTCGGCTACGGCCTCGGCCTGTTCCTCCTGGTCCCGCTCGGGGATCTGCTCGACCGCCGTCGGCTCGTCGTCGGGCAGCTGACGCTGCTGGCCGTCGCCGAACTGGTCGCCGCGAACGGCGCGGTGCTGTTCGCCGGAATGGCGGCGATCGGCGTCCTCGCGGTGGTCACGCAGATCCTCGTCGCGTTCGCCGCGTCGCTGGCCGCTCCCGCCGGACGCGGACGCGTGGTCGGGCTCGTGACGACCGGTGTCGTCCTCGGGATCCTGCTCGCGCGCACGGTGTCGGGTGCGCTGGCCGACGTCGCGGGCTGGCGCGCCGTGTACCTCTCCTCCGCCGGTGTGACAGTGCTGATCGCGATCGTGCTGTACCGCGTGCTGCCCGCCTCGGCCCCGGGAAAGACCATGGGCTACGGGCGGTTGCTGCGTTCCACGTTGTCGCTTTTCGCCGAAGAACCCGTCTTCCGGCTGCGCGGGACACTCACGCTCTTGATCTTCGCCGCGTTCGGCACCCTGTGGAGTTCCGTCGTCTTACCGCTCAGCGAAGACGGCTACTCGCACACCGTCATCGGCGCTTTCGGGCTGGCAGGCGCGGCCGGCGCGCTGGCAGCGGCACCGGCCGGACGGCTCGCGGACCGCGGCCGGGCGCGGTGGACGACCGGGATGGCGTTGGGCCTGCTCCTGGTGTCGTGGGTGCCACTGGGTTTCACGCGCGTATCGCTCTGGGCACTGGCGGCGGGCGCCATCCTGCTCGATTTCGCCGTCCAGGCCGTGCACGTCACGAGCCAGACGTTGATCTACCCGCTCCGGCCGGACGCCGGCAGCAGGCTGATCGGCGGCTACATGATCTTCTACTCCGTCGGCAGCGGCCTGGGCGCCATCGGCTCCACGACCGTCTACGCCTTCGCGGGCTGGACCGGCGTTTGCCTGCTGGGCGCGGGTTTCAGCGCGTTGGCACTCAGCGTGTGGAGCCTCAAAGCCGCTCGATGATCGTGACGTTCGCCGTTCCGCCGCCTTCGCACATCGTCTGCAGTCCGTATCTCCCGCCCCGCCGTTCGAGTTCGTGCAGCAGGGTCGCGAACAGTTTCGTCCCGGTCGCCCCGATGGGATGACCGAGCGCGATACCGCCGCCGTTGACGTTGACGCGTTCGGGATCGGCGCCCATCTCCTCGATCCACGCCAGTACGACGCTCGCGAACGCCTCGTTGACCTCGAACAGGTCGATGTCGTCGATGCTCAGCCCGGTTTTCCGCAGCGCGTGCGCGGTCGCCGGGATCGGCCCGGTCAGCATCCACACCGGATCGGCCGCCCGCACCGAAAGATGGTGGATCCGCGCGCGGGGCGTGAGGCCGTGCTCCTCGACGAACTTCTCCGACGCGATGAGGGTCGCGCTGGCGCCGTCCGAGATCTGGCTGGCCACGGCCGCCGTGATCCGCGAACCCTCGCTCAGCGGTTTCAGCCCGGCCATCCGTTCCAGACTGGTGTCGCGCCTGGGCCCCTCGTCCAGGCCGGCACCGGCGAACGGCGCGATCTCGGCGGCGAACCGGCCTTCGTCGATGGCCGCGATCGCCCGCTGATGACTCCGGAAGGCGTACTCCTCCATCACCTCGCGGGTCAGATCCCAGTGCTCGGCGATCATGTCGGCACTGCGGAACTGCGAGACCTCGACGCTGCCGTACCGCTCCTGCCAGCCCTTCGAACCGGAGAACGGATCGTCGAAGCCGTACTCCCGTCCCGCCAGCATCGCCGCGCTGATCGGGATCGCGCTCATGTTCTGCACGCCGCCCGCGAGGACGAGGTCCATCGTGCCGGACAGCACCGCCTGCGCGGCGAAGTGCACGGCCTGCTGGCTCGAACCGCATTGCCGGTCGATCGTCACGCCCGGCACGTGATGGCCGAAACCCGCCGCGAGCCACGCCGTCCGCGCGATGTTCCCCGATTGCGGCCCGAGCGTGTCACAGCAGCCGAGGATGACGTCGTCGACCAAGTCGGCCTCGACACCCGCTCGTTCGACGACGGCCTGGATGACGTGGGCGCCGAGATCGGCGGGATGGACTCCGCTGAGCGCTCCCCCGCGTTTCCCGACCGGTGTCCGGACCGCGTCCAGCACATATGCCTCAGCCACGGCGTCTCCTTGTCTTCGTCGCGATGCCGTCCAGCAGGATCCCGAGGTACTGCTGCGCGACGTCGTCCGCGCTCAGCGTGCCGCCGGGGTTGTACCAGCGCACCGCCACCCAGACGGTGTCGCGGATGAACCGGTAGGTGAGTTCGACGTCGAGCTCCTCGCGGAAGACGCCGGCCGCGATGCCGTCGGTGAGGATCCCGTTCCACAGCTTGCGGAATTCGGTGTTGCGATCGGCGAGGTAGCCGAATCGCGGCAACTGCATGAGGTGCTTCGCTTCGGCCTGGTAGATCGCCACCTCGGCGGGCCGCCGGTGAATGGATTCGAACGACGCCACGACAACGGCTTCGAGGGTTTCCCTCGGTCCTTTGCCTTCCGCGACGATCTCGGCGTAGGCGCCGAAGAGTTCGTCGAGGAAGCCGGTGAGGATCTCGTCGGCCATCGACTCCTTCGAGTCGAAATGGTGATAAAGGCTGCCCGAAAGGATTCCGGCCGCGTCCGCGATGTCCCGCACGGTGGTGGAGACATAGCCGCGCTCCGCGAACAGCTTCGCCGCGAGGGCGAGCAGTTCGGCGCGGCGGGACCCTGGACTGGACTTCATCGAAACCTCACGCATGCTGGGAACTCACGGACACGACCTCGCCGGTGAGGTATGACGAGTACTCACTGGCGAGGAACACCATCACATTCGCCACTTCCCAGGGTTCCGCCGCCCTCCCCGAGACCTCGCGCGCGGTGAGTTCGGTGAGCAGTTCCTCGCTGGTCACCTTGGCCAGGAACGGATGCATCGCCAGGCTCGGCGCGACGGCGTTGACCCGGATGCCGTGTCCGGCGACGTCGACGGCCGCGCACCGGGTGAGCGCCATGACACCCGCCTTCGCCGCCGCGTAATGCGCCTGCCCGGCCTGCGCGCGCCAGCCGATCACCGAAGCGTTGTTGACGATCACCCCGCCACCACCTTGGGCGATGAACCGCTTCACGGCGGCCCTCGTGGCACGGAACGTGCCGTTGAGAGTCACGTCGATGACCCGCGCCCACTCGTCGTCGGCCATGTCCACTATGGACTTGGCGCCGCCGAGGCCGGCGTTGTTGATCAGCACGTCGATCCGGCCGTAGCGCTCGGCGGCGCCGTCGACGAGCGCCTGGATCTGCTCTTCCCGCGTGACATCACAAGCGATCGCGTGGACGTCGCCGAGTTCGGCGGCCTTTTCCGCGAGCCGCCGTTCGTGCCAGTCGCTGATCACGACGCGGGCACCTTCCTCCAGCGCGCGTTTCGCCACCGCGGACCCGATCCCGGTCCCGGCCGCCGCCGTCACCACGACGACCTTGTCCCGCAGGAGATTCGCTCCTTCGGGGTACTTCGGAAGCGGAATCAAGGTCTTACCTCCCGGGGAAGCCCGAGCACGCGCTCGGCGATGACGTTGCGCTGGATTTCGTTGGAGCCGCCGTAGATGGTGTCGGCGCGGGTGAAGAGGAAGAGCCGCTGCCAGGCGTCGAGGCCGTCTTCGGCGAGCATTCCCCGCGCGCCGCGGACGAGCATCGCCAGTTCGCCGAGATCTCGATGCCAGTTCGCCCAGACCAGTTTGGACACTTCGGCCACTCCGGGCGACGAATCGCCGAGAGTGCGGATCGCGTGCGCCCGCATGACCTCCAGGCCGACCCAGGCGCGGTCGATCCGTTCGGCGATGACCGGGTCGTCCGGCGCGATCCTGGTGAGTTCTTCGAGCTCCCGGCGGAAGCCGACCTGCTGTCCGAGTGTCGCGACCCCGCGTTCGAAGGCGAGCGTGCCCATCGCCACCCGCCAGCCGTCGCCCGGTTCGCCGACGACGAGATCCTTGGCGACGCGGGCGCCGTCGAAGAAGACCTCGTTGAACTCCGATGTTCCGGTGAGCTGTTTGATCGGGCGCACCTCGACTCCGGGCTGCCGCATCGGAACGAGCAAATAGGACAGTCCTTTGTGGCGTTTCGAACCCGGTTCGGTGCGGGCGAGGACGAAACACCAGTCGGCCACCTGCGCGAGCGACGTCCACACCTTCTGGCCGCGCAGCACCCATTCGTCACCTTCGAGGGTCGCGGTGGTCGACACCGCGGCGAGGTCGGAACCGGCGCCGGGCTCGGAATAGCCCTGACACCACAGTTCCTCCACGGCCACGATCGGCGGCAGGAACCGGCTTCGCTGCTCCGGCGTGCCGAACGCGATCAGCGTGGGGCCCAGCAGTTCCTGCGCCAGATGACTGACCCGCGCCGGCGCACCCGCTCGCGCGTACTCCTCGTGGAAGACGACCTGTTGTTCGAGCGTCGCGCCTTGCCCGCCGTGCTCGACCGGCCAGCCGACGCAGGTCCAGCCCGCCGCAGCGAGCCGTCGCTCCCACTCCACGCGTTCGTCGAAGGCCTCGTGTTCCCGCCCAGGGCCGCCCAAGCCGCGCAATTCCGGCGGCAGGTTCTCCGCCAGCCAGGTGCGCACACGGTCGCGAAAGCCGTCCTGGGTCACGCACGCCTCCTCTAGCCAAACCAGAGCCTGCTGCGTAGGCTACCCTACCAAGCACTTGCTAGGGAGGCTCGATGTCCCCAGGGACCATCCCGGCGGCGCTCGACAGGGCCGCGGAGCGCTTCGCCGGACGGGAAGCCCTCGTCGACGGCGAAGTCCGGCTCACCTACGCCGAACTCGCGCGCCGGGTGCGGCAGGCCGCCCGGTTCTTCGAGGGCCACGAGCGGGTCGCGCTCTGCTCCCCCAACACCTGGCACTGGGTCGTCGCCGGGCTCGGCGCGCTGTACGCCGGCGCGACCCTCGTCCCGGTCAACACCCGGTTCACCGCGCGCGAGACGCTCGACATCCTCGGCCGCGCACGGGTTTCCGCGCTCGCGATCACCGGGACCTTCCTCGGCGCGGACAGACTGGCGGACCTCGGCACGGCTCGCCCCGAGACTGTGCTGCGCATTCCTGTCGAAGGCGTCGAAGATCCGGTCGACGGCGTCACGGAATGGGACGCGCTGGCCGACTTTGACAGCGAGTTCGTCAGTCCGGCGCGAGCAGGCGACGTCAGCGACATCCTGTTCACCTCGGGGACCACCGGCCGCAGCAAGGGCGCGATGAGCAGCCACCGGCAGGCGCTGAGCGTCGCCGAGGCCTGGGCCGACTGCGGTGGCCTGACCGAGAACGACCGCTATCTCGTGATCAACCCGTTCTTCCACAGCTTCGGGTACAAGGCGGGCATCCTGGCCGCGGCACTGCGCGGAGCGGCCATCCTGCCGCAGCGCACCTTCGACGTCCGGGAAACCCTGCGGCTCATCGAAACCGAGCGCGTCAGCGTCCTTCCCGGCGCGCCGACGATCTACCAGGTGCTGCTGGACGCGCCCGAACGCGCGGACCACGACCTCTCCAGCCTGCGGCTCGCTGTCACCGGCGCTGCCCCGGTGCCGGTCCCGCTCGTGGAGCGGATGCGGGCGGAGCTGGGGTTCGAAGCCGTGCTCACCGCCTATGGGCTGACGGAAGCCGTCGTCGCGACCATGTCCCGCCCCGAGGACGACGCGGAACTGGTGTCGAACTTCTCCGGCCGGGCGACGGCCGGCTTCGAGGTGGAACTCGGCGAGAACGACGAAGTCCTGCTGCGCGGGCCGAACGTGATGCTCGGCTATCTCGACGATCCCGAGGCCACCGCGAAAGCCGTCGACGCCGAAGGGTGGCTGCACACCGGCGATGTCGGGGTGCTGAACGAACGCGGCTACCTGAAAATCGTGGACCGGATCAAGGACATGTACGTCTGCGGCGGGTTCAACGTCTACCCGGCCGAGGTCGAGCAGGTGCTCAACCGGCTGGACGGGGTCGCGGAAGCGGCCGTCGTCGGGGTGCCCGACGAGCGGCTCGGCGAGGTCGGCAAGGCGTTCGTCCGCCTGCGGCCCGGCGCCGATCTGTCCACAGAGGACGTCCTGGCGTACTGCGAGCGTGAACTGGCCAACTACAAGCTTCCTCGCTTTGTCGACTTCGTGGCGGAGCTTCCGCGCAATCTGTCGGGGAAGGTACTGAAACGCGTGTTGCGGGAGGAGAACGGATGACCGTCGAGTACGAGCGGCGCGGGCCGGTGGCCGTCGTCACGATGAACCGGCCGGAGTACCGGAACGCGCAGAACTCGGCGATGACCTACGCGCTCGACGCGGCGTTCACCCGCGCCGTGGACGATCCCGAGGTCAAAGTCATCGTGCTGGCCGGGGCGGGTAAGCATTTCTCCGCCGGGCACGACATCGGGACCCCGGAACGCGACGTGGACGTCTCCTTCGAGCGCAAGGCGGTACTGTGGTGGGACCACGTGGGTGCCGAGGGTGGCGATCAGCGGTTCGCCCGCGAGTCGGAGGTCTACCTCGGCATGTGCCGCCGGTGGCGCGAGATCCCGAAACCGACCATCGCGAGTGTGCAGGGCGCGTGCATCGCGGGCGCGCTCATGCTGGCGTGGGTGTGCGACATGATCGTCGCCTCCGACGATGCCTTCTTCGCCGATCCCGTGGTGCGCATGGGAATTCCCGGTGTGGAGTACTTCGCGCATCCCTGGGTCCTCGGTCCGCGTGCGGCCAAGGAGGTGTTGTTCACCGGGGAACGCTTCACGGCACAGCAGGCCAAGGAATGGGGCATGCTGAACCGTGTCGTCCCGCGGGCCGACCTCGAAACCGAGACGATGGCGCTGGCGGAGAAGATCGCCGTGATGCCGAGGATGGGCCTCGCTCTCGCCAAGAAGGCCGTCAACCAGGCCGAGGACCTGATGGGCCTCCGGTCCGGAATGGACTCCGTGTTCGGTCTGCATCACTTCGCGCACGCGCACAACGCCGAAGTGTCCGGCGGTGACTCCTTGGGCGGGCAGGACGCACGCTCGATGCGGGATGCGAACAGGACCTCGTGATGGACCTCGATCTCGATGAACACACACTCGCCTTCCGGGACGAAACCCGCGCCTGGCTCGCCTCGAACATTCCCGCCGAACCACTGAAGTCGTTCGACACCGCCGAAGGTTTCGCGCAGCACCGGGACTGGGAGGCGAAACTGGCCGACGCCCGGTGGTCGGTCGTCTCGTGGCCGCGCGAATTCGGCGGGCGGGACGCGAGCCTCCTTGAGTGGGTGCTGTTCGAAGAGGAGTACTACGCGGCCGGCGCGCCGTTGCGGGTCAACCAGAACGGCGTCTTCATGCTCGCTCCCACGCTGTTCTCCCATGGCACGGAAGAGCAGCAGCGCCGCATCCTGCCGAAAATGGCTCGCTCGGAACAGGTCTGGGCACAGGCCTGGTCGGAGCCCGAAGCGGGCAGCGACATCGCCGCCCTGCGGAGCACCGCGACCCGGTGCGACGGCGGCTGGCGGGTCAGCGGGCAGAAGACCTGGAGTTCACGGGCGACGTTCGCCGACCGGGCGTTCGGCCTCTTCCGCAGTGATCCGGATTCGGTGCGGCACAAGGGCCTCACCTACTTGATGGTGGATCTGCGAGCCGACGGGGTCACCGTCCGGCCGATCCCCCAGCTGGACGGTGAACCGGGGTTCGCTGAGATCTTCTTCGACGACGTCTTCGTCGCCGACGAGGACGTGATCGGCGCGCCGGGTGAGGGCTGGCGGGTCGCGATGACAACGGCGAACAACGAACGCGGCCTGTCCCTGCGCAGCCCCGGCCGGTTCCTCGCCGCGGCCGACCGTCTGGTCTCGCGGTGGCGCGACGCCGGGCGTCCCGCGCACACCGCCGACCGGGTCGCCGACGCGTGGATCGGCGCGCGGGCCTACCAGCTGTACACCCTCGGCACGGTCACCCGGCTTTCGGAAGGCGCCGAACTCGGTCCGGAATCGAGTGTCAACAAGCTGTTCTGGTCGCATCTCGACGTCGCCCTGCACGAAACCGCGCTCGACATCCTGGGCCCGGAAGCCGAACTCCGCGGCCGGTGGAGCGATGGATGGCTGTTCTCCCTGGCGGGCCCGATCTACGGCGGGACCGACCAGATCCAGCGATCCATCGTCGCCGAACGGCTGCTCGGCCTGCCGAAGGGGGCTCGATGAGGTTCACTCTCTCCGGAGAGCAAGAGCAGTTCTCCCACAGTCTGCACGATCTTCTGTCCGGTTTGGACACCGACACGGCCAACCGGTCGTGGGCGACGGGCGATCCGGGGCCGGGACTCAAGATCTGGCGACGGCTGGCGGAACTCGGCGTGACCGCACTGGCGGTCCCCGAAAAATACGACGGGCTCGGCGCCACCCCGGTCGATCTGGCGGTCGCCTTCGAACGGCTGGGCTACCACTGCGTTCCCGGCCCGTGGACCGACACCGTGGCCGTGCTGCCGTCCTTGTTGGACGACGAGCTGCTGACCTCGGTCGCGTCCGGCGAGACGCTGGCATCGGTGGCGTTCGCACCGCATGTTCCGTACGCCTTGGATTCCGACGTCGCCGACGCACGTCTCGCGGTCGAGAACGGCAGGCTGCGCACGTTCACTCCCGGCGACCTTCTGTCCTCTGTAGACGGTTCACGGCGGCTGTTCGCGCCGACGGCCGGTGACGACCTCGGCACGGCACTCGACGCGGACCGCGCGTTCGCCTTAGGCTGCCTTGCCACGGCCGCGCACCTCCTCGGCGCGGGGCGGTGGCTGCTCGACACGTCCGTGGCGTATGCCGCGCAACGCAAACAGTACGGACGGGAGATCGGCGGATACCAGGCGATCAAACATTTGCTCGCGGACGTCGCGACCGCGCTCACGCTGGCCGAACCGCTGCTGTTCGGCGCCGCCGTCACCCTGGACCCACGCGACGTCTCCGCCGCCAAGGTGGCCTGCGGCGACGCGGCGCACCTCGCCGCCCGGACCGGTCTGCAGGTGCACGGTGCGATCGGCTACACCGCCGAACACGCGCTCGGCCTGCGGCTGACCAGGGTCCGCGCGCTGGTCGGCGCCTGGGGCACGCCGCGGTTCCACCGGGAGCGGGTGCTGTCATGACGTTCACCGCCGAACAGGAGGCGCTGCGGGACAGCGTCCGGAAACTGCTGGACCGGGAAGCGGACCCCTGGCCGGACCTGTGCGAACAGATCGGCGTGGCGGCGCTGGCCGTTCCCGAACGGTTCGGTGGCCTCGGCGCCGGGACGGCGGAACTGCAAGTGGTCGCCGAAGAACTGGGCCGCGTTCTCTCCGACGTCCCGTTCCTCGGCTCGGCCGTCCTCGCCGTGCACGCGGTCCTGGCCACCGGCAACGCCGAGGCTTGTGAACGGCTGCTCCCCCGGCTCGCCGAAGGTGTCGTCGGCGCGGTGGCCTGGACCGACGCCGAGGGCCGGTGGTCGGTACCGGCCTGCCGCGTCACCGAGTCCACAGTGGATGGTGAGGCGCACTACGTTCTCCACGGCGACGAGGCCGAGATCCTGCTGGTCGTGGCCGACGGTTCGCTGTACGAGGTCTCGGATTTCCGCGCCGTGCGAACCCCGGCGATGGACGAGACCCGGCGGCTGGCTCGCGTGACCTTCGACCACTCCCCCGCCCGGCTGATCGGCCCGGTCGATCTCACCGCATTGCGAGATGTCGCGTGCGCGGTGCTCGCCGCCGAGCAAGCGGGGGCTGCGGCGCGGGCGTTCGAGCTGACGGTGGAGTACAGCAAGCAGCGGCACCAGTTCGGCAGGCCGATCGGCGGCTTCCAGGCGCTGAAACATCGGATGGCGGACCTGCACGTCTTGGTGGAGACGGCACGCTCGGCCGCCTACGCGGCTCCGGAGTCGAGCAGGCTGGCCGCGGTGGCGAAGGTCCACTGCTCGGAAGCGCTGGCGACCGTGGCGGGCGAGATGATCCAGCTGCACGGCGGGATCGCGATCACCTGGGAGCATCCGGCGCACCGCTATTTCAAGCGGGCGCACGGGGCGGCGCGGCTTTTCGGTTCGGCCGGTGAGCACCTCGGGCGGGTGCGGCCAAAGATGTCGTGAGTGATTTAGGTCGTTCTAAAGACCCAAATCACTAACGACACCTTGCTCCAAAAACCGGGTAATGCCCCGAATCCGTTCCCCGTCCAGAGTCAGAACCATCAGCCCCGCCTGCGCCTCGCCATGATGGCACTGGAACGCGGGCTGGTTGTTCGCGCGCGTCGGCGTCATGGTGAATCCCTCCACGGGAATAGCCATGGTCTCGCGCAGGAATCCGGCGATCGCGCCGCGGCCGTGGTACTCGTGCGGCGCCGGCGGCATGGCGAGCCACGCGTCGTCGGTGAGCAGGCTGAGGACACCGTCGAGGTCTCCCTCGGTGAAGGCGTCGGCGAACCGCCTGGTCAACGCGCGCTCCTGCGCCGACGGACGGTGCGCCGCGCGGGCACGGTGCTTGTCGAGTGAGGCGCGGGCGCGTTGGAGCATGCCCTTGATCGCGGTCTCGGTGGTGCCGAGCATGCTCGCGACCTCGCCGGCCGGGAAGCAGAGGACGTCCCGCAGCACGAGCGTGGCGGCCTGCCTCGGTGGGAGGAGCTGGAGGCCGGTGATGAAGGCGAGTTCGACCGCCTCCCGGGTGCTGTAGCGCGCTTCGGGGCCGGGCTCGCTGTCCTCGAGGAGCTCGTCCGGGTACGCCTGCAGCCAGGTCACCTCACCGCGGCGGCTCGGCTCCGGCGGGTCGAACGGCGGCACCGGCTCGGGCGGGCGACGGCGGCCCGCGTCGCGCAGGACGTTCAAGCAGCGGTTGGTGGCGATTCGGTAGAGCCAGGTACGGAGCGAGGATCGCCCTTCGAAGGTGTCGAGGCCGCGCCACGCGGCGAGCAGCGTCTCCTGGACGGCGTCCTCGGCGTCGGTGAGCGAACCGAGGATGCGGTAACAGTGCAGGTGCAGCTCGTGACGATAGGTGCTGGTGAGCTCGCGAAACGCGTGCTCGTCCGTTGCCGTGGTGCCCACGGGCCGATCTTGTCACGACCTTTTTCGCGGCGCACCGTTCCGTTTCGAGCGACAGTGGTGTCCAACCTGGTGAAAGTCGACGAAAGGAACCGTCATGACCAGCCCAGCTTTGGACGTCGCGCTCGCCTACCACCAGGCGTGGACCGGCAAGGACTTCGAGAAGGCGATGACCTACGTCGCCGACGACATCGTCTGCCACGCCCCGGCCGGACGCCTTGAAGGCGCGGAGGCGTTTCGCGGGTTCATGGGGCCGTTCACCCAGATTTTGACCGGATCGAACCTGCTCGCGGCGTTCGGGGACGAGACGACCGCGTTGCTGATGTACGACACGGCGACCATCCCGGTGGCCAGCGCGCCGGGGGCCGAGATGCTGACTGTGCGGGAGGGGAAGATCGTGGAGATGCGGATCATTTTCGATCGGGCTCCGTTCGATGCGGCTCGGGCGGCCGCTGCGCAGGCGTAGCGGCCCCGTGGGGCACGTGAAGGACTCCTTCCTCGGCTCGGCGACGGGAAGGGGACTTTTACGCGCTTAGGGTGTGTCCTGGGGATCTTCATCGGAGGTGGAGGATGATTTCGGAGCGGTGATAGTCGGCTCGTTTGGCGAAAGGTGTTGCCAGGCCTCGGAATTGCTTGAGGCGGTTGAAGTACCGCTCGACCACGTTGCAGAGCTTGTAAAGGTCGGGGGCGAAGGTCGCCTGTCGGGTGATCCACTTCCGCAACCGCTCATGCGCGGTCTTCCACGGCCCGAACCGCGTTGATCACCTGCCGGTGACTACGCCACCGACCACCCCGCCACCGCGGGCAGCGACGGCGCGATCACCGCCACGCCTTGTCCGTCAGCTCACCACGTCCCACCACACACCATCATCTGCACACGATCATGAGAAAGATCCGCGGGCCACGCCCTAGTTGTAGACCGGACGTGTCCGTGGGCGCGTCGGTACCACCGCCCGGGCCCCGCATCCGGGTGGCTTTGGGTACGTCAAGCCGGTCAGAAGGGCGGGGTGTCGTTCTCCTCTGGTGTGGGGCGTGGGTCGTGGAGTGGTTCGGGTGTCGTGGTGTAGGAGCGGCCGGTGGGGGTGGTGATGGTCATGCCGCCGTTGCCGGTGGGGGTGGCGGACCAGCCGGGTTCTTCTTTGAGCAGGTTGTGGACTTTGCAGGCGGCGTGGCAGTTGTGGTGGTCGGTGCCGCCGTCGCGGGCCCAGGTGGTGATGTGGTCGATTTCGGAGAATTCGGCGGGGCGGTGGCAGCCGGAGTGGGTGCATTCGCGGTCGCGGGCTTTGATCAGGCGTGCGAGTGAGGCCGGGGATCGGTAGGTACCGGGGCCGGCTTCCAGAATCTGGCCGGTCGCGGGATCGGTGATCAGCCGCGACCAGGTCGAGTTCGGGTCGGCGGCGATCTCCCTGGCCAGCCAGCCGGGGACAGGGCCGTAGCCGGCCAGGGTCGCGGGATCCTCACGCGCGCCGATGAGGGTCTGCAAGTCGACATAGACGTGTATGTGCGCGCGTGGTTTGCCGTGGCCGTCTTCGGCGAGGAGCCGTTCGGCGAAGAGGTCGGCACGGTGCTGATCCAGCGTCCGGGACTTGTCGGTCATGCGGCGGGCCTTGGCAGCGTGGCTCAGCGACACGTAGATCGAACTGGCCACCTCGGCAGGGAGCCAGCCCGACAGCTTCGACATCGTCTCGTCCTCGTGTTCCAGCGAGACATGGCGTAACGCGCGTTTCGCCGCGGCGCGTTCCCGGTAGCCGTCGGGATCGAACTTCTGCACGGCGTGATCCACCGATTTCCGGATCGCCGTCGGATCTCGCTCGGCGAGGCGCTTGGCCATCCAGGCGTCCACCCGGGCGGCGATCTCGTCGGAGACCTCGCGGGTCAGCTGGCTGACCTTCGAGGCCTTGTAGAGATCGATGTCGCCTTTTTCCAGCGCTGCCAGCGTGTTCGGCAACCGGGTCACCAGCGCACACGAGGTTTCGACCAGCAGGAACGCCTGGTTACGGGTGACCGAGAAGGCCAACGCGACCTCCTCGGTCACCGATCTTCGCGAACCACCCACCGCGGCGAAACCCGCTATCGAACGTACCTGCCGTCCCTGCGCCCGACGAAGCAAGACCTCCTCTTCATAGGCGGTATCCAGAAAACGAGCGGCCTTCGGATTAAAAGCAAGAGATGTGGTCATACCTTTGATCATACTCGAACATGTGTTCTATAACAATGAGATATGCGGGGTGGTTTCAACTAGTGAGTGCACCACCTCTAGTCTAGCAACACTTTACTGAACGCTTCGATCGGTTTAAGTCATCCCAGTGTTTGCCGCGGCCGGTCGTTGAGCTCGTCTGCGATGGCATCGAGTTCGTCCTGTGAATACCCGGACAAGTCGGTTCCTTTGGGGAGGTATTGGCGCAGCAATCCATTGGTATTCTCATTGCTGCCTCGTTGCCAGGGTGAATGAGGATCGCAAAAATACACCGGCATGCCCGTGGCCATGGTGAACTGCTTATGGCCGCCCATCTCGCCACCCTGATCCCAGGTGACACTGTTTTGAAAACGTCAGGCAAGGTATTCATCTTGGCGGCCAGCCGTGGGGCCACGTTCTCGGCCGTGCGATCGTGAGGGATGCGCACCAGCATGACAAATCGGGTGCTCCGCTCGACCAACGTAGCGATCTGTGACTGATTGTTCGCGCCGACAATCAGATCGCCTTCCCAGAAGCCCGGCACGGCGCGATCCTCAGCCTCGGCCGGCCGCTCGCTGATCAGGACCATGTCCTTGATCCTGCCCCGCAGCTCCTCCCCTCGCGACCGAGCCCGTCGCTTGATCCTGCCCTGCCGTAAGCTCTCGGCCACCTCCGCCCGCAGCGTCCCCTTCGCCTGCACGAACAACGCCTGGTAAATCGCTTCATGTGACACCCAGCGAGAATGATCCATCGGATGCTCAAGCCGCAACCTGCACGTGATCTGCATCGGCGACCACTTCTTCCGCAACCCCGCGTTCACCACGCGAGTCAGAAACGGTGACTTCAGCACCTTGCGTTCCTTCGGACGCTTCCGCATCCGATCCGCCCGGCGCTGCGCGACCAACGGCGAATAATTCTCCCTCCCGCCGTTCCGATCGACCTCGCGCGACACCACCGAATGATCCCGCCCAATCCAGGCCCCAACCTCCCGAAACGACTCCCCCTGCCTCAACCCGAACGCGATCAACTCACGCTCCACCGACCCCAACGGAACACCACGCGACACGAAACACCCCTTCGCTACCCAGAACGGTCATTATCCCAGCCGGTGCACTGACCATTTGAGCCCAAGGTGATCGGGTTTACGCGGAGAGTGAACGCAAGGGTTCAGCTGAAACAGGCCGCACAGAAAAGCCCGAAGTGACCAACGGGAAGACACCAAGGCCGTCGGCCGCGGCAGAACCCAGATGTCAGGCGGGTTGTGATCCCAGCAACCTGCCCCGGATGGCTTCAAGATCGTCCCTGCCGACACCGGCGGAAAGGAGATACTGCTCGACGTCAAGTCCGTCGAGGGTGTCCAAAAGGGCCGCCCGGGTCGTGGTGCCGCGCTCCGCGAGCACGGACTGAATGAACGGACTTTGGTCTTCCACGCCCATGGCGGCGAAAAGAGACTTCACCGCCTCGATGGACATGTCGTAGTCCGCCGCGATCGCTTCGGGTTCGACGTCGGCCAGTGCCAGCAGGAGGAGTGTGACGAGACCGGTCCGGTCTCGGCCGGCCCCGCAGTGAAACAGGACACCACCGGGGCCGGACCGGGCCAGCGCCGTGATGGCCGCGGCACAGCGATCAGGCTTCCGTTCGAGGAAGACGCGGTAGTAGAGAGGGCTGCCATTGAGCCGCTCACTGTTGATGTACCGCCAGAGGTCCACATCTCGGACGTCGTCGAGGGGCAGCTCGACTCGCTCGATGCCGGGCGGAGTGACCGCACCCGTGGCAGTGGGCGAGAATTGGGCTGAGCCGCCCAGAGCCGTCAGGGACTCCTCCTCCGCTCCGGGCTGTATCTCGTCCGAGTTCCGCAGGTCGACGACGGTTCGAACACCGGATCTCCGTGCTTGGGCCCAGCCCGCGGTAGTGACGAACCGAAGGTCCGCCGCCCGGAAGAACGCGCCATGACAGGTCTTGAGTCCCGACCTGGTCGGTAACCCACCGAGGTCTCTGCAGTTGTGGAAGCCTTCCCAGGTCACGACTCTGCTCGTCTTCATGAAGTGACCACCGTCCCATCCCTGCGTCTCCCTGCCCGTTCCCTCCGAGCGACCCCAGGGTAGGGCCAACCCCCGCCCCCGCCCACCTGCTCACCGCATTCACCCCACGCCCGATCCGAACCAGACTCACCAGGGTGACCGCAAACCTCCGCACGGGCAGCGACTTCGCCCGCCTCTCCCGTCGTATCAGCGCGGCGGGCCTTCTCGACCGACGGCCTGGCTACTACGTCTTCCGCATGAGCCTGGTCGCCACTCTCTTCGTCTCCGGCTGGGTCGCGTTCTTCGCGATCGGCGATTCCTGGTGGCAGCTGGCGATCGCCGTGTTCCTGGCGGTGATGTTCGGCCAGATCGCCTTGCTGTCGCACGATCTCGCGCATCGCCAGGTGTTCCGGACCCGCCGCCCGAGTGAGATCGCCGGCCGGATCGCGGGCAACCTCGGGATCGGCATGAGTTACGGCTGGTGGATGGACAAGCACACCCGTCACCACGCCAACCCGAACCATGAGGATCTCGATCCCGACGTCGATCCGGACATTCTCGTGTGGTCGAAGGATCAAGCGAGGGCCAGCAAGGGTATCCCACGGTTCATCGGACGCTATCAGGCGTTCCTGTTCTTCCCGCTGCTCACGCTCGAAGGTCTCAACCTGCACTTCTCGGGTCTGCGCGCGGTCGCGAAGCCGGGCCTTCGGGCACGCTGGCTCGAAGCGTCGTTGCTGCTGGCGCATTTCACGCTCTACTTCAGCGCGCTGCTCGTCGTGCTCTCGCCGGGCAAGGCACTGGCCTTCTTCATCGTCCACAAAGCACTGTGGGGTGTCTACATGGGATCTATTTTCGCGCCGAACCACAAGGGGATGCCGATCCTGTCCGGTGACACCGAACTCGACTTCCTCCGCAAGCAGGTCCTCACGTCACGCAACGTGTGCGGTGGCCGGGTCGTCGACGTCGCGCTCGGCGGGCTCAACTACCAGATCGAGCACCATCTTTTCCCGAGTATGCCGTCACCGGCGCTGCGCCGCGCCCGGCCCATCGTCCAGCGGTACTGCGAGGAGATCGGGGTTCCGTACCACGAGACCGGGCTCGCCGAGTCCTACAAACTCGCGTTGCGCAGCCTGCACGAAGCGGGCGAGCCGATCAGAGCCAATCGTCAGGACGCGGCCAGGGCATGAGCGCCGCGAGGTCGTCGGTCACCGGCTCGGTCACCGTGTACCGGCCGCGATGGAACAGCAGCGGCCGGGCATCGGAGGGTTCTCCGAGCGCGGTGACCCGGCCGACGACGACGTAGTGGTCGCCCGCCTCGTGCACGGCTTCGAGCGCGCAGTCGATCCAGGTCAGCGCCCCGGTCAGCAGCGGGGAGCCGGACGGGGCGGGGGTCCAGTCGATCGAGGCAAACTTGTCCGCGCCCCGCGCGCCGAACACCGCGCTGACGTCCTGCTGGTCCTCGGAAAGCACGTTGACCGCGAACCGGCCGGACTCGGCGAGCACCGCCCAGGTCCGGGAAGTCTTGGCGGGGCAGAACAGTACCAGCGGCGGATCGAGCGACAACGCCGCGAACGACTGGCACGCGAACCCCACCGGCGCCTTGCCGTCGTGTCCGGTCACCACGGCGACGCCGGTGCAGAAATGCCCCAGCACCATCCGGAACCGCGCGGCATCGATCTCCGCCTCGACGTCCGTCACCGGGGTCACGACTGCCCTGGCGGCCGGGCGCCGACTGAAAAGTCGTGTCCCCACAGGGAAACCGCCGTACTCTCTCGGGCGATCCAGCTCTCGTCGTCCACTTGCCTTCCCTCGCAGCCGTATTCGATGTCGAATCCGCCGGGGGTCTTCATGTAGAACGAGAGCATCAGATCGTTGACGTGCCGGCCGAGGGTGGCCGACATCGGCACCTTCCGCCGGATGGCCCGGTCGAGGCAGAGTCCGACGTCGTCGGTGTTCTCCACTTCGACCATCAGGTGCACGATACCGCTCGGGGTCGGCATCGGGAGGAACGCGAGACTGTGGTGGCGCGGGTTGCAGCCGAAGAACCGCAGCCACGCGGGCGCGCCGTCGGCGGGCCTGCCGACCATCTGCGGCGGCAGCTTCATCGAGTCCCGCAGGCGGAAGCCGAGGACATCACGATAGAAGCGCAAAGACGCCTCATCGTCGTTTGTGGACAGTACGACGTGCCCGAGCCCTTGCTCACCGGTCACGAATCTGTGCCCATAGGGGCTCACCACGCGCCGATGCTGAAGCGCGACACCGTGGAAGACTTCGAGCGTGTTGCCCGAGGGATCCTCAAAGGACACCAGACCGTCGACCCGCCGATCGGCCAGCTGATCCGGCGTCCCTTCCTTGTACGGCAACGAGTGCGCGTCGAGTGACGCGCGGATCTCGTCGAGTTCGCCGGCGTTGGCGACCTCCCAGCCCGCCTGCGCGAGCCTGTCGCGTTCGCCGGGGAAGATCACCAGCCGTGCCGGGAAATCGTCCATGCGCAGGTAGAGCGCGTCGGGATTCGTGCCGGAGCCCTCCACCATGCCGAGGACCTTCAGCCCGTATTCGCGCCACGCGGCCATGTCGGTGGCTTCGATGCGAAGGTAGGCGAGCGAACGGATACCCATCAGGAGGCTCCCAGGAAGTCGAGTGCCAGCCGGTTGAATTCTTCGAACTTCTCCAGCTGCGCCCAGTGCCCGCAGCCGCCGAACACGTGCAGCTGGGCGCGCGGGATCGTCTTCAGCGCGAGCAGGGCGCCGTCGAGCGGGTTGACCCGGTCCTCCCGGCCCCAGATGAGCAGCACGCGCTGACGGAGGCGATGCGCCTCACGCCACAGCATGCCCTCCTCGTAGGTGTCGGGCTGGGCGAACGACTTCCCCATCGCCTTCATCGCGGCCAGCGACTCGGGCGCGCTCGCGGCGGCGAACCGCTCGTCGATCAGTTCGTCGGTGATCAAGGACTGGTCGTGCACCATGATCCGCAGGAAGGCTTCGAGCTTCTCGCGGCTCGGGCCCGGCGGGGCGCTGAACCGGCCGAGGTTCTTGATGCCTTCGGTGGGATCGGGGGCGAACAGGTTCACACTCAGCCCGCCAGGGCCCATCAAGACGAGACGCCCGGCGCGTTTCGGGTGGTTGAGTGCGAGCCGTACGGAGGCCCCGCCACCGAGCGAGTTGCCGACGAAATGCGCGCGCTCGATGCCGAGTTCGTCCATGAGCCCGACGACGGCGTCCGCGCTGTGGCGAAAGTACTGCGGATGCTCGGTCGGCTTGCCCGACCGGCCGAACCCCGGCTGGTCGATGGCCAAGGTGCGGTAGTTCTTGGCGAACACCGGCAGGTTCCGCCCGAAGTTGCTCCACGCCGACGCGCCGGGGCCGCCACCGTGCAGGAGGATCACCGTCTCCGGATGTTCCCCGCCCGCCTCGTGGTAGTGCAGCTTCAGTCCACCTTGGACGGTGACGTACTTTCCTTCGGTCATCAGACCATCGCATTCTCGACGGGCAGCCCGAAGGCGCCGGTTCCGAACATGACGTAGGCGCGCTCGGCGTCGTTCGCCGCGTGCACGCGGCCGGCGTGGGCGTCGCGCCAGAACCGCTGGATCGGGGTCCCGGCCTGCAAGGCACGGCCGCCGGAGTTCTCGAAGAGCCGGTCGATCGCGAAGATCGCGCGCTCCGTACCGCGGACCTGGTCACGACGGACCCGTAGCCGCGTGGAGAACGGAAGCTTCTCCCCCTTGCACGCCAACTGGTACAGCTCGTCGATGTTGTGCGTCAGCTGAAGCCAGGCCGCGTCGATCTCGCTCGCCGCCTCGGCGATGCGCACCTTCGCGAACGGGTCCTCTTTGGACTGTTCACCCGCGTACGCCGCGCGGACCCGCTTGCCCTGGTACTCGACGTGAGCGTCGTAGGCGCCCTGCGCCATGCCGATGATCGGCGCGGTGATCGTGCTCGGATGCACCGAACCGTAGGGAAGTTTGTACAGCGGACCGGGGTTGACCTCCTGGCCCGGCGTCTTGCACTTCGACGTCGCGATGAAGCTGAGCGCGCGGTGTTTCGGGACGAAGACGTCGTTCACGATGATGTCGTTGGACCCGGTGCCGCGCAGACCCACGGTGTCCCAGACGTCCTCGATCGTGTAGTCGGAGATCGGCACCAGGTAGGTACAGAAGTCGACCGGCTTCCCGTCCTTGAACACCGGCCCGCCGAGCAGTACCCAGGTCGCGTGGTCGCAGCCGGAGGAGAAACTCCAGCGCCCGCTGAGCCGGTAGCCGCCGTCGACGACGTCCGCCTTGCCCATCGGCGCGTACGACGAGGAGATCCGGACATCCGGGTCGTCGCCCCAGACGTCCTGCTGCGCCTGCGCCTCGAACAGGCCGAGGTGCCACGGGTGGACGCCGAGGATGGAGGCGACCCAGCCGGTGGACCCGCACGCGCTCGCGACGAGTTTGACGGCGGTGTAGAAGCTCACCGGGTCGGCTTCGAGGCCACCGAACGTCTTCGGCTGCAAGAGTTTGAAGAACCCGGTCTCCTGCAGGGATTTGACGGACTCCTCGGGAATGCGCCGGGCGTCCTCCGCCTCCTGCGCCCGCTCCCGCAGGACCGGCAGGAGCTCCCGGATCCCCGCGATCACGTCCTGCGCGGCGTGCTCGCTCATATGCGTTCCCTCTCTCGCCATCGACCGTGAACCGGGTCCAAGACTAGAACACGTTCTCGTTTTTGTCGACTGATCCCCGGTCGAGCGCACTGTGCGCTCCGGCACGGCGGCCGGAAAACACGCAATCGGCCAGCGACAGACCACTCACATAGGACCTAGAACAGATTCCCACCGCGGTCCGCCCCGCCGCGTACAGCCCGCGAATGGGGACGCCGGAGGCCGCCCGGACGGCGCCGGTCTCCTCGTCGACGACCAGGCCGCCCAGCGTCAGCATCGGACACGGATAACCGATATTGGGCCGGATCGAGACGTCGATCAGCGAGTACGGCGGCCGGTCCAGCGGCCGCGCGAACTCCGCGGGTTTGCCCGTCGGATCGTCGCCGGACCGGGCGGCCTCGACACTGGCGGCGAGTCCACCCGGATCGATACCGGCCTTGCGCGCGACGCCTTCGAGCGAATCGGCGACCACGCGTTGCCGCAGCAGATAGCGCACCTGAAGCCCTTGGAACCACTGGCTTTGCCCGCGAGCGTCGCGCCGGACCTCCCGCACGATGGCGTCGTCGACCAGCAGCCAGCCGCGTCCCTCGTGCTCGGTGATCATGCGTTCCCCGACGGCCGCGCCGTACCGCGATTCGTCGATGATCCGGCCGCCGGTCTTGTCGACGAGCAGACCGCCGAGGAACGCCGACGGCGGGGTGATGAACCGCCAGGCGGAGATCCGCCCGAGTTCCGCGGTGGCCCCGCCCGCCTCGACCCCGAGCCGGATGCCGGATCCGTCGTCGGCCGACGTCCCGAGCGCCAGCCCGCCGCGATACGCGGGCGCGTGCTCCCGCACCATCTCGCGGTTCGCGATGAACCCGCCCGCCGCGAGCACCACCCCGCGTGCGGCCGAAATCCGCAGCTCACGGCCATACTGTCGTTCGATCCGTTCCACCCGCCGATGCAACGACTTCCGCATCGAGGGCACGTAGATCCCCGGTTTCGCGGCAAACGCGGCCAGTCGCCGGTGCGCGGCCCGCACCCGGGCGGGCGCGTCCCGCAGGGTGGACACCACGACACCCGTCACGGTCCCGTTCTCGTCGATGATCAGATTCCGGGCGGCGGTCTGTGGCAGTACCTCGATCCCGCGACTCCGGACGGCCTCCATGAGCCGTTTCATCAGCAGTTTTCCCGAAGTACCGGGACCTTTGACGCGATGTCCGCGCGGCGCCGGCTTGGCCGCGTCGCGGAAGCCGCCCGCCGCCTCACTGCCCGAGTAGTACAGATAGTGCGCGTCGCTCGGATACGACGTCTTGTACGGGCACAGGCTGCCTTCGAAGGGGACGCCGTTGCCCTCCAGCCACGTGATCATTTCCGTACTGCCCGCGCAGAACCGCCGCAGAGTCTCCTCGGAGACGACGTCGCCGACCTCGAGCCGCAGGTAGTCGTACATCGCGTCGACCGAATCGTCGACACCCGCGTCCCGCTGCTGAGCCGTCCCGCCGCCGGCGTAGACGACCCCGCCGCTCACCGCACTCGCGCCACCGCCGGAAAACCGGTCCAGGACGAGCACCCTGGCCCCGGCGTCGGCGGCTTCGATCGCCGCACAGGCGCCCGCCGCGCCGAACCCTACGATCACCACGTCCGCCACGAGGGAGTCCATGACCTCACCCTAGAACTAGAACACGTTCTCGTCTATGGTGACTGGAGCAGCGCGGATGCTGCCACATGCTTCCTACAACGTGTTTCAAGTGAGGGGCGTATGGACTACGACGTGATCGTGGCGGGCAGTGGTGCCGCCGGGATGACCGCCGCACTGTCCGCAGCCCACCGGGGACTCAAGGTCCTGGTCGTGGAGAAGGCCGCTCACTTCGGCGGCTCGACGGCACGCTCCGGTGGCGGCGTCTGGATCCCCGGCAACCACGCCCTGCGCGCGGCCGGGATCGACGAACCCCCGGAGCGGGCGCACGAGTACCTCCAGTCGATCGTCGGTGACGTCGTCCCGGCCGAACTGCGGTCGGCGTTCCTCGACCGCGGTCCCGAAGTCCTCTCGTTCGTCTGCGCCGAGACGCCGTTGCGCTTCCGCTGGGTCCGCGGCTACTCCGACTACCACCCGGAGGCCCCCGGCGGCCGCGCCGGTGGGCGCTCGGTCGAACCGGCCGCCCTCGACGGCAACCTGCTCGGCCCGGAGCTGGCGAATCTGGAGCCGCCGTACAGCGCTCCCCCACTGGGCGTCCCGATCACCCAGGCGGACTACCGGTGGCTGAGCCTGCTCGCCCGGCATCCGCGCGGGATCGTCCGCGTCCTCGGTCTCGGTGGCCGCTGGCTGGTCGGCCGGATCCGCCGTCAGCGGCTGCTTTCCATGGGGCAAGCGCTTGCGGCGGGGTTGCGAGAGGGACTGCGGCGGGCGGATGTCCCCGTCTGGCTGAACACACCGCTGGTGGACCTCAAGGTCGAAGGCGATCGCGTGATCGGCGTCGTGGTCCGCCGGCAGGGTGAAGAGACCCTGATCCGCTCCCGGCTCGGCGTCGTCCTCGGGGCGGGCGGATTCGAGCGCAACGAGGAGATGCGGGTCAAGTACCAGCGCGCGCCCATCGGCACCGAGTGGACCGTCGGCGCCGAAGCCAACACCGGCGACGCCATCGGCGCCGGGCTCAAACTCGGCGCGGCCACCGATCTGATGGACGACGCCTGGTGGGGTCCGTCCATCCCGCTGACCGGCGGCCCGTGGTTCGCGCTCGCCGAGCGGTCGCGGCCGGGCTGTCTGATGGTCAACGCGCGGGGCGAGCGGTTCGTCAACGAATCGGCGCCGTACGTCGAGGCCGTGCACGCGATGTACGGCGAAGGCGACGGACCCGGCGAGAACATCCCGACCTGGCTGGTGTTCGACCAGCGCAACCGCAACCGGTACATGTTCACCGGCCTCGGCCCGCGCCAGCCGCTGCCCGGCCGCTGGTTCAAAGCGGGCATCGCGGTCAAAGCGAGCACGATCGCCAAACTCGCCGAACGGATGGATGTCCCGGCCGACGCGCTGGAAAACACCATCCAGCGGTTCAACGGTTTCGCCCGCCAAGGCGAGGACGAGGACTTCCACCGCGGGCGGAGCGCGTACGACCACTACTACGGCGACCCGCGGAACAAACCCAACCCGAGCCTCGGCCCGTTGGACGTCGCGCCGTACTACGCGGTGAAGATCGTGCCCGGTGACCTGGGCACCAAGGGCGGCTTGAGGATCGACCGGCACGCGCGTGTCCTGCGCGAAGACGGCTCGGTGATCGACGGACTTTACGCGGCGGGCAACACGAGCGCGGCGGTGATGGGCCGCACCTACGCCGGCCCTGGCGCGACGATCGGCCCGGCGATGGTGTTCGGCTACCTTGCGGCCGAGCATCTCGCGCTGCAAGATCAGACCAACTCGGGAGGCAGCCGATGACGACGGAATCCGTACGGCAGATCGACGCGGGCGCGCCCCCTTCGCGGTTCGCGCGTGGCTGGCACTGTCTCGGGCTGGCCGAACCGTTCCGGGACGGGAAACCGCACGCCATCACGGCTTTCGGGACGAAACTGGTGGTCTTCGCCGATTCGTCCGGCAAGCTGAACGTGCTCGACGGGTACTGCCGCCACATGGGCGGTGACCTCACCCAGGGCGAGGTCAAAGGCGACGAGATCGCCTGCCCGTTCCACGACTGGCGCTGGAGCGGCAACGGCAAATGCGCCTCGATCCCCTACGCCAAAAGGGTTCCGCTGCGGGCGCGCACGAAGTCGTGGCTGGTGCTGGAGGAGAACAAGCAGCTGTTCGTCTGGAACGACCCGGAGGGCAACCCGCCGCCGGAGGACGTCGTCATCCCGCGAATCGAGGGCGTGTTCAACGGCGAGTGGAGCAACTGGACCTGGGACTCGGTCCTGATCGAGGGCTCCAACTGCCGCGAGATCATCGACAACATGGTCGACATGGCGCATTTCTTCTACATCCACTACGCCTTCCCGACCTACTTCAAGAACGTGTTCGAGGGGCATGTCGCCACGCAGTACCTCAACACGAAAGGACGTCCGGACAAGGGAATGGCGTCGAACTACGGCGGCGAGGAGAACCTGCTGCGGTCGGAGGCGTCGTATTTCGGACCGTCCTACATGATCAACACCCTGCTCAACACCTACCAGGGCTTCGAGATCGAGAACGTGCTGATCAACTGCCACTACCCGGTCACGGAGAACTCGTTCGTGCTGCAGTGGGGCGTGATAGTGAAGAAGCTGCCCGGTATCTCGGACGAGCACGCGGACAAGATCGCCGGGAAGTTCGCCAAGGGCATCGGCGTCGGCTTCCTGCAGGACGTGGAGATCTGGCGCAACAAGACGCGGATCGACAACCCGTTGCTGTGCGAGGAGGACGGGCCGGTGTACCAGCTGCGCCGCTGGTACGACCAGTTCTATGTGGACGCCGCCGACGTCACCGAGGACATGACGCGCCGGTTCGAGTTCGAAGTGGACACCAGCCGCGCCAACGAGGTCTGGGCGGCGGAGGTGGCCGAGAACCTGGCGCGGCAGCAGGCGGAAGAGGCCGGGGTGTGAAGCCCGAGACCGTCGAGTTCCTCACCGCCGGCCTGCGCCCGCTGGCCTGCCGGACGTGCGGGACCACCGTGCTGGTCAAGAAGAACAGTGTGCAGCACACCAGCATCCAGTGGACGACCGACGCGGCCAAGAGCTGTCCGGTGTTCGCCGAACAGGCGGCCTCCGGGGCGCGGACGGCCTTGCTCGACACCTGCGCCAACCTCAGTGACAGCATCGACGCCGCGGTGAAGGACGGCCTGCTGGAGGTGCCGGAATGAGCGGCCCCGTGACGGTGACCGTGGCCGAAGTCATCACCGAGACGGCCGACGCGCGCTCGATCGTCTTCGACATCCCGGCCGAGCACGCCCCGGCTTTCGCCTACACGCCAGGACAGTTCCTCACTGTACGCGTCCCGAGTGAACAGACCGGGTCGGTGGCCCGCTGCTACTCGCTCTCCAGCGCGCCGCACGAGAACCGCGTCCAGGTCACCGTGAAACGCACCGCCGACGGCTACGGGTCGAATTGGCTCTGCGACAACCTTCGCGCGGGCCAGGAGGTCCAGGTCCTGCCGCCCGCCGGGGTGTTCAGTCCCGCGTCACTCGACGAGGACTTCCTGTTGCTCGCGGGCGGCAGCGGGATCACGCCGGTGATGTCGATCCTGAAGTCGGCGCTGGCGCACGGGACCGGCAAGGTGGTGCTGCTCTACGCGAACCGCGACGAGCGATCGGTGATCTTCGCACGGGAACTGGCCGGCCTCGCGGCCAAGCACGAAGACCGGCTGATCGTGCTGCACTGGCTGGAAAGCCTGCAGGGCCTACCGGCCGAGGCCCACCTGCGCGCCTTGGTGAGGCCGTACACCGCGCACGAGGCGTTCCTCTGCGGTCCGGCCCCGTTCATGGACGCCGCGCGCACGGTACTCAAGGAACTCGGTGTGCCGCGCACACGTGTCCACCTGGAACGGTTCCTTTCCCTCGGCGGAAATCCGTTCGAGGTGACCGAACCCGCCGCCGTCGAGGAGACCGAGACCCCGGCGGGCCTCGAAGTATCGTTGGACGGCGAGACCAGGAAGCTGGCGTGGCCACGCCGGACGAAACTGCTGGATCTGCTGCTGGAGAAGGGTTTCGACGCGCCTTACTCCTGCCGCGAAGGCCAGTGCAGCGCCTGCGCTTGCCGGATCACTTCCGGTGAGGTGAAGATGCTGAACAACGAGGTCCTCGACGGCGACGACATCGCCGAGGGAATCGTGCTGGCCTGCCAGTCCCTGCCGCTGACCGACGAGGTCACCGTCACCTACGAGTAGGAGTCTCTGTGCCCATCGATCCTTCGGTCGCGATCGGTGCCGACCTCGGCGAGGTGGGTTTCACCTGGACCGCGTCGGACGTGCAGCTCTACCACCTGGCGCTGGGCGCGGGCTCGGATCCGCTGAGCCCGCGGGAACTGCGCTACACCTACGAGGACGGCCTTCAGGTCCTGCCGACGTTCGCCACCGTGGCGGCGAACCTGCGCGTGTTCGAACCGCCGGCGGTCTCGTTCCCCGGCGTCGAGGTCGACCTCGGGAAAGTACTGCACGGCAAGCAGGAAGTGCTCGCGCACCGGCCGATCCCCGCCTCGGGCAAGGCCGTGGCCCGGACAAGGATCGTCGACGTCTTCGACAAGGGCAAGGCGGCGGTGATCGTGAACGAGACGGTCGCCACCGATTCCGATGGGACTCCACTGTGGACACTGCGGTCGAGCATCTTCGCCCGTGGCGAAGGGGGTTTCGGCGGTGAACGCGGACCGTCCGATCGCGTCGAACTCCCCTCGCGCGAGCCGGACGCGGTGATCGACACCCCGACGTTGCCGCAGCAGGCCTTGCTCTACCGCCTCTGCGGGGACCGCAACCCCCTGCACGCCGATCCCGCGTTCGCCGCGGCGGCCGGATTCGACAAGCCGATCCTGCACGGCCTGTGCACCTACGGCGTCATCGCGAAGGCGGTCACCGACGAATTCCTCGACGGCGACGCCTCCCGCGTCGCGTCGTTCTCGGCCAAGTTCGCCGGCGTCGTCTTCCCCGGCGAACCGCTGCGGACCCGCGTCTGGCGCGAGCCCGCCGGGCTGATGATCATGACCACGGCCGCCGATCGGGACGACGCGCCCGTTCTTTCGGACACTTTGTTGACCACGACAGACTGAATCCTTGTCCCCGCTGGTCAGAACTCTGGCTAAACTCGGCCGGGTGCGCCCCTTGATCTCGGACCCGTATGCCGAACTCGGCCGGGACTACGCGCGATCGAGACGTCCTGATCCCCGGATCGCGGCGGCCGTGACCGCCGCTCTCGGCGACGCGCGCTCGGTGGTCAACGTCGGCGCCGGAGCCGGTTCCTACGAACCGGAAGACCGCGACGTGCTCGCCGTCGAGCCGTCGCGGCGGATGATCGAACAGCGTCCGGCCACCGCGGCGCCCGCCGTCCAGGCGTGCGCGGAGAACCTGCCCTTCCCGGACGACGCCTTCGACGCCGCTCTCGCGGTACTCACCGTGCACCACTGGACGGACGTGACCGCCGGGCTCGCCGAGCTGCGGCGCGTGTCCCGTCGCCAGGTGATCCTGACCTGGGACCAGGCGGTGTTCGCGCGCTTCTGGCTGGTGCGTGACTATCTGCCGGAGATCGCCGAGCACGAGAGCCGGCTGGCCTGCCTCGACCGGATCGCCGAGGAGCTGACGGCGGCGGGCGGGACCCCGTCGGTGACCCCGCTGCCGGTGCCCTCGGACTGCGTCGACGGCTTCCTCGGCGCGTATTGGCGCAGGCCGGAGGCCTACCTGTCGGAGCGCGTGCGCGCGGGGATGTCCGGCGTCGCGCTGCTGGACCAGAACGTCGTCGCCGAAGCGGTCGGCCGGTTGCGCGCCGACCTCGCGGACGGGCATTGGCACCGGCATCACGTCGGCCTGCTGGGGCGGACCGAGCTGGACCTCGGGTACCGGCTCGTCACCACGTGATCTTCAGTACACAGTGGACACCTCTCGCCGCGTGGACGGCGGTCGACCTCCGGTTCGGCACGTGGTATTCATGGCTTTCGTGACGGCGGGGACGGGAGCGGCATGACGGCGGAATACTTCGTGGTCCGTGGCCAGGTGGAGAAGGGCGACCAGCGGGGGCGGGAACTGGGTTTCCCCACCGCCAACATCGCGCTGCGCGACCAGGACGGCCAGGTCGGCGACGGGGTGTGGGCGGGCTGGGCCGAACGCGCCGACGGCACCCGGATCGCGGCCGCGGTCTCGGTCGGCAGGCGGCCGACGTACTACGGCGCCGACGGCTACCGGCTCGTCGAGGCGCACCTGCTGGACTTCACCGGGGATCTCTACGGCGAGGTACTGACCGTCTGGCTGGGGAGCCACCTGCGGGCGCAGGAGGCGTACCCGTCGTCGGAAGCACTGATCGTCGCGCTCGAGAAGGACATCGCGAACACCGCCGGATGGGCCGCGGGCAACCCTGCCGACGGCCTGCCGGACCCGGGCGACGCCGGGGACGGGGTCGTGCGCCGCGTCGGCACCTGAACGCAATTAGTCCTCTAAACGCGAACTAGAGGACCAAGCTGCAGCGTCCGCAAAGAACGAGTCAGGACGCCGACATGTCCGGTCTATCTCTATACGCTGTTCCACACACCGGTCACGTTCGGCAGCCTCTCGGCGGTGATCTGACCCCAGCGGTCCTGGACTGTGTGGATATTGCTTCATCTAACGCAACAAAACCAACACGGTCACGGATCGCCACGCTCCGACGACCCGCCCCCTGCCCGACACGCATTGCCACCTGAACGCAGTTAGTCCTCTAAACGCGGGTCAGACGGCGGCGCCGAGGAGCATGTAGCCCATCCCCAGCCCCATGATCACCCGGCACACCCACCGCGACACCTGCCCGGAATCCCCGCCCGAGCCCCGCGCCGCCAGCATCCCGGCCCGCACCGCGTCCACCGCGAAATACGCCGCCACGCCGCCGAAAACCAGGGACAACCAGAGCGCCGGCGTGGCGTCGGGGCCGGACATCAGCAGCCACGGGCCGTGGGAGACCTCGCTGTGGGGCATGAACGTCACCATGATCAGCATGGCCGCGGCGGAGACGGCGTGGTGCCCGCAGGTGACGTGCCCCGACCGCCGCCCCTTCCACCACGAGACCGTGAACCATCCGGCGGTCAGCGCCAGCACCGCCTGCCAGCCGGCCGCCGGGATCGGGCCGCCCACCGGGGACAGCATCGCGACCATGGCGACGACGAGCAGCAGTTCGGCCAGATCCCCGTTGCGGACCGCCGCGCCCAGCCGACCGTAGTCCAATCGGACGAGTCTCAGCACGCACGGCAGCACCAGCGCGGCGAACACCGCGGTCAGGGTCCAAGCGACGATTCCGGACATGGCACCTCCCGGCCGGTGTTCCCTTCACCGTGGCAGGTGCTGCTCTAGTACACCATCGGGCAATGAGGTGATCTCACCCCGCGATCAGCACCAGTCCGCTCGTCGGTACGCCGGTTCCGGCGGTCACGAGGACGCGCTCGGCGCCCTCGACCTGATTGACGGCACTGCCCCGCAGCTGCCGGACCCCTTCGGCGATCCCGTTCATCCCGTGGATGTAGGCCTCCCCGAGTTGCCCGCCATGCGGGTTGAGCGGCAGCTTCCCGTCGAGTTCCAGGGTGCCGCCGCCGATGAAGTCCTTGGCCTCCCCCTTGCCGCAGAAGCCGAGTTCCTCCAGCTGCATCAGGACATAAGGGGTGAAGTGGTCGTACAGCACGGCGAGATCCATGTCGCCGGGCCCCAGCCCGGACTGTGCCCACAGCTGCCGCCCGACGACCCCCATCTCGGGCAGCGCCGGCAGGTCGTCGCGGTAGTAGCTGGTCATCACGTACTGGTCCGGACCACTCCCCTGCGCGGCCGCCGCGATCACGGCGGGCCGGTGCGGCAGGTCGCGCGCCCGCTCGGTGCTGGTGACCACCAGGGCGACGCCGCCGTCGCTCTCCTGACAGCAGTCGAGCAGATGCAGCGGCTCCGCGACCCAGCGGGACGCCTGATGGTCTTCGAGGGTGATCGGTTTGCCGTAGAACCAGGCTTTCGGGTTCGTCGCGGCGCGGGCACGGTCGACGACGGCCACCCGGCCGAAATCCTCGCTGGTCGCGCCGTACTCGTGCATGTAGCGCCGGGCGAGCATGGCGACCGTCGCGGCGGGTGTCGCGATCCCCATCGGGTAGTGGAACGCGTTGTCGACGCCGGAGGAGTTCACCTGCCCCGCCGCGGCCGACGACACTTGACCGAACCGCATCCCGGACCGTTCGTTGAAGGCCCGGTACGCCACGACGACGTCCGCGACGCCGGTGGCCACGGCCATCGCGGCCTGTTGCACGGTCGCGGCCGCCGCTCCGCCGCCGTAATGGATCCGGCTGAAGAATTTCAGTCCGGGGATGCCGAGTTCCCGTGCCACGGCGATCTCGCTGTTGCCGTCCATGGTGAACGAGACCAGGCCGTCCACTTCGGACGGTGCGAGGCCGGCGTCGTCGAGCGCGGCCGAAACCGCTTCGGCCGCCAGGCGCAGTTCGCTGCGTCCGGATTCCTTGGAGAACTCCGTCGCACCGATGCCGGTGATCGCGGCCCGTCCGGACAGGGTCATCACTCGCCTCCCAGCGTGAGTTCCACGGTCCCGGCCACGTGCTCACCGAGACTGTCCACACCGGACACGGAGATCACCACGTCGTCGCCGTCCCGGTCGGTCACCCGGCCGGTGAAGGTCAAGGTGTCGTAGGCGTAGCAAGGCACGCCGAGCCGGATCTTGATCGACCGCACGAACGCCTCCGGCCCCGCCCAGTCGGTCACGAACCGCTGTACCAGACCGGTGTCGGTGAGGATGTTGAGGAAGATGTCCTTCGAACCGCGCTGGACGGCGGCGTCCCGGTCGTGGTGGACGTCCTGGAAATCCCGGGTCGCGAGCGCGGTGCTCACCACGAAGGTCGGGGTGGCCTCGATCGTCAGTGGCGGCAGCTCGGTGCCGACCGGACAGTCCTTCATCGCGCGACCCTCCAAGCGGGCAAGGTCAGTTCCTCGTCGACCTTGACGAAGGCCGATTCCACCGGCAGTCCGATGTGGACGGTTTCGGGGTCGGCGTCGAGCAGTTCACCCATCACCCGGACCCCCTCCTCGAGTTCGACGAGCGCGACCACGAACGGCAGATCCTTGCCGGGCACCGGCGGATGGTGGTGCACGACGTAGCTGTACACGGTCCCCCGGCCGCGCGCGACGACGTAGTCCGGTTTGGCGTCGAGGTCGCCGTCCGGCGGCATCGGGCCGGGTGGATGCCGCAGGGTCTCACCCCACCGCTGGATCCGCAGTTCCCCTTCACGCAGCCCTGCCCAGAAGAATTCGGTGTCCTTGCTGATCACCGGCCGCAGCACCGGCGCGGCCGCCTTGGGGGGCTCGGCGCCCGGCGGGCGGAACTTCAGTACCCGGAACATCATGTCCGCGACGGCCTCGTCGCCGACGTACCAGGTGGTCTTCGTCGTCACGAACCAGCCTTCGCCCAGGGCGGTGCGTTTCGGCCCGACGACGCTTTCCAGCTTCGAGGTCGCCGAAACGAGTTCGCCGTGCCGCAGGTAGCGGTGGTAAGTCTGCTCGGAGTTGGTAGCGACGACCGAGGTGAACCCGGCTTCGTCGAGCACCTCCATCATCGCGCCGAGCGGATCGTCCGACGCCCTCGCGCCGTGGAGCCCACCCATCGTCCACACCTGCGCCATCGCGGGCGGTGCGACCAGTCCCTTGTGGACACTCGTGGCCGCGAACTCCTCGTCGGTGTAGACGGGATTGCGGTCGCCGATGGCCTCGACCCAGTTGTTCACCATCGCCTGGTTGACCGCGTCGCGGGCGGCCCTCGGCGCGGATTCCCCTTGCGCGGCGATCCGTTCGGCCGCTTCCTGGACGCTCATCGCGGCACCCTCGGCAGTCCGAGCCCGGCGGTGGCGATCAGCTCGCGCTGGATCTCGTTGACCCCGCCGCCGAAGGTCAGCACCAGATTGCGTTTGGCCACCACGTCCAGCCACAGCGCCAGTTCCGCGGTTTCGGCGTCGGCCTGATCGCCGTGTCGGGCCACGATCTCCTCCAGTCTCCTCGCCAGCCGCTGGATGCGTTCGGAACCGACGATCTTGGTGGCCGAAGCGTCGGCGACCGCCACCGGTCCGCTCGCCGACGACGCCGCGACCTGCCAGTTCAGCAGCTCGTTGACCCGCGCGGTCGCCAGGGTTTCCGCGAGCACGCGGCGGACGTCGGGCAACCGCAGCAACGGCGTGCCGTCCGGCGCCTTCCTGGACGCCGCCCAGTCGCGGACTCGGTCATGCAGGCCGCCGATGCGCCCGGCCGGGCCGAGCATGACGCGTTCGTGGTTCAGCTGGGTGGTGATCAGCCGCCAGCCCCCGTTCTCCTTGCCCACCAGCATGTTCGCGGGCACCCGGACGTCCGAGTAGTAGGTGGCGTTCACGTGGTGCGCGCCGTCACAGGTGATGATCGGCGTCCACGAATACCCGGGATCGCGAGTGCTCGCGATGAGGATCGAGATTCCCTTGTGCTTCGGCGCGTCCGGCGCCGTCCGCACGGCGAGCCAGATGTAGTCGGCGTCGTGCCCGCCGGTGGTGAAGATCTTCTGGCCGTTCACGACGTACTCGTCGCCCTCTCGCACGGCCGTCGTCCTCAGTGACGCGAGGTCCGTTCCCGCGTCCGGTTCGGTGTACCCGATCGCGAAATGCACCTCGCCTGCCAGGATCTTGGGCAGGAACAAGGACTTCTGCTCCTCGGTGCCGAACGCCTGCAGCGTGGGGCCGACGGTCTGCAACGTCACCGACGGCAGCTGGACGTCGGCGCGCGCGGCCTCGTCGACGAAGATGTGCTGCTCGATCTCGCCGAAACCCCGGCCACCGTACTGTTCCGGCCAGCCGACGCCGAGCCGGCCGTCGCGTCCCATCCGCCGCACGATCTCGCGGTACACCGGGCCGTGCCGCTCGCGCAGCATCGCACGCCGTTCGTCGGCACTCACCAGACCGGCGAAGTACTTCCGCAGCTCGGCGCGCAACTGCTGTTGCGTCGTGGTCAATTCGATCAGCATCGTGTCACCCCGCCACCAGTTCGCCCAGCTCGGCCAGCCGATGCGAGGCGCCGCCGAGTGTCCGTCCGAGATCCTTGACCGCCGACGAGAACCGGTGCAGCGGATAGGTTTCGTCCACGCCGATCCCGCCGTGCAGGTGGTGGCAGGCGGCCAGCGCCTCGGGCGCCTCCTCCGCCAGCCAGTACGCCGCGATGTCGAGTTCCGCTTCGGCGTCGAGTCCCGCCGCGAGCCGCCAGACCGCCGATCGCGCGGCGAGCTGAACGGTTCTCGAAGCCACGTAGACGTCCGCGATCTGCTGCGCCACCGCCTGGAACGCCGCCAGCGGGCGGCCGAACTGCTCGCGTTCGCCGACGTGCTTGGTGGTCAGCGCGAGCGCCCCGGCGAGCAGCCCGTCGCCGAAGGCCACCGTGCCCGCGAGGGCGAAGCGGTGCAGCGTCGCGATCGACTCGCCGGGGCCGTGCCCGTTGAGGAGATCGGCGTCCGTGACGGTCACGGAATCCAGCCTCATCGTGTAATCCGGGGTGCCCGAAGAAGTTCTGGTCGGCGTCAGCGTCACGCCGTCCGCGTGCGGGTCGACCAGGAAGACGCCGGTGCCGCCGGGCAGCGAGGCGGGCGTCAGGATCCGGGTGGCCTCCGCCGCGAACGGCACGCCGACCTTGATCCCGCTCAGCCGCCAGTCCCCGGCCGACTCCGCCACGGTCGCCGGCCGGGTGGTGAACGGCGTGGAAGGTTCGTGCAGCGCGGCCGTGAGCACGGAATCGCCGGCGGCGACCGGCGGCAGCAGGGCCGCGCGCTGATCCGAGCCGCCCAGCGCCCCGACCGGCAGGACACCGAAAGCCAGCGACGCCAGCGCGGGCACCGTGGAGGCGACGCGGCCGAGTTCGGTCAGCACCAAGGCGACTTCGGCGACGCCGAGGCCGTCACCGCCGAGTTCGGGGGGCAGCGCCAGTGCGAGCAGACCGGCGTCGGCGAGCGCGCGCCAGGTCTCGGCGGGTGCGCGGTCCTTGCCGAGCACGCGCGCGGTCAGCGCGGTGACCTCGGTCTGCGTCTCGTCGAACTGGAAGTCCACACTGGCTCCTCACCGGGCCGAACGGGCACAATACTGAAACCTGTTCTAGTCTTATCCGGAAGGCGGCCGGACGGCAACCCCCTCGAGAAAGGGCGGCAGCGGATGGCCAAGACCCGGCTGAGCGGTGCGGGCTGGCACGCCACCCGCAGGCTGGTCACCGTGCCCCGGACCGCGGACGTGCCGCGGCCGGAACCGGTGTCGCTGCCCGACCGGGGGCAGACCGTGGTGGTCGACGCCGGGCCACGCGACGCGCCCGCGCTGATCCTGCTGCATTCGGTGGCCTGCACGGGTTTGCTGACCTGGTATCCGGTGCTCGCCCGGCTCGCCGAGCGCTATCGCGTCGTGGTGTTCGACCAGCGCTGGCACGGACAGGGCATCCGATCGCAGGAGTTCACTCTCGAAGACTGCCGAGACGACGTGATCGCCGTGGCCGACGCGCTCGGCGTCGCGCGGTTCACCCTCGCCGGGTATTCGATGGGCGGCATGGTCGCGCAGCTCGTGGCGCACAGCTATCCCGAGCGGGTCGCCGCACTGGTGCTCTGTTCGACGGCGAGCAACTTCCGGCGCGGGCTTCGTCAGCGGGTCGCGCTCGACGTGTTCGGGCACACGATGCGGCGATTACGCGAGGAAGCACGATTCGCGGACCGGCCGGCGAAGGCTTCCGGGCGGCGGCTCCGGGACCACCAGTGGGCGTTGGCCGAGTTCCGCGCGACCAGCCCGTGGGCGATCGCGGTCGCCGTGGACGCCATCGGGCGGTTCGATTCGACGGCCTGGCTGCACCGGCTCCGGCTGCCGGTTTCGGTGGTGGTGACCGCGCGGGACCGGTTCATCGCGCCGTCACACCAGCGGTCACTGGCCGCCCGGATCCCCGGTGCGGCGACCTACGAGATCCTGGCCGGGCACGCGGCCTGCGTCCTGCGGGCGGGCGAGTTCGTTCCCGCGCTGCTGGCGGCGGTCACGTCTGCGCACGCGCGGCTTTGACCAGTTCCCCGAGCGCGTCGTGGAAATGGCCGGCGAGCGGCCACAGGTCGCCGGTGAGCTCACGGGCGCCGAGCAGGCCGACGTCGACCCGGCCCGCGTTGGACAGCACGGTCACGTTGAGCCCGGCGCCGTGGAACACCGGACCGAGCGGGTAGAGCCCGGTGATCCGGCAACCCAGCAGGTACAGCGGCATCGGCGGACCGGGCACATTGGACACCACCAGGTTGTGCACCACCGGATGCCGTTCGGCGAGGCGCAGCGCCGAATACGCACGCACCGCGAGCCCGAACATGGACGCCGCCGAGAACTGCGCCCAGTCTCCGAGCATGTCGGCGTCGATGTCGTAGTGGTGATCCTTCGACAGCCGGTTCGATTCCGCGAGCATGAACACCCGCGCGGCGGGATCCTCCAGATGGGTGGGCAGCGACGCGAAGAACGCCGACACCTTGTTGCTGCCGTGGTCGCGTTCGGTCCGTCCGTGCACCGACACCGGCACGGTCGCCACCAGCGGGTCTTCCGGCAGTTCACCCCGTTCCCGCAGGAACTGCCGCAGGGCACCGGAAACGACGGCGAGGGCGACGTCGTTCACGGTCACCCCGAAGGCGTTCTTCACCTGCTTGACCTCGTCGAGGTCGAGTGAGGCGTAGGCGACGCTGCGGTGGGCGGTGATCGTCCCGTTCAGCGAGGTGCGCGGCGCCGTGAACGGCACCGGCATTCCCTTGCCCTGCAACGCCTTCCCGATCCACTTCGGCGCGAGCCCGAGCAGGTCCGGCAGCAGTTTCGCCAGCTCCACGGGCCCCTTCACGAACGACGTCAGCCCCGCGCCGAGCAACGCCCGCCTGCCCGGTACGCCCGCGTTGCGGCGTTCGTCCCGCGCGACCTCCGGCGGCGGGGCGTCCGGTTCGAGACCGGCCAGAGCGGTGATCAGGCTCGCGCCACCGACGCCGTCCACACTGGCGTGATGCATCTTGAGCAGGACGGCGATCTCGCCGCCTGCCAGGCCTTCGATGACGTGCAACTGCCACAGCGGCTGTGCGCGATCCAGCCGTTGTCCCGCGATGTGGGCGCAGAGTTCCGCCAGTTCCCGCCGGTCCCCCGGCGCGGGTACGCCGATCCGGTGAACGTGGGCTTCGAGATCGAAATCCTCGTCCTCCACCCAGACGGGATGGGTCAGGTTCCAGAGTGGATTGTGCAGCTTGCGCCGGAATGCCGGGATCAGCGCCACCCGTTCGGCCAGTTTCTCCTTGAAGCGCTCGAAATCGTAGCCGCCGGGCATGGTCGAACCGTCCAGGACGAGCAGTCCGCAGACATGCAGGAGCTGGGTCGGTGTCTCCAGGTAGAGGAAACTCGCGTCCAGACCACTCAATCTCTGCATAAGAATCACCCTAGGCGAACTCTGCAACCGGTTCTACCGCGTCACCCGGCGGTAGCATCGGTGCTCATGCAGTCGAGTTTCGTCCTCCGCCAGGCACTCCAGCTCGCGCTCACCGCGAACGCGCTCAAGCCGCCACGCGCCGCCAGGACAGCGGTCCCGGCGTTCTTCGCGGGCTGGCTCACCGGGGAGCTCGCCCCGCATCTGCTCGCGCTCACCGCGGCCGACGCGGCGGCCCACGTCGCCCGCCACCGGAGCGGCTCCAGCAAGACGGGCCTCGCGCTCGCGGCGGCGTCGGCGGCCGGGCTCGGCGCGCTGATCGCCCAGTCCCAGCGGGCCCGCGACGAGATCGAGACCGCGCTCACCGAAGGCATCGGCACGGCGTATCTCGACGAGCTGGAGCACCCGCCGGATCCGAAGGACCTCGCGACGCCATGGGGTCAGTTGGCCATGCCGTTCCGCATGCGCGACCCGCAGGTGCGCCGTCAACGGAACATCGCCTACGCCCCGGGCGGGAAACGGTTCCTGCTCGACGTCTACGCCCCGCGCGAACCGGTCACCGGCGCGCCGATCCTGCTGCAGGTCCACGGCGGCGCGTGGGTGATCGGCAACAAGGACCAGCAAGGCCTGCCGCTGATGCTGCACATGGCCAAACGCGGCTGGATCTGCGTCGCGATCAACTACCCGCTGTCGCCGGCCGCCCGCTGGCCCGCGCATATCGTCGCGGCCAAACGGGCGCTGGCCTGGATCCGGGACAACGCCGAGTCCTACGGCGGCGACCCGTCGTTCGTCGCCGTGACCGGGGGCTCGGCCGGCGGGCATCTCGCGGCGCTGATGGCGCTGACCGCGAACGACCCGGTACTGCAGCCCGGTTTCACCGAGGCCGACACGAGCATCCAAGCGTGCGCCCCGCACTACGGCGTGTACGACTTCGCCGCGACCAGCGGTCGGCGTTCCAGCCAGACGCGGTTGAAGACGCTGATCGCGCGGCACGTCTTCGAGGCGGACAGGGATCCGGTGAACTTCCTCGACGACTACATCGCGGCCTCGCCGCTGGACCGGATCACCGAAGACGCACCGCCGTTCTTCGTCATCCACGGCGTCCACGACTCACTCGTGCCGGTGGGCGAGGCCCGCGAATTCGTGCGGCGGCTACGCGAGAAGTCCCACCGCGAAGTCGCCTACGCGGAGATCTCCGGGGCACAGCACGCCTTCGACGTCTTCCCCTCGATCCGCAGCGCGCACGTGGTCCGCGGGGTGGAGCGGTTCCTGGAATGGAGTTACCGCACCTGGCGACGCCGGTCCAGCGCCTCGTGAGTGGTCAGGGCGGGTATTTGAAGGGTAAGGCAAACGTGTCGTGTTTCGGGCGAGACGGCAGGCTGGGTGCCGCGACACCGCACTCGCGTGCTCAGATTCCGCACCACCGGGTGCGGCGGCCAGGCACGCGAGTCACGCCTTACCGAATTACATGAAGGTCCCCTTCCTTGCGCCTAGCGCCAGGGTCCCGGCATAGTCGAGGTAGAGCTTGATCGAGCCGAGGTAGGGCGGGCCTGATTCTGGACGCCGCGGGGCTGCGGGTGCGGTTTCGGAGGAATGGCGTGAGTGGCGGTTCGGGTGAGGGCCACTGGTGTCTTAGGTGCCTGCCATCGGGCGACACGCGTGATCCGACGGAGGGCACGCGTGAGTGAACGGAGAACACCCGACGAAACCTGCCGCTTCCGCGTGTCATCCATCCAGTCACACGTGTCCTCCGTCTGATCACACGCGCCATCCATCCAGCCACGCGAAACCGTGCAAGATGCCCAAATCGGGAATTTCTGTCTCGAAAAATGTCCCTTATGGACAATCCGGACCCGGGTGAGGCCCCTTGCGTGGGCCCGCTACCGCCGTGTCCACCACGACACGTTCGCCCTGTTCCGCTCTAGCGGCGGAGCCGACCAGCAGTTATGCGACTTTGCCGGGACCCTGGCGCTAGGCGCAAGGAAGGGGACCTTCATGTACTTCACGACCGGCCGCACGCCACGACACGTTTGACTTACCCCTCAAATAGAACCGTCATTACCACTCACGAGGCGCGACGTCAGGGCGGGTAGATGAGGTCCATCGGCCGGGTGGACGACGGGCCGTCGACCCGCCAGCCCTCGCCGTCGCGGACGAAGCGGTACCAACGCTCGTCGCGGCCGTAGCGCAGTTGCAGGTCGCCTTGGGTGATCCGGTTCCGCCAGGTCTTCGGCTCCCCCGGCAGCCCCGATTCGGCGAGATCCGCCCTCGCCTGGGAGAGCGGCGCCTGCCCCGGCCGCCAGACCTCCCGGACCACCGCAATCCCGCCCCGGCCCGCCTCACGCCAGGCCTGTGTCCAGGCGGCCAGATCCCGCACCGGGACCCGCGCGGCCTCGGCGAGTTCGGCGATCACGTCCGGGCTCCTGGCTGCCCGGCGGGCCAAGTCCTCCTCGAACGACAGCTCCGCTCCGCTTTCGGGCCCCATGACCAGCAGTTCCCAGGCCCTCGCGGCGGCGTCGGCCGCGAGTTCCGCGAACGTGTCGCTGCTCCAGCCCGTGCGATGCGGCGGGTCGACGTCGAGGACCGCGGGCGGCCCGACCGTGCCGGGGACGGCCAGCCGCGGCGGTAGTGCGGCGATCCGCCGGGTGTAGGCGCGTTTCGGGTCGACACCGGGTGCGGCGGCGGCGCGCACCCGCTTGCCCGGCGCGCTCGCGGGCGCCCGGCGGGCACGCAGTTCCGCGAGCACGGCCTCACGCGGACGGCCGCGCAGCAGGAACAGCACGAACGGATCGGCGTCGACCTCGTCCGCGACCAGGTAGTACACCGCCGCGACGTGCTTGCACGGGTTCGCGCTGTCGGGACAGGAACACTTCGGACGCAGATCGCCCGGCCCCGGCAGGAGGTCCGCGCCGGTGGCCCGCGCGTCTTCGGCCAGCTCGCCGGGCAATTCGCCGTCGAGGAGGGCGGCGACGTGCCCGAGCCGGGCACCGACCATGCCGAGCAGGTTCTCCCACTGTTCCTCGGTGAACGCCCGCATGTGGATGGTCACCCGGTACGGCGAGGCGCGGCTGCCCTGTACCGACGCCGTCACCTCACCCGTGCCGACGACCAGTTTGCTGACCGTCCCTTTGCGCGCGTACGTGCGTCCGCGCGGCAGCCGGTTCGGGTCGAGTTTGGCGCGCTCCTCCAACGCCTCGACCCAGGCCTCGCCCCACCATGTGTTGCCGAAGGTGCGCCGCTTCCGGCCGGTCGTGCTGGGCATCAGGTCTCCCCGAGCCGGACGAGGTCGGCGAGTTCGTCGTCGGACAGTTCGGTGATCCAGTTCTCGCCCGCGCCGATGACCGCGTCGGCCAGCCCGCGTTTGGTCTCCAGGACCGTGGCGATGCGCTCTTCGAGGGTGCCTTCGGCGATCAGCCGGTGCACCTGGACCGGCCTGTCCTGCCCGATCCGGTACGCGCGGTCGGTCGCCTGGTCCTCGACCGCCGGGTTCCACCAGCGGTCGTAGTGGATCACGTGCGTGGCCTTGGTCAGGTTGAGCCCGACACCGCCCGCCTTGAGCGACAACAGGAACACCGGCACCTCACCCGCCTGGAACCGGGCGACCATCTCTTCGCGGACCTTGGGCGTGCTCGACCCGGACAGCAGCATCGTCGGTAGCCCGCGTTCGGCGAGACGTTTTTCCAGCAGGCGGCACAGCTGGACGTACTGGCTGAACACGAGCACGCTGTCGCCCTCGTCGAGGATGACGTCGAGCAGCTCCTCGAAGGCGGCGAGCTTCCCGGAGCGGCCGTGCAGCACCCCGGGTTCCTTGAGGTACTGCGCCGGATGGTTGCAGATCTGCTTGAGCTCGGTGAGCAGTTTGAGCACCTGACCGCGCCGGGCCACCCCGTCCAGCTCGCGGATCATCGCGAGGTTCTCCCGTACCACCGCCTCGTACAGCGTCGTCTGCTCGGCGGTGAGCGGGACGAACCGGTCGGTCTCGGTCTTGCGGGGCAGTTCGGGGGCGATGTCCGGGTCGGTCTTCTTGCGGCGCAACAGGAACGGCCGCACGGTCGCGGCGAGCCGTTCGGTCGCCGCGGTGTCGCGGTCACGTTCGATCGGCCGGGCCACCTTGCGGCGGAACCCGTCGAGCGAGCCGAGCAGACCAGGCGTCGTCCAGTCCACAATGGACCAGAGTTCGGTCAGCCGGTTCTCCATCGGTGTCCCGGTCAGCGCGACCTTCGCCGCGGCCGGGATCTTCCGGAGTTCCTTGGCCGTGACCGAAAGCGGGTTCTTGACGTGCTGCGCCTCGTCAGCGGCGATCATTCCCCAGTCCACTTCGGACAGTGTCTCGCGATCCCGGCGGAGGACGCCGTACGTGGCGAGCACGACCTCGTCCGGCGCGACCTCGTCAAGATGCCGTCCACCGCCGTGGAACCGGCGTACCGGGATGTCCGGGGCGAACCGGGCGAATTCGCGTTCCCAGTTGCCCAGCAGCGACGTCGGGCACAGGACGAGGGTGGGGCCCTCCCCGAGCGGGCGGCGATGCAGATGCAGGGAGATGAGCTGGATCGTCTTGCCCAGCCCCATGTCGTCGGCGAGACAGGCGCCCAGGCCGAGCCCGGTCATCGTCGCCAGCCACGACAGGCCTGCCTTCTGGTACGGCCGCAGGGTGGCCCGCAGTTCCGCGGGCTGCTCGATCGGTTCCGCGGCCGAGTCACGGATCCGCTGGAGCAGTCCCGTCAGCGCCGATGGCGCGGTGAACTCGACCTTCTCGCCGTCCAGTTCCAGTTCGCCGGTGAGCGCCGCGGCCAGCGCCTCGGCTCCGGACAGCTTCTTCGCGCGATGCGCCCGCACCTTCGCGAGCAAGCGCGCGTCGACCTTGACCCACTTGCCCCGCAACCGCACCAGCGGCCGTTTCGCCTCGGCGAGCGCGGTGACCTCGGCGTCGGTGAGTTCCTCGTCCCCCAGGCTCAGGCGCCAGCGGAACTGCAACAAGCTCTTGAGCGTGAACTCGGGCCCGGTGACACTGCCGGGCGCCTGCGTCGCACTGGCCTTGGCCTTGAGCTCGCCCGCGAACAGATCCTTCGGCCACTGCACCTCGATGCCGGCGCCGCCCAGCGCCACATCACCGTGGGTCAGCAGGTCGACGACCTCGTCGTATTCGAGCGCCAGTTCGGTCGGCGCGGCCGACCGCAGCATGCGGCCCAGCGGCGCCCACGCCCTGGCGCCGCGACGCAGTCCGAGCAGCAACTGCGTCTCGACCTGCTCGCCCATCCGCTCCAGTACCGCCTCGGGCGCGTCCCACAGCGTCGCCGCCTCGACGATCAGGCTCGGATCGGCGGCGCTCCGTACGGCGAGGACGGCGGCGAACGTGGGTTCCTCTTCGGGGCTCTCGGCTTCCTGCACCTCCATGCGCAGGACGAGATGCGCGCCCTGCGCCTGCCGGGCGCTCAGTTCCGCGAGCCAGGCGGCACCGTCCGGCCCCACCAGCGTCGGCTCGGGCGCCGCGAACGCCGGGCCGCCCGCCGCGACACTCGCCGCCGGCGTACGCACCAGCACGTCCGCCGTCGCGTCCCAGAACGCGCGGATCAACGACTCGGGCGAGTGCAGCCGGATCCGTTTCAGCCCGGACAACGGCAACGCGTGCGCCTCGGGCGGCAGCGCGGCGGCGAGCCCGCGCAGCATCTCCTCGTCGGCGACGTCGAGCGGGCCGACCCGCCACGAATCCACCCCGCCGGGCGAGGCCGCGGGCAGCAGCCTTCCCCGGGCGATGAGGTTCACCCCGGCTTCGGCGACGGCCGCCCACGCGGCGATGGCCGGGCTCAGTTCGCCGTCCGCGGTCAGCAGCCGGGGAATCGCCCGCGACAACGGGACGAGTGCCGCGTCGACCTTCGTGCGCCGGAACACCTTCCCCACCGGCAGCACGAGTTCGATCGCGGTGTCACCCGCTACGCCGTCTCCCCAGAGCGCCAGCACGCCGTCCCGCGGGGCATCCGAGGGGACGAAGGTGGCCTGGGTTCCTGTGCCGAACTCCACGACCCGCACGTTAGAGCACGGGACCGACAGGCGGCGGGCGGAGGTGTTATGAAAGGTCCTTTCCTGGCAAATTTTGCGAGGAAAGGACCTTTCATGGCAGGCCGCGGGGCTGTGACCGGGACTTTCAGGACCGCGGAAGCCCCAGCAGCCGCTCGGCCGTCAGCGACAGCAGCACCTGCGTAGTGCCGCCCGCGATGCTGAGGCACCGGGCCAGCAGGAATTCGTGCTGGGCGGGGTCCCCGGCGACGAGTGCGTCCTCGCCCAGGTTCTCCAGTGCGAAGTCCGCCACCGCCTGCCGATGCCGGACGCCCAGCAGTTTTCGCACACTCGACTCGGCACCCGGGTCCTGGCCGTCGAGCCGCCGTAGCGTTGCCCGGAGGTCGAGGACCGAACACGCGCTGCCTTCGGCGATCAGGCCGCCGAGCCGGTCGAGATCGGCGTCGCCGTCGAGGGTGGCGAGCAGGTTCTCGACCCCCTCCCCCACCGCGGATCCGCTCCCGAGGGCGACCCGTTCGTTCGCCAGCGTCGTCCGCGCGAGCCGCCAGCCACCGTCGACCTCGCCGACCACCTGGTCGTCCGGGACGAACACGTCTTCGAGGAACACCTCGTTGAAGACGGCGTCGCCGGTGATCTCGCGCAGCGGACGGGTAGCGATGCCGTCGGCGGTCATGTCGACGAGGAAGTACGTGATCCCCCGGTGTTTCGGCGCTTCCGGGTCGGTACGCGCCAGGCAGATCGCCCAATCGGCCTCGTGTGCGAGCGATGTCCACACCTTCTGGCCGTTCAGCCGCCAGCCGCCGTCGACGCGCCTGGCCGTCGTGCGGAGCGACGCGAGGTCGGAGCCTGCCTCGGGCTCGCTGAACAACTGGCACCAGGTGATCTCGCCACGCAAGGTGGGTGCCGCGAAGCGTTCCCGTTGTTCCGGCGAACCGTGTTCCAGCAACGTCGGCACGGCCCAGGCGCCGATGACCAGATCCGGACGGCGGACGCCCGCGTCGGCGAGGGCGGCGTCGATCCGCAGCTGCTCGGCGGCCGTGGCGCCCCGTCCGTAGGGCGATGGCCAATGCGGGGCCAAGAGTCCACTGTCGGCCAGCGCGACGCGGCGGCCGGGTTCCGGCAAGGCGGCGATTTCGCCGACCAGGTCACGGAGTGCGGCGTCTTCCCCGACGTCCACGCCCAGCGTCCGGCGGTCGCCGCCCAGCGCGAGTTCGGCGGCGCGGCGGCGCCAGCGAGCGGATCCGCCGAGCCACTGACGCAGGGCCACGGCGCGACGCAGGTAAAAGTGCGCGTCATGCTCCCAGGTGAATCCGATGCCGCCGAGGACCTGGATGCAGTCCTTCGCGTTGGCCACGGCAGCGTCGAGGGCGTAAGCCGCCGCCGTCGCGGCCGCGAGAGGATGCTGCGCCGGGTCTTCGACCGCGCTCGCCGCGTCCCACGCGAGCGCGTCGGCGGCTTCGGCGCGGCAGAGCATTTCCGCGCAAAGATGCTTGATCGCCTGGAACGACCCGATGGGACGGCCGAACTGTTCTCGCACCTTCGCGTACTCGACGGCGGTCCGGAGACACCATCGGGCGATCCCGGCGGCTTCGGCGGCGCCGAGGGTGGCGGCGTAGTCGTCCACGGGCAGCGATTCGAAAATCGCTTCGGGACGCACCCCCGCGCACCGGACACGGCCGGCCGGACGGGACAGGTCGAAAGGTTCGCACTGCTCGATGTCCACACCGGACGTCCCAGGTGGAATGAGCACGGAGAGGTCACCGGCGAGAACCAAGAGCCACGCCGACGGGTGAACGTCGAGCGCCGGTCCCGACTCACCGTCGACGACCGAGTCGGATACGAGAAAACCCGGACCGAGCACCACCGCCAGCTGTTCGGTGCCGTCCGCGAGTCCGGGCAGGATCTCCTTGGCGGCCTCGGGAACCGTCGCGAGCACCGCGCCGCCCAACGCCGTTCCGAGCACCGGACCGGGCACGAGCGCTTCGGCCGCTTCGGCGAGCCCGGCGGCCAGATCGGCGAGCGTGCCGCCCGCTCCGCCGACGTCTTCGGGGATCGCGACGCCGAAGAGGCCGAGTTCCGCCAGTCCCGGCGGCGGCTCGGCGATCCGTCCGCTTCGGACGGCGTCGACCGGCCGGGCGGAGGCCGCCCACGCCCTGATCGACGCGGCCAGCGCCGCCTGTTCCTCGGTGAGCGCGATCGACACGGGTGGGACCTCCTCGCGGTGACCTACCCGCGAGTGTAGAACGTGTTACAGTTTCTTGCCCAGTGGGTCGCGACTTGAACCGTTCGTCCGCTTAGGTACGCTACGCGGGGAAAGTGGAACAAGTTCCGTTCGATGAAGGGGGACGTGGCGATGCCAGGGAAGGCCAAGGCACCCACGAGCGCGAAGGCGCGAAGCGGCAACGGTCTCTCCGCGCTGGGTGGCGAAGAGCTCGGCTCCGCGGCACAACGCGACCGGCGTCGCCGCATCATCGACGCGACCCTGACCCTCGCCGCGAAAGGCGGGTACGACGCGGTCCAGATGCGGGCGGTCGCCGAGAAGGCGGACGTCGCGCTCGGCACGCTGTACCGCTACTTCCCCTCGAAGATCCACCTGCTCGTCTCCGGGCTGGCCCGGGAATTCGAACGCGCGCAGGAAAAACTCGAACGCGCCGCCATCCCCGGTGACACCCCGAGCGAGCGGCTGATGTTCGTCCTCGGCCGCAACACCCGGCTGATGCAGCGCGACCCGCACCTGACCGAGGCCATGGTCCGCGCGTTCATGTTCGCCGACACCACCGCGGCCGCCGAGGTCGAGCAGGTCGGGCGGCTGATGGAGAACATGTTCGCCAAGGCCATGGGCATCGAGGAGCCGACCGAGGCCGATCGCGACATCTTCCACGTCATCGCCGACGTCTGGATGGCGAACCTGGTCGCCTGGGTGACGCGGCGCGCTTCGGCGGCGGACGTGGCGAACCGGCTGGAACTTTCGGTGCACCTGCTGCTGGACAAGAACGACTGACGGACCTCGCTCTCGTGCCATGAAAGGTCCTTTCCTTGCGAAATTTGCAAGGAAAGGACCTTTCATGGCGCGTGTGAAGCGGATCAGGCGGTCAGCTTCGGAAGCACGTCCCGCCCGAACGTCTCGATGAACTCGTCCTGGTTCCGGCCCACGTTGTGGATGTAGATCCGGTTGAACCCGGCGTCGACGTACTTCTGCAGCGCCGCGCGGTGCACGTCCGGATCGGACGAGACGACCATGCGGCCCTCGAAGTCCTCGCGCCGCACCAGTTTCGCCATCTGCGCGAAGTCGAACGGCGAGCGGATGTCGGCCTTCGGGAACTTCATGCCGCCGTTGGGCCACTGGTCCATCGCGTTGGCCCAGGCCGTTTCGTCGTCCTCGGCCCACGACAGGTGCACCTGCAGCAGTTTCGGCATCGAATCCGGGTCCTTGCCCGCCTTGCGCGCGCCGGTGCCGAAGTTGTCGAGGATCCCGGCGAGCTTCTCGATCGACGCGCCCGGCGTGATCAATCCGTCGGCGAGTTCACCGGTTTTGCGCGAGGTATACGGGCCCGCCGACGCGATGTAGATCGGCGGCGGCTCGTCCGGCAGGGTCCACAACCGGGTGGTGTGGAGCTTGAAGAACTCGCCACTGTGCTTGACGTCCTTGCCGGTGAACAGCTTCCGGATGACCTCGAGCGCCTCGAACATCCGTCGTACCCGCTCGGGCGCCTCCGGCCAGTAGCCGCCGATGATGTGCTCGTTGAGCGCTTCACCGGAGCCGATGCCGAGCCAGGTCCGGCCGGGGTAGGTGGCCTCCAGCGTCGCCGCGGCCTGGGCGACCATCGACGGGTGCAGCCGGAACGACGGGCAGGTCACGCCGGGGCCGAGGTCGCCGGTGGTGTTCTCCGCCAGCGAGGCGAGCACACTCCACACGAACGAGGCCTCACCCTGCTGCGGGACCCAGGGCTGGAAGTGGTCGGCGGCCATCTGGCCGGAGAATCCGTGCTGTTCGGCCAGCGCCGCCAGCCGGATCGACTCGCGCGGGGAGAACTGCTCGAGTGCCGCGGCCAAGCCGATTTGAACCTCAGTCACGCCTGCTGCCCCTTTCGAAAGCTCTCGGCGACCTTCGCGTACTGGTCGAGTCGTTCCAGTGTCTCCGCTTCGGGCTCGGTCGGCAGGAAGAGCGTCGCCTCGTCGACGCCTCCGCTCGCCAGCGCGCGCAACGCGTCCTCCTCCGGCGAAGCACCGAAAGCGGAGAACTTGACGTCGCTCCGGCCCTGGTCGGCCAGCCACTGACGGGCCTTGCGAAGCTCCTCCGGCGGCGTGTGGGCGTGCGGCAGCCAGCCGTCACCGAATTTCGCGATCCGCTGCATCGCCTTCTCCCCCGCGCCACCGATGTAGATCGGCGGATGCGGCTTCTGCACCGGCTTGGGCCACGCGAAGATGGGGTCGAAGTCGACGAGCTTGCCGTGGAACTCGGCCTCGTCCTTGGTCCAGATCTCCTTCAGCGCGGCCAGCTGCTCGTCGACGAGCGCGCCGCGCGTCTTCGGATCCGTGCCGTGATTGCGCATTTCCTCCCGGTTCCACCCGACGCCGACGCCGAACAGGAACCGGCCGCGCGAAACCAGGTCCAGCGAAGCGACCTCTTTCGCGGTGTGGATGACGTCGCGCTGCTGCAGCAGCGCGACGCCCGTGCCCAGTTTCAGGTCCGACGTGGCCCCGGCCGCCGCCGTCAGCGCGACGAACGGGTCCAAGGTCCGGTAGTAGACCCTCGGCAGCTCGCCGCCACCCGGGTACGGCGTTTCCCGGCTCACCGGGATGTGCGAATGCTCCGCGATCTGCAGCGAGCTGAACCCGCGCTCCTCCGCCGCGGCGGCGAGGACGTCCGGCCTGATGCCTTCATCGGTGATGAAGGTGGCGATTCCGATCTCCATGTCCAGCAACTACCCGGACACGCGCCGCGATATTCCCGGGGCCCTAGACGTTGCGGCGGTACTGTCCGCCCACCTCGAAGAACGCCTCGGTGATCTGGCCGAGCGAGCAGACCCGTGCCGCGTCCATCAGCACACCGAACAGGTTTCCGCCCCGGGTCGCCGCCTCGCGCAGGGTCTTGAGCGCGACCTGCGCCTCGTCGTGGTGGCGTCGCTGGAAGTCCTCGAGCCGCTCCAGCTGCGACCGCTTCTCGTCCTCGGTCGCCCGCGCGAGTTCGACCTCGACGTCGTCCTCACCGGCGTTCGGGTTGCGGAAGGTGTTGACGCCGATGATCGGCAGCGTGCCGTCGTGCTTCTGGCGCTCGTAGAGGATCGACTCGTCCTGGATCTTGCCGCGCTGGTAGCCGGTCTCCATCGCGCCGAGCACGCCGCCGCGTTCGGAGATCCGGTCGAACTCCAGCAGGACGGCCTCTTCGACCAGATCGGTCAGCTCGTCGATGATGAACGAGCCCTGCAACGGGTTCTCGTTCTTCGACAGGCCCCATTCCTTGTTGATGATCATCTGGATGGCCATCGCGCGGCGGACCGAGCTCTCCGACGGCGTGGTGATCGCCTCGTCGAAGGCGTTGGTGTGCAAGGAGTTCGCGTTGTCGTACAGCGCGCACAGCGCCTGCAGCGTGGTGCGGATGTCGTTGAAGCTCATCTCCTGCGCGTGCAGCGACCGGCCGGAGGTCTGCACGTGGTACTTGAGCTTCTGCGAACGCTCGTTGGCGCCGTAGCGCTCGCGCATCGCGACCGCCCAGATCCGCCGCGCGACGCGGCCCAGCACCGAGTACTCGGCGTCCATGCCGTTGGAGAAGAAGAACGACAGGTTCGGCGCGAAGTCGTCGATGTCCATCCCGCGCGCGAGGTAGCTTTCGACGTAGGTGAAACCGTTCGACAGGGTGAACGCCAGCTGCGAGATCGGGTTCGCCCCGGCCTCGGCGATGTGATAGCCGGAGATCGACACCGAGTAGAAGTTGCGGACGCCGTGCTCGATGAACCATTCCTGGATGTCGGCCATCATGCGCAGGCTGAACTCGGTGGAGAAGATGCAGGTGTTCTGCCCCTGGTCCTCCTTGAGGATGTCCGCCTGCACGGTGCCGCGGACGTTGCGCAGCGCCCATTCACCCAGTTCGGCGATCTCGGCTTCGGACGGCGCGCGGCCGTGTTCAGCCTTGAACGCCTCGACGCGCTGGTCGATCGCGGTGTTGAGGAAGAAGGCGAGGATCGTCGGCGCCGGGCCGTTGATGGTCATCGACACCGAGGTGCTCGGCGAGGTCAGGTCGAAGCCGTCGTAGAGCACCTTCATGTCTTCGAGCGTCGCGATGGACACGCCGGAGGTGCCGACCTTGCCGTAGATGTCGGGACGGGTGTGCGGGTCGTGCCCGTACAGCGTCACCGAGTCGAACGCGGTCGAAAGGCGCTTCGCCTCGGAATCGGCCGACAGCAGCTTGAACCGTTTGTTGGTACGGAAGGGATCGCCCTCGCCGGCGAACATCCGCGCCGGGTCCTCGCCCTCGCGTTTGAACGGGAAGACGCCCGCGGTGTAGGGGAAGTATCCGGGCAGGTGTTCGCGGCGCAGGAACGACAGCAGCTCACCGGATTCGGTGTAGCGCGGGAGTGCCACGCGCGGGATCCGGTTGCCGGACAGCGTGTCGCGCCAGAGCTGGGTGTGCAGTTCCTTGTCGCGGATCTTCACGACCAGCTCGTCGGCGCGGTAGGACTCGGCGAGTTCACGGAAGCGCGACAGCAGATTCGTCGACTCGCCGTCCACATCGGACCCGGCCGCGGCGAGCAGCCCGTCGAGCGCGTCGGTGCCCGCGTCGACAGCGGCCAGCGCCTCCTTGGCGGCGGCGAGGTGCTCGTACTGGCGCAGCGCGGCGACCTGCTGCTCGGTCTTGGCGTGGTAACCGCGGAGCGTTTCGGCGATCTCCGCGAGATAGCGCGACCGGTTGGGCGGGATGATCGTGCTGGCGTCGGTGGAGACCTTGCCCTCGACCTTCGGCAGCACGCCGGGCGAGACGGTCAGGCCGCGTTCGGCGAGCGTGTCGCGCAAGTGCTGGTAGAGCGCGGTGACACCGTCGTCGTTGAACTTCGCGGCACTGGTGCCGTAGACCGGCATGTCCTCGGGCGAGGAGCTGAACGCCTCACGGTTGCGGACGAGCTGACGCGCGACGTCACGGCGGGCGTCCTCGGCGCCGCGGCGCTCGAACTTGTTGATCGCCACCGCGTCGGCGAAGTCGAGCATGTCGATCTTCTCCAGCTGCGAGGCCGCGCCGAACTCCGGCGTCATGACGTACAGCGACTGATCCACGTAGTCGACGATGCCGGCGTCACCCTGGCCGATACCCGGTGTCTCGACGATCACCAGGTCGAAGCCCGCGGCCTTGCAGGCGAGGATCGACTCCGAAAGCCCGGTCGGGATCTCACCGCTGGTGGTCCGGGTGGCCAGCGAGCGGAAGTAGACGGGGCTGCCGTCGAGGCAGTTCATCCGGATCCGGTCGCCGAGCAGCGCTCCCCCGCCCTTGCGGCGCGACGGGTCGACGGCCAGCACGGCGATGCGGAGCTTGTCCTCCTGATCCAGCCGGAACCGGCGGATCAGCTCGTCGGTGAGCGACGACTTGCCGGAACCACCCGTACCGGTGATACCCAGGACCGGCACCTGCCGTGCCTTGGCGGCTTCGGTGATCTTGCCGAGCCACTCCGGCGACAGTGACTCGCGCTGAAGCTGGGTGATGACCCGGGACAACGCCGGGATGTCACCCGAAAGCAGTTTGTCCAGCGAGCCCGGCGACTGCGCGGAGAGATCCGTGTCGCAGGCCTTGATCATCAGGTTGATCATGCCCGGGAGGCCCATCTCGTAGCCGTCCTCCGGCGAGAAGATCCGCGCGACGCCGCGCGAGTGCAGCAGGTCGATCTCCTCACGGACGATGACGCCACCCCCGCCACCGAACACCTTGATATGCCCGGCGCCGCGTTCGTTCAGCAGCTCGACCAGGTAACTGAAGTATTCGACGTGCCCGCCCTGATAGGCGCTGATGGCCACGCCCTGGACGTCCTCGGCGATGGCCGCGGTGGCGACCTCGTCGACCGACCGGTTGTGCCCGAGGTGAACGACCTCCGCGCCCTGCGACTGCAAGATGCGCCGCATGATGTTGATGGACGCGTCGTGCCCATCGAAGAGGCTCGACGCCGTCACGAAGCGAACGGGATTCACGGGCCGGTGCAGGTCGCTGGTCATAGCTCCAAAATACTTGGACTTCCTACTGTTTTAAACCCATCCACTCGCGTGATGGCGCTCTCACTCGCCCTTGACAGATCGACACGCACCAGTATATTCAACCAAAGGGTTAAACAACCGATTGATTGAGCAGCGATGACCACTGATCAGCTCAGCGCCACGTTCGCCGCACTGGCGGACCCCACGCGGCGCGCCATCCTCGCCCGGCTCGCCACCGGCGAGGCCAGCGTCAACGAGCTGGCCGAGCCCTTTCCGGTCAGCCTCCAGGCCGTTTCCAAGCACCTCAAGGTCCTCGAACGCGCGGGCTTGATCAGCCGGACCAAGACGGCGCAGTGGCGGCCCTGCCGGCTGGAGGCCGCCCCGCTCGGCGACGTCGCCGACTGGGTCGAGCGGTACCGGCGCTTCTGGGACGGAAGTTTCGACCGGATGGAAGAACATCTCGCGGAGCTACAGAAAGGCGAACGAAATGACTGAGACCGTCACACTGCCGGAGGTCGTCTCGGCCGACGAATGGCAGGTCGCGCGAGACGCGTTGCTGGCCAAGGAGAAAGAACTCAGCCGCGCCGCGGACGCGATCGCCGCCGAACGGCGAAGGCTGCCGATGGTCCGCTTCGACAGCAAGTACGAGTTCGACGGGCCGCAGGGCCGGGTCACCCTCCTGGACCTGTTCGAGGGACGACGCCAGCTGATCGTCTACCACTTCATGCTCAACCCAGGCCAGAAGGCGGGCTGCCCCGGTTGCTCGATGGTCCTGGACAACATCGGCCACCTCGCGCACCTGCACGCCCGCGACACCACCCTGTACGTGGTCGCGCCGGCGACGCTGCCCGAAATCGAGCGGTACAAGGAGCGGATGGGCTGGACCGTCCCGTGGGTCTCGACCTCCGGCGACTTCAACCCGGACTGCGGCATCGACGGCGGATTCGGCGTCAGCGTCTTCCTTCGCGAGGGCGACGAGGTGTTCCGGACGTACTTCACCTCCGGCCGCGGCGCCGACCAGCTGGTGGGGACGCTGCGCTACCTGGACCTGACGCCGTTCGGGCGGCAAGAGGCCTGGGAGGAGTCCGGCCGCGGGACCGACGGCCCCGGGCACTGGTGGAAACGGCACGACGAGTACTGAGCCTCTTCGCGTTTAGTCCTCTAAATGCGGCGCTGCCCTGTGAAGGGCTTCCTTGCTGACTTCAAAACAGGCGGGAGCCTTCACGGCCTGGCTCCGGCCGGGCTGGCGAATGTCGGCCGGGGGGGGGGGGGGGGGGGGGGGGGGGGGGGGGGGGGGGGGGGGGGGAAAAACCCAACCCCCCCCCCACGACCAACCCAGCCCACCCCTCACCCGCAGCCTCAAGCCAGGAAAGTCCGTCTTTGGCTTACCTCTCCCTAGGACCCGCCTGTCTCCGCATTTAGTCCTCTAAATGCGGAGAGGCCATGTCGAGAACCTCGCGCCCGCTCCGACCCCTTGGTGTCCGGCGCCCGAAAGGCGGGCGCCACACCGAAGGGATCAAGCCATGCGCAAGCTCGTCTACGCCGTCCACACCTCGCTCGACGGCCGCGTCGAAGGCCCGAACGGCGAGTTCGACTGGGCCGAGATGGGCCCGGAGCTGTCCGCCCACTCCCAGGAACTCAACGACCGCGCCGACACCCTCCTCTACGGACGGCGGGTCTGGGACATGATGTCGTCGTACTGGCCGCGGGCGGAGGAGATCTCGGATCACCCGCACGACCTCGCGTACGCACCGATCTGGCGGGAGACGCCCAAGATCGTCTTTTCGCGGACGCTCGAAACCGCGGACTGGGGCACCGAGGTCATCGGTGGCGACCTCGCCGGAAACGTCACCGAACTCAAAGGCAAACCCGGCAAGGATCTGCTGCTGATGGGCGGGGCCGAACTGGCCACGGCGCTCGCCGACCTCGGCCTGATCGACGAGTTCCACGTCATCGTGCACCCGGTGGTGCTCGGCGGCGGCAAGCAGGTGTTCGGCGGCGGCGTCCGGACGGACCTGCGGTTGACCGGCACCCGGACGATGGACGGGCGCGCGGTACTGCTGACCTACGAAACGCGGTGAACCCTCCGGCGGCAGCCCCTACGCTGCCGCCGTCAGGTTCACCTCGCGTTGCTCGCCCGCAAGGCGATCCACTGCCGCATGGCGTATTCGACCAGCGTGATCAACGTCTGCTTCGTCGACTCCCGTTCCCGGGCGTCACAGCGGACGATCGGGATGTTGGGGTCGATCGACAGCGCTTCACGCACGTCGTTGATGTCGTGTTCGAGGATGCCGTCGAAGGTGTTGACCCCGACGATGTAGGGCAGGCCCCGGTCTTCGAAGAAGTCGATCGGGGCGAACGAGTCGGCCAGCCGTCGCGTGTCGGCCAGCACCACGGCGCCGATCGCGCCGCGGACGAGGTCGTCCCACATGAACCAGAACCGCTGCTGCCCGGGGGTGCCGAACAGGTAGAGGATCAGGTCCGCGTCCAGCGACACCCGGCCGAAGTCCATCGCGACCGTGGTGGTCGACTTGTTGGGCGTCTGGTCGAGGTTGTCGATCCCCCGACTGGCGTCCGTCATCATCGCCTCGGTGGTGAGCGGGACGATCTCCGACACCGAACCGACGAAGGTCGTCTTACCCGCACCGAAGCCACCCGCCACGACGATCTTCGCGGATGTCATGGTCGGGGGCGCGGTTTCCCGCGGTGCCTTAAAGCCGACGGAGTCCACTCAAAACCCTTTCCATCAACACCAGATGTGCCTCGGCGCCGTCATTGCCCGAAATCGTCTTGTGCACGCTGACCAGTCCCGCGTCCGCCGCGTCGCTGATCAGCACGCGTGCCACACCCAGCGGTACGCGCAGGGTCGCCGCGATCTCGGCGACCGAACGCGGGGTCCGGCACTCCTCGATGATCGAAATACACTCGATCTGCTCCGTGGCCCCCGCGGGGAGGCTACCCGCGGCGACGTGGTCCTTGGTGGAGATGAGCGTCTCCAGCTCAAGAGCGTAGTTCGCCTTGGTCCGGCCGCCGGTGAGGGCATAGGGACGGACGATCGCCGTCTCTTCGAGCGGCGACGGCCCCTGCTCGAAGACGGCGGGCATGATGAACTCGCCACTGGGCGGGCCCGGGTCGAAAAGACCACCTGGTCTCGGCCCGACGGCGCCTGCGCCGCTGTCGGGTGGAGAAGCAAGTGAGGTCACGCGGTCTCCTTGATCGGTCGGCTGCGGGACTGCCGATTCCCCGGCGGCGTGTGCCCCGCCCACCGGGAAATCCTCGGATTGCTTGCTCTTCTTGCGCTTCCGACGACCACGGCCCGAATCCAGGGTGAAACCGTTCAGGACGTCGGCGAACGTGCCGTCGTCCGGTGAACCGGCAGCATTGGCAGCCCCCGCGCGCGGAGGCTGTTGTTCACCCGTCCCCGGCTGTTCACCGAAGGATCCGGACCCGGTGCTCATCGAGACATCATCCCACCGGTTCGCCGATCAGCGACCCACCGGCGCCCTGCAATTGCGCGCGGAGTTCCGGAGTGAGGATCTGGCCGACCCGGTCGACGAGCATCGTCATCTCGTAGGCGACCTGTCCGATGTCGCAGTTCGGGGCGGCGAGGATGGCCAGACAGGAGCCGTCGCTGATGGACATCAGCACCATGATGCCGAGTTCCATCTCGACGACGGTCTCGTTGACCGCGCCGGCCTCGAAACACCGTGCGGCGCCCTGGGTCAGGCTCACCAGCCCGGACGCCACCGCGGCCAGCTGGTCCGCCCGGTCGAGCGGGAGCCTGCTGGAGGCGGTGAGCAGGAGGCCGTCCGCCGACACGACCACGGCGTGCGCCACTCCGGGCACCCGCTCGGCGAAGTCATTCACCAGCCACCCGAACTGGTTCTGCTGGGGCTGGGCCGGGTTCGGCGAGGTCATTCACCCTCCAGGGTTTCGTGGTTGGCTTCGGTCGCCTGGGCCGTGCGGTGCCGTCCGCGCTGGATGCCCTGCTGGAAACTGCTCAGGCGACCGCGCACGTCGTGCGCGTCTCGCTGTGGTCGGGGGGTGACCGCCCCGGCGGGGGGTCCCGCGCTGCCCGGGAGCAGTTGCTCCCCGCGACGGCGCCTGGGTAATCCTGCCGAAGTCGTCTTCGAGGGCACTGACTGGGACACCGCTTGGGCGGCTTTCCAGCCCTCGTCGGAGCCGAAGTTCCACGCGTCGGTCCGTTCGACGGCGGTGGCGGGCTCCGCTTCCGGCGGCGCTGCCTGCGCGTTCTTCTCCGGACGCCGGGTGGGCAGCGTGGCGGGCGGCGTGGCCGGCCGAGCGGCCGTCTCCGGCGCCTTGGCGGTCTCGGGTGCCTCGGGAGCCTTGGCGGGTTCCGGGGTCGCGGCCGTCTCGGGGGCGGGAAGCCGCGTGGTGGCGGGCGCGGTCTTGCCCGCGGTCTCCTTGCGGCCTCGTTTGACGCCCTGCTGGAAGCTGCTCAGCCTGCCGCGCACGTTCGCGGGGTCGCGGACCGGCAGCTCCGACTTGGCGGTGGGTTCGGCGGCCGGGATCGACGACAGCGCGCTGCCCGGCAGCAGCTGCTCGCCCTTGCGGCGTCGCGGCAACCCGGCCTGGGTGAACGTCGACGGGGCGGTCTGGGAGACCTCCTGGACCGTGCGGAACGCCTTGTCGCTGGCGAAGTCCCAATTGCGGGTTTCCTGCTCGTCGGCGGAACCGGCTTCGGTGGCCTTCTTCTCGGCGGGCTCCTTCTGCCCCTGCTTCTCCTTCTTGTCCGCAGGTTTGGCCGCGGGCTTCTCCGGCGCGGGGGCGGGCGAACGGAACCACGCCGAGAGCATCTCGTCGAAGATCGGCGTCGTCTCCGAGGCGGTGGGCGGCGGGACCACCGGAGCGGCGGGCGGGGCCGCCTGGCTCCACCACTCGCTCAGCGTGGTGTTGTTCTTGGCCTCGAACAGTTCCTTGCCGCTGGGCAGTTCGCCTTCCGACGCGGCGGGCGCGGCCTTCTTCGGCTCGGCGGGCTTTTCCGCTTCCTTCGCGACCGGCTCGGGTTCGGCGGCGGGCTCGGGCTCCGGCAGGCGGGGCTGCGGCGCCGACGGCGGTTGAGCGGGCGGAGGTGTCGTCTGGTCCTTGGGGATCGGGCTGAACAACGCCGTTCCCGAGATCTCCACGTCCGACGGCGGCCGCGGTTCCTGGGTGTGGGTGTGCCCGTTCAGCCCGGATTTGGTGTGCCCGGCCAGATCGTGCGCCGACGGCCACCGGTCGCCACCCTGCGACGGCACGTTCGGCGTGCCCGGCCGCGAGCCGTTGGCGGGACGCTGGCGGCGGGGCAGGCCGCCCGGCTGCTGCGGCGGCAACGGCGCGAGGCGCTGGGTGATCGGGCCGGTGGCGGGACCGGGATCCCCCGCCGGGACCATCACCAGATCCGCCGGGACCGAGACGGTGGCGCGCACGCCGACGATGTCCTTGCCGCCGTGCAGCGAGACACCGATGCGGTGCCTGCTGGCCAGCCGTCCCACCACGAACAGGCCCATCCGGCGCGAAGTGGTGAGGTCGACGTTGGGGGCTTCGGTGAGCCGGGCGTTGGCCTCGGCGACCTCGGCCTCGTTCATCCCGATGCCCTTGTCGAGGATGTCGATGCCGAACGAGCCGTCTTCGAGGAGCCGGGTCGCGACGGTCACCTGGGTCTCCGGGGCGGAGAAGGCGGTGGCGTTGTCCAGCAGTTCGGCGATCAGGCGCATCAGATCGTTGGCCGCGTACCCGACCAGCCGGACCGGCGGCGGGTTCTGCACGGTGACCCGTTGGTACTGCTCGATCTCGGACACCGCCGCCCGCACCACGTCGCTGGCGGAAACCGGCTGACCGGACCGCCTGCCCGGCTCGGCGCCGGAGAGGACCATCAGGTTCTCGTTGTTGCGGCGCATCCGGGTGGCGAGGTGGTCCAGCTGGAACAGCGTGGCGAGCTGGTCGGCGTCCTCCTCGTCGCGCTCCAGGCGTTCGATCAGCTGCAGCTGCCGCTGCACGAGGCTCTGGCTGCGGCGGGAGAGGTTGACGAACACGTTGCTGTAGCCGGTCCGCATCGAGGCCTGCTCGGTGGCCAGGCGCAGCGCCTGGTGGTGCACCTTGTCGAAGGCCCTGGCGACCTCGCCGATCTCGTCGTCGCTGCCGACGGGGACGGGCTGGACGTCGGTGCCCTGCGAGCGGCCCTCCTGGATGTTGCGGACCGCGTCGGGCAGCTGTTTCTCGGCGACGTCGAGCGCGCTGGCGCGCAGCACCTTCAGCGAGCGCAGCAGCTGGCGGGTGATGAGGAAGACGACGGCGACGGCGAGCACCATCGCGCCGAACAGCAGGACCGCGAGCAGGCCCGCGCCGCTGCTGGCGTCGTCGACCAGTTCGGCCGACACCGAACTCGCCTGCGCGCCGAACTTGTTCGCGACCTCGCCGACCTTGGTGATCATCGTGGTCGAGGCGTCGGTCCAGCCCTGCGCGGACAGCGTGCGGAACGCTTGGTCGCTGGGGGTGCCCTGGTCACCGAGGGCGGTCTTCGCGAGCCTGTCGCGCGTCTCCATCGCGTCGTCGCTGACGGCGGCGGCGAACTCCTGGCGCTGCTGTTCCGAAGCGGCGGCGCGGAAGTCGGTGAACCGGTCGGCCAGCCGGAGTTCGGCGGTGCGTACCTGGTTGAGCTCGCTCGGCGCGAGGCCGGAGCGGGCGATGCCGAAGGAGACCAGCGCCTGGCTCAGCGACAGCTGTTCCTTCATCACGGCGAGGTCGTGCAACGCGGCGGGGGTGCCGCCGAGGGCGTCTTCACTGGCGCCCGCGGCCAGCGCGGTGTCGACGGCGAGCAGCGCGGTGGTGACGTCGGTGTACTCGCCGATGGCCTGGACCGGGTCGAGCTGTCCGGCGGAGGCCCGCTGCCGGATGTCGGCCAGCTTGTCCAGCTGGGCGGTCGCGGCGTCCTTCGCCTGTGCGAGCGACGGCTCGGCCTCCACGGCCCTGACCGCGGCGGCGCGATACAACGGAATGGCCGTGTCGACGTCGCCGCGGGCGGAGGCGAGTTCGAGGGTGCCGCCGACGGTGCCGGCGGTCAGTCCGGCGGCGGACTGGGTGCGTTCGCGCCCGAGCCCGTCGGCGAGCGTGCGGATCTGCCCGCTCAGCGCGACGAGGCGGTCGAGCCGCTGATAGCCGTCGGAACGGCCGACCTGGCTCGCGATGGTGGCGATGCCCAGCGCGAGTGCGATGAGGATCGGCACCAGTGTCACGGCCGACAGCTTCACCGGCAGGCTCCAGTCCCGCCAGCGCACGAGCGCGCGCCAGCCGGTGGCCCACCGCGATGGCCGGGGAGTGCGTCCCAGCAGCTCCCCGACAGGCACTTGGCCTTCTCCTGCAACGGTCACGTAGGTGACTCCCTGTCCGGCGTCCTGGCACGGTCTGAGGCGTCCGTTCCCGCGAGGAACCTACCTGCGGAGAACTCGGCCCCGGCCTGACCACGTGATCGACCGCGACACGAGAGACCCGGTCCGGCGATCCGGGTGCCCCCAGGGCCACCGGTCCGCTCCGGAAGGTCTTGCACCTGCACGTGCAGGTCGCAACCTGCGAAGTGCATGGTCGTCGAGATCAACTTTTCTTTGCCAATCGATCACTGCGGGTCAGCCGGGCCAAAGAATCGTACACCAATCCGGGTACCGTCAATTCCGTTCAGCACACGGGCGCTGACCTGCGAAAAGTGTATTCCCGAACGATGTACAAGGCCCGAAAACCGCCTCCGCGTCACAAACGAGGGAATTCCGGTTACAGCTTGCACCGACGCACGGTGTGCCGGGGTCACCCGAACAGCCTACGCTCGGTAGCCGTGTCGCCCGGTCGAACTACTTTCCGTGCCCCCAATGGGTGGGTCAAGCCCAAATCTGTGCCCGATGTTGTGGCCTTGCCGTTCCGGTCGGCTCGGTATCCCCGACGCAGGTGATTTCTTTCGGGATACCGGGTGAGCCAGGGGATCTTCCCCGTCTCGCGCTGGCGGGCAGAGTATCGAAGCCGGGCGCGACCAGGAAGCAAAACTACGATCTGTCACCAAAACGGGGGACGCAGCGTGGTCACCCTCAACCATTTGCCGCAGTGCTCCGTTCGGGCGACGACCGCGCGTGACAAACTTGCTCACTATTACGAGTGATAAAGCCCTGTCATTCCGGCCGAAACGAATTCCCGGAACCTAATTGCGACCGGAAAACGAATACCCGCACGTGCGTTCACGCAAGCGGGGTCGCCTTTTCAGAGCACTCGAAGGCGTAGTTAGTATGTGCGCTCCGTACCGCGCCCGGATGCCAGCAAGCCCCGGAGGAACCCATGACCGACGTCGCGCGTCCCTTCGCGGCGAGCAACGCCCTCGAGGACACCGGGCAGATGCCCGCGCTGTTCGTCCGCAGCCGAACGCCCGTGCCCCCGCCGCCCCGCGACACCGGTCCGGACTTCGACCGGATCCAGCACGGCAAGGAGTTCGTCGCGCTGCGCAAGTCCTTCCGGCGGTTCGTGTTCCCGATGAGCCTGCTGTTCTTCACGTGGTACATGACGTACGTGCTGCTGGCCGCCTACGCGCACGAGTTCATGAGCCGGAAGGTGTTCGGCGAGGTCAACGTCGGTATCCTGCTCGGGCTCGGCCAGTTCGCCAGCACGGTGCTGATCACGATCGCCTACCTGCGGTTCGCCAACAAGCGGCTCGACCCCAAGGTCGAGCGGCTGCGGGCCTCGGTCGAGGCGGGTGAGCGATGAGCATCCCCGACAACGACCCGATCCTGAACGTCGTGGTCTTCGCACTGTTCGTCGCGATCACCCTGTTCGTGGTGTACCGCGCCAGCACGCGCAACTCCTCCACTTCGGACTACTACGCGGCGGGCAGCGCCTTCACCGGGCGGCAGAACGGCATCGCGCTTTCGGGCGACTTCCTCTCGGCGGCGTCGTTCCTCGGCATCGCCGGGGCGATCGCGATCCACGGCTACGACGGCTTCCTGTACTCGATCGGGTTCCTCGTCGCCTGGCTGGTCGATCTCCTCCTGATCGCGGAACTGCTCCGCAACACCGGCCGCTTCACCATGGGCGACGTGCTGAGCTTCCGGATGAAGCAGCGCCCGGTCCGCGCCGCGGCCGCGACGTCGACACTGGTGATCTCCTTCTTCTACATGCTCGCGCAGATGGCGGGGGCCGGCGGGCTGGTGGCGCTGCTGCTCGACATCCACGGCGGCATCGGACAGGCGCTGGTGATCGCCGTCGTCGGCATCATCATGGTGCTGTACGTGCTGGTCGGCGGGATGAAGGGCACCACGTGGGTGCAGATCATCAAGGCGACCATCCTGTTGCTGACCGGCGCGCTGATCACCGTGTTCCTGTTCGGCAAGTTCGGCTTCAGCTTCTCGAACCTGCTGTCGGCCGCCGCCGACCGGAGCCCGCTCGGTGACGAGCTGCTGCAACCAGGCGGCTCCTACGGCAAGAGCGAGATCACGAAACTCGACTTCGTCTCGCTGGCACTGGCGCTGGTCCTCGGCGCCGCCGCGCTACCGCACGTGCTGATGCGCTTCTACACGGTGCCGAATTCGCGCGAGGCTCGGCGCTCGGTGGTGTGGGCGACCGCGTGCATGACGATCTTCTATCTCTGCACACTGGTCATCGGTTTCGGCGCGGCCGCGCTGGTCGGCCCGGAGGCGATCAAGAACGCGCCGGGCGGGGAGAACTCGGCGGCGCCGCTGCTGGCGCTGAACATCGGCGGCACCGTATTGCTCGGCGTCGTCTCGGCGGTGGCCTTCGCGACCATCCTCGCCGTCGTCGCCGGGCTGACGATCACCGCGTCGGCCTCCTTCGCCCACGACGTCTACGCCAACATCTTCAAACGCGGCAAGGCGGAACCGGTCGCGGAGGTCCGGGTCGCCCGGCTGACCGCGGTCGCCGTCGGGGCGTTCGCGATCGTGGGCGGCATCCTGGCGAACGGGCAGAACATCGCGTTCCTGGTGGCGCTGGCGTTCGCGGTCGCGGCGTCGGCGAACCTCTCGACGCTGCTGTACTCGCTGTTCTGGAAGCGGTTCAACACCACCGGCACCCTGTGGGGCATCTATGGCGGGTTGATCGCGAGCCTGGTGCTCGTGTTCTTCTCGCCGGTGGTGTCCGGAGCCGCGGACTCGATCATCAAGGGGATCGACTTCCACTGGTTCCCGCTGAAGAACCCGGGCCTGGTGTCGATCCCGTTCTCGTTCCTGTGCGGCTTCGTCGGCACCTTCGTCGGGCGCTCGAAGGCCGATCCGGTCAAGCACGCCGAGATGGAGGTGCGGTCCCTCACCGGGATCGGCTCCTGACCCGGCGTCGCGCGCGCCATGAAAGGTCCTTTCCTTGCAAATTTTGCAAGGAAAGGACCTTTCATGGCGTCCGGAGGCCGTCCAGCACGATCACGAGCAGCCGTTTCGCGTCCTCCGGCGACGCCTTGCTCGCGGCCGAACCCACCCCGTGGCCCAGCCGCAGGATGTCGACCCCGGTGACGTCCTCCCGGAGGACACCCTCGTCCTGAGCCGCCTTCACGATCGCGTCGGACGCCGACCGCAGCCGCGACTGGCACCAGGCGAAGACCTCGGACCCGGCATCGACGGACGCCTTCAAAGTCATCGCGAGACCGTGCTTCTCGACCACGTAGGCGACGTGCGTGGCCAGCCACTCCTCGAGCGCTTCGCCGGGCGGTAGCCGGTCGAGCAGGTCGAACGCCTGCTGGGCCATCCCGTCGATCTCGTCGCGGTAGACCGCCTCGATCAGTTTGTCGCGGGTCGGGAAGTGCCGGTACAACGTGCCCGCGCCGACCCCGGCGCGTTTGGCGATGTCGTCGGCGGGCACGTCCACGCCGTCGTCGGTGAACGCCTTCTTCGCCACGGCCACGATGCGCTCGTAGTTGCGCCGCGCGTCCGCGCGCATGGGCCGGGCCGGATCGGCCGTGACCATCTGCACCTCCTCGGGCGACAAAAACGGAGACATTCTCCGAATCCACTTGCGTAAGCGGAGACAGTCTCCATATCATCGCTCACGACCTCAAGTGGAGAGTCTCTCCGCTTCATCTCGTTACGTCTTTGGAGTATTCCTTGACCGAGCGAACCCTGCGTACCGAGCCTAGGCCGGAGACGGCACAGGCCCCACCGCCTCCGCACCGGCTGGTCCTCCCGATCGTGCTGACCTGCCAGCTCATGCTCATCCTCGACGCGACGGTGATGAACGTCGCGCTCCCCCGCATCCAGTCCGACCTCGGCTTCACCGACACCGGCCTGTCCTGGGTGATGACCGCGTACAGCCTCGTCTTCGGCGGCTTGCTGCTGCTCGGCGGCCGGGCGGGCGATCTGTTCGGCCGCCGGCGGATGTTCGTCGTCGGCGCGGGCGTCTTCACCGCCGCCTCCCTGCTCGGCGGCCTCGCCGGCTCGGCGGAAATGCTGATCGCCGCCCGGATCGCACAGGGTGTCGGCGCGGCACTCGCCGGTCCGAGCACACTGGCGCTGATCACCAGCACGTTCACCGAAGCCAAGGCACGGGTGCGCGCGCTGGCGTTGTTCTCGGCGATGTCCAGCAGCGGTTTTGCGATCGGCCTGCTGCTCGGCGGGCTGTTGACCGAGTGGATCTCGTGGCGCGCGGCGCTGTACATCAACGTCCCGTTCGGGCTCGCGATCGTCCTGCTCACCTCGCGGTATGTCGCCGATCCTCCGCGACGACGCGCCCGGCTGGACCTGCCCGGCGCGCTCACCGGCACCCTCGGTGTCGGCTCGCTCGTGTTCGCCTTCACCCACGCCGCGTCACACGGGTGGGGCGACACGATCACCCTCGGCGCGCTCGCCGCCGGGCTGGGTCTGCTGGCCGCGTTCGTCACCATCGAGACCAGGGTGGGAGAACCGCTGATCCCGTTGCGCCTGTTCGCCGAACGCGACCGCGCCGCGGCCTACGTCAACTTCTTCCTCGGGCCGATGGCGATGATGTCGATGTTCTTCTTCCTGACCCAGTTCCTGCAGGACATCGCGGGCTTCGCCGCACTGGAGACGGGCTTCGCGTTCCTGCCGATGGCGGTCTGCATGTTCCTGCTCAGCAGGCTGATCCCGAGGCTGCTCCCCCGGTTCGGGCCGAAACCGCTCGCGCTGACCGGGACCGCGTTGATGACCTCCGGGGTCGTCTGGCTGACCACGCTCACCACGGACAGCGGCTACTTCTCGCATCTGTTCGGGCCGATGCTGCTGATGGGCGTCGGCGCGGGACTGGCGTTCTCCCCGCTCAGCGTGATCATCATGGCGACGGTGCCGACCGAGGACGCGGGTGCCGCCGGTGGCGCTTTGCAGACGTTGCAGCAGGTCGGGGCCACGCTGGGGCTCGCGATCCTGATCACCGTGTTCGGCGCGGTGACACGGACGCCGTCCGGTAGCCCGGCGGAGACCACGGTCGGCGGGATGACCGCCGCTTTCACCGCCGCGGCCGTGGTGACGGCGGTGTCGTTCCTGGTGGCGCTGACCTTCCGGCGCCGGGCTTAGAGCTTCTGACCCGCGTCGACCTTGTGCGTGACCTTGCGCTCCATCACGAACGAGAAGAACGGGATGCAGCCGGCGATCAGCACGAGAAGGGTGCCCTTCATCGACCAGCGGGCCTTGATCGCGAGGTCGACCGCGAGCAGCAGGTAGATCAGGTAGAGCCCGCCGTGGACCATGGGGATCATCTTGACGAACTGGGGAAGTTCCACGCGGAAGACGTACTGCAGCAGCATCTCGACGACCAGCCCGAGCAGGGCGACACCGGTGGCGTACGCGGCGACGCGGAATCGGATCAGCGGCCCGCCCAGCGAGACCGAGCGGGCCGGGGCGGCGTCGTCAGTTCGGGTGGTCATAGGGTCTCGAACCTCTCTGGGGAACTACTCGTCGCGGGCATTGAGTTCGCGCAAGTACCGGTTGTAAGCGGCGAGCTCGTCATCTTCGGGAGCGGCCGGGCGGGGCGCCGGGGCGCGCCTCTGCCGGGGAGCTGGCACTTCGGGGACGGCGGTCTCGGCCGTCCGCTCCGGGGTGTCGGCCTCCGCGGCCTGGCGGCGGAGCTTACGGATCCGCCAGAACATGAAGGCGGGGAACAGCCCGAACAGCGGCCACTGCAGGACGTAGCCCAGGTTCTGGAAGGTCCCGCTCGCCGAGGAGAACCGCTCCCACTGCCACCAGGCGAGCCCGCAGCACAGCGCCAGGCTCACCAGGCAGACGCCGGCGATGCCGAGACGGCGCAGGGTGACAGACGGTGCGGGCACGCATCGACGCTAGCACTGGCGGTGGTCCGAAACTTCGCCGACCGGGGCACTCGGGACCTTGGTCCCGGCTCCAGCTCTCTCGCCGCTGGGAGTCCGTGAAGGCCTCCTTCCCTACGCTCAAAGTCAGGGTCCCGGCAGAGTCACAGAGCTGCTCGTCAGTGCCGCTCTTGGTAGTCCGGATGTGACATCGCTGGCGCTTGCGGGGTTCGAGTGTGGAGGATTTGGGACGGTGAACGTCCCAAACCCTCCACACTCGGGGTGCGCCGGGTTCCTGGCAGGTCCCTGCTCCTCTGTTGATCAAACTTCGCAACCGGCGTGACGTCGGCCTGCGCCCCGACGTAGAGGTGCCCGACCTGCAAATGCCGACTTTGCCGCGACCCTGACTCTCAAAGTAGCGAAGGAGGCCTTCCCGGACTGGGAAGATGTGAATGTCGAGTTCCCTCGGCTGAGCCGAGGGAAGGGGTCCTTCACGCGCGGCCGGTGTGACTGGTGATGCCACTGAGACTCATGGTGGCGTGTCCAGGCTGTGAAGGCCTCCTTGAGGGACTCTGAGTCCCTCAAGGAGGCCTTCACGGACTTACTTCTGACCTGCACGAGGGTGGTGGTCGTCGCCCCGGTCTCACACCTTGATCAACGGAAGATCCGAGACACTCAACGTCCCCGATCTTCCGTTGATCAAGCTTGCGTCCATCACGATCTGCGGACCGGCGACCGTCCTCCAAGGAGGCCTTCACGGCCCGACCGCTGACGCTCACGAGCGGGACTGCACGGCCTTCGCGTAGTCGTCCGCCAGCCCGAAGACCTTCTGCGCGTACTCCGTCGAGTTGTTGTAGGACAGGATGCCCTGCCACCACCCCGAAGCGGCCGACATGTCGCGGTTGTTCACGCACAGATAGCGCGCCGCCGCCAGCGACGCGTCGTCGATCTGCTGCGGGTCGCCGACGCCGTCGCGATTGCCGTCGGCGGCGTAGCGGCGCCAGGTGCTGGGGATGAACTGCATCGGGCCGACGGCGCGGTCGACGGCCGCGTCGCCGTCGAACTGACCGCCGTCGGTGTCCCCGATCGCCTTGACGCCGGGTGAGCCGTCGAGCGGGACGCCGATGATCGGTTTCGACGGGCGGCCGTCCTGGCCGAGGACTGCCCCGCCGTACTGACCGTGGTTCGACTCGATCCGGCCGATGCCGGCGAGGGTGGCCCACGAGATCTTGCAGTTCGGTTGCAGCTGGCGCATCGCCAGCTCGGCCGTGCCGTAGGCGAGCAGTGCCCTGGCCGGGATGCCGGTGGCCTGCGACGCCCGTTCGGTCCAGGCGGCCAGCGGGTCCTTGCCCGGTTTCGGCTGCGCCTGCTGCGGCGAGGTCTGCTGGGCCGCGCCACCGGCGGGGGTGGCGTTGACCGGGACGACCGTTCCCGGTTTCACGTCCGCCGCCTTGACCTGCAAGGCGGGGATCTCCATCGTCGTCGGGCTCGCGACCGGGGCGGACGCCTTGGTCACCAGCCAGATCCCGCCCCCGGCGAGACCGAGGACGGCCAGCACGACCACCAGCCTGACGAGAACGGCGCCGCCCGCCCCGCGACGTGGCGGAACGGGCTTGGCCGGGTCGGCGACGAACTCGTCGTTTTCCGGGGTGGTGCGCACGAAGCGGGTCCTCCAGCGTGGGCGGCGATCACGACCGATGCTCGAACAACGAGCCCGCGCAGGTTAGCGTTACGCGGTCGCCGGGATCGCCTCTGCCACGCCGGTTCACCCGCGTGTGCGAGAAGTTCTCATCAGGCGGACTTCTGCTGCCTCGCCAGCCGTGCCACACACCAGGCCGGGGCGCTGCCGCGGCGAAGATGCTGCAAAACGGTCATCGGACCGAGACGACGGCTCAGGTCGGACGGGGCGAGCCCGGCCGCGCGGTAGTCGAGCGCGCGCTGGTCGAGCGGGCTGATGCCGGCGTCCCACCAGGCCTCGGCCTCGGCGACGCCGCCGACCATCTGCCACCATCCCGCGGCGGCGACGAGCAGCTCCTGCGGGACATCGGGAAGACGGCTGCGCATGGCGTCGAGGTAGCCGGGGTCGGCGGCCTCGACCGGCGCCCAGCGTGCCTGACCGGACTGCTGACGCTGGCCGGGGATCCCGGGCGCCTGACGGGGCGCGTCGGCGAGCCACGCGGACGCGATGCGGTCGACCTCCTGCTCCTCGGGGGTCTGCTCGCGCTCGGCGGCCCACTGCCGGATCAACGCGTCGACTCCGGGATCTCCGGTCATCCCTGCCTCCTCATGATTCCCCGACTGACAAGTCCTGACTTACTTGCCCGGCTGAATGTCCGCTTTCGCCCTGGGGCTTGCACCTGCGGAAACCCTCGCCCAGGAGGCCGGCTCCGGCGCCTGGAAGACCCAACCGATCACGCAATGTGAGCACCGTAGGGGCGCGGAGGTCTCTTCCGCCAGAGCTTCCCGGGCACGAATTCGTCGACCTGCGGGTTTTCGGGGCCAATCCACCCGGATGGTCGAGTCGCCCGACCGAAATCCGAGGTCGGTGACAGGGAGTGATATCCGCAGGTGGCTGCGCACGGTGATCACCGGCGTCACCAGGGACACCGGTGATCGGCGCGACGGGTCAGGAGAAGAGGCTCCGCACGAACGTCACGATGGCTTCGGCACCGGACCGGAGCCAGCCGAGCGCGGTGTGGACGGCGTCGGCGGATTGGGTCGGCCTGCTGATCAGAAAGAAGAGCACGAGCGCGACGACAGCGATCACAACGAATTTCTTCAAGCCGGGCGACATGGCTCCATCCCATCACACCGTAGTGTCCAGACGATGACTCCGCGCGCACTGCGGACTTTGTCACCACTTTAAGGAGATCCGGGCCTCCATGCCCACCCGAACCGCCCGAGGGAGCGATCCATGAGCGAAAACGTTCTCGTCCACCGGGAGGGGCCGGTGACGACGATCACCCTGAACCGGCCCGAGGCCCGCAACGCGGTGGACGGCCCGACCGCCGCCGCGCTGGCGGACGCGTTCCGCGCCTTCGACGGCGACGAGGAGGCCGCGGTCGCCGTCCTCACCGGTTCGGGTGACGCCTTCTGCGCCGGAGCCGATCTGAAGGCCGTCGGCACCGACCGCACCAACTCGCTCAGCCCGTCGGGTGACGGGCCGATGGGGCCGACGCGGCTGGCCCTGTCGAAGCCGGTGATCGCCGCGGTCCGCGGGCACGCCGTCGCGGGCGGCCTCGAACTGGCGCTGTGGTGCGATCTGCGGGTCGCGGACAGCACTGCCGTCTTCGGGGTGTTCTGCCGCCGCTGGGGAGTGCCGCTGATCGACGGCGGCACGGTGCGCCTCCCCCGGCTGATCGGGCACTCGCGGGCGATGGACCTGATCCTCACCGGCCGCCCTGTCGACGCCGACGAGGCACTCGCGATCGGGCTGGCGAACCGCGTCGTACCCGACGGCGAGGCGGTGAGCGCCGCGCAGGCCCTCGCCCGCGAACTGGCGGCGTTCCCGCAGGCGTGCCTGCGCGCGGACCGCAAGTCCGCGTACGGCCAGTACGGGCTCACCGAAGAAGAGGCGCTGCGAGCCGAATTCTCGAACGCGCTGATCAGCGGCGAGCTCGCCGAAGAAGCCGTCGAGGGCGCGAACCGATTCAGCGGGGGCGCGGGGCGTCACGGCAGCTTCGACGGCCCGAGGTCCTAGTGTCTGTCAGATGACAGAAACCGGAGTCGCGCTCAGACCGGTGTCCGAAGAAGACCTGCCGATGCTCGAAGCGCTCACGAACGATCCACGGGCCGCGGGCGAGTTCGAATGGCACGGCTGGCACGACCCGCATTTCCTGCGTCGCCGCTGGAACGAGACCGGCATGCTCGCCGCGGACAACGGCATGCTGATGATCGACCTCGACGGCCAGCGGCTCGGTTTCGTCTCTTGGCACAAGACCAGGTCCGGCTCGACGTCGTACTGCTGGAACGCCGGTCTCGTGCTGATCCCCGAAGCACGCGGCCACGGCTACGGGACCGAGGCGCAGCGGTCGCTGGTCCGCTACCTCTTCGCGCATACGCAGATGAACCGCGTCGAGGCGTCGACGGAAGCGGGCAACGTCGCCGAGCAGCGCTCCCTGACGAAGGCGGGCTTCACCCGCGAAGGTGTGCTGCGCGGCTACGCGTTCCGGGACGGGGCCTGGCGCGACCACGTCCTCTATTCGATGCTGCGGTCCGACCTGGACCCCGGCCCGGAACGGCGCTAGACGATCGTGCCCGCGGCCTTGAGCCGCTCGACACCCTCGGCGTCCACCCCGAGTTCGGCGAGGACGTCGGCGGTGTCCGCGCCCTTGGGCCGCGGCGCTTCCGGTGTCTCCGCGGGAGTGCGGTCGAACCTCGGCGCGGGCGCGGGCTGCACCACTCCGCCGATGTCGACGAACGTCCCGCGCGCGACGTTGTGCGGATGCGACGGCGCCTCCCCCGGCGCGAGCACCGGTGTCAGGCACGCGTCGGTGCCCTCGGCCTTCGCGACCAGTTCGTCGCGGGTGTGCTTCGCGACGGCTTCGGCGACGATCTTGCGCAGCTTCGGCCACTCGTTCTTGTCGACGTGGACCGGGGTCTCCTCGGGATCGAGCCCGAGGACCTTCACCAGGTCGCCCCAGAACCGCATCTCGATCGCGCCGATGGCGACGTACTTGCCGTCGGCGGTCTCGTAGGTGTCATAGAACGGCGCGCCGCCGTCGAGCATGTTCTCGCCGCGTCCGCCCGGCCAGAGCCCGGAGTTCAGCAGTCCGTGCAGGCTGGTGGTCAGCAGGGCGGCGCCGTCCACCATGGACGCGTCGACCACCTGTCCCTTGCCGGACGACTGGCGTTCGAACAGCGCCGCCAGCACGCCCATCGCCAGCAGGAGGCCACCGCCGCCGAAGTCGCCGATGAGGTTGAGCGGCACCACCGGTCGCTGTCCCGCGTGCCCGATCGGTTCGAGCGCGCCCGCGATGCCGATGTAGTTGATGTCGTGCCCGGCCACGGTGGCCAGCGGGCCGTCCTGGCCCCAGCCGGTCATCCGCCCGTAGACCAGCCGCGGGTTGCGGGCGTGGACCTGCGCCGGCCCGATGCCCATCCGCTCGGCCACCCCGGGGCGGAAACCCTCGATGAGCACGTCGGCCTCGTCGGCGAGTTTCAGCACCAGCTCGACCCCCTCGGGGGTCTTGGTGTTGATCCCGACCGACCGCCTGCCCCTGGCGAGCGGATCGTTCGGGAAGCTGATCACGTCGTTGCCCGGGGTCGCCCGGTCGACCCGGATGACGTCCGCGCCGAGATCGGCGAGGATCGTGCAGGCGAACGGAGCCGGGGCGAGCCCGGCCAATTCGACGACCTTGAGCCCGCTCAGCGGGCCGGCCTTCTTCGCCACGTCTTTCCTTTCTACGCCAGCGGATTGCTCAGAGAGTGCGGGAGATGATTTCCTTCATGATCTCGCTGGTGCCGCCGAAGATCCGGGAGATCCGGATGTCGGCCCAGGCACGCGCGATCGGGTACTCGGTCATGTAGCCGTAGCCGCCGAAGAGCTGCAGGCAGTCGTCGACGACCTTGTTGACCCGCTCGGTGGTCCACAGCTTCGCCATCGCCGCGCCCTGCACGTCGAGTTCCTTGCGCAGATGCCGTTCGATGCACTGGTCGAGGAACGCGCGGGACACCGCGGCCTCGGTCGCGGCCTCGGCGAGTTTGAACTTGGTGTTCTGGAAGTTGTAGATCGGACGGCCGAAGGCCTGCCGGTCCTTGGTGTAGGCGATGGTCTGGTCGATCGCGGCCTCCATCCCGGCGACCGCGGTGACGGCGATGATCAGCCGTTCCTGCGGAAGCTGCTGCATCAGCTGGATGAAGCCGAGGCCTTCCTTCTCACCGAGGAGGTTGGCGGCGGGAACGCGGACGTCGTCGAAGTTCAGCTCCGCGGTGTCCTGGCCCTTGAGGCCGATCTTGTCGAGGACGCGGCCGCGGCTGAAGCCCGGGGTGTCGGTCTCGACGGCGATCAGCGAGACACCCTGCGCGCCCGCGTCCGGATCGGTCTTCACCGCGACGACGACGAGGTCGGCGTGGAAACCGTTGGTGATGAACGTCTTCGCGCCGTTGATCACGTAGTGGTCGCCGTGGCGCACCGCGCGGGTCTTGATGCTCTGCAGATCCGATCCCGTGCCGGGTTCGGTCATCGCGACCGCGCCGACCATCTCACCGGAGGCGAACTTCGGCAGCCACGCCTTCTTCTGCTCTTCGCCCGCGTACTCGAGGATGTAGTGCGCGACGATTCCATTGTGGACTGTGACACCCCAGGCGCTGTCGCCGGAGCGGGCCTGCTCTTCGTAGAGCACGGCTTCGTGGGCGAACGTGCCGCCACCACCGCCGTACTCCTCCGGGATGGACAGTGCCAGCAGGCCGACTTCGCCCGCCTTGGTCCAGAGCTCTCGATCGACCTTCTTCTCGGCCGCCCAGCGCTCCTGGTTCGGCACGAGTTCCTTCTGGCAGAAGGTCCGGGCGAGGTCCCGGAGGTCTTCGAGCTCCGTCGTGCTCCACGAACTCTTCTGGATCTGCAAGGGCACGGCCAACGCCTCCTGATCAGGACCTGGAAAACATGACGCTTAGGATGTAAGTTCCAAGCGGAATGTACATCCGTACCGAGCTGCACGTAAAGAGGGGGCGGAGTCCGATGGCCGTACTGGGCAGAACCCACCGGACGCAGGCCGAGCGGCGCGAGCAGACCCGGACCGCCCTGCTCGACGCGACCATCGACTGCCTGGTCGACCTCGGGTACGCGCGCACCTCGGTCCAGGAGATCTGTGCCCGCGCCGGCGTTTCGAAAGGCGCCGTGCAGCACCACTTCGCCGCGAAGGCCGAGCTGATGGCGGCCGCCGTCGAGCATCTGACCGGGAAGCTGCGCGGACGCCTCGCCGAGTCGATCTCCGCGCTTCCCGGCGGCGCTTCAGGCGTGGCGGCGGCGATCGACCTGCTGTGGGAGGGCTACTCGGGCACGCTGTCCACGGCCGCCACCGAACTGTGGGTCGCGGCGCGGACCGATCCCGAACTCCGCGAGGCGATCCGTCCGGTCGACCGGGCGCTGGGCCGCTCGACACTGGAGCACGTCACCTCGATCGCCGGGGAGCTGCCGAAGGAACGCGCGGAGATCCTGTTCTGGCTGACCGTGAACCTCACCCGGGGGCTGGCGCTGGACGCCGAACTCGGCGGTGACCCGAAACGGCGCCGGCAATTGCTCGACGAATGGAAGCGCGTCGCGGTGATGTTGTACGAGGACGCGTCCCCGTAGGCTGCCGCCATGGGGAGATCGACGGCGTTCGCCGCACTGACCGCGGCCGTTCTCATGGTCACCGGCTGCGCGAGCGCCACTCCACCCGCGCCGGCGACTCCACCGCCCACCGGACCTTTGACGCTGCGGGAAGCGCTGGGCGACCCGACGACCGTGGACTTCTGTGGCCTGCTGGACCTCTCCGAGATCGAGAAGGCGGCTCCGACGCTCAGCATGGGCGCGTGCTCGTTCCGGACCACGATCGCGGGATCCGAGGCCCTGATCAGCTTCGGCTTCCCGGAAGACCGGGCGAAGGAACGCCTCGCGGCCGCCACGCCGGTCACCGAGCCGTCACTGCCTCGCGGCCTGCGCATGGTCCGCACGGACCTTCAAGGCCAGCCTCTTCTCCATCTGATCTTCACCGACGACTCCTCCCTGCGTATCGGCACGTTCTTCCAAAGCTGCGAAGCCGGACCGAAACTGCTCGCCATGGCGACGAAGACCATGGAAGGTGTCGCCATTTCACTGGCGGCGGGCAAGCAGGCGACGCATCTCGAATACCGCGACCGCTCCTTGGCGCGGCTGGACGCCTGCTCCGCCCTGGTGTCCGACGACGAGGTCTCCGCACGCCTGGGCGTCAGGCTCGCGGGGCGGGGCGATCTCTCCCGGCACCAATGCCTTTGGGGTGAACAAGGAGCGGAGCGGATCGTCCGCCTCGAATTCGGCCTCGGCCCGCATCCGAAAACCACGGCGGCGGTCACCGAGGAGATGGTGGGCGGGCGTGGTTCCTTCGTGCAGGAGGTGTCCGGCGGCTGCACCGTGCTCACGAGCCACATCGGCGGACCCGACCCGGAGCGGGACCAGGTCGAGCACGCCATCCTCGCCGTGCAGGCGCCGGACGCGTGCGGCGTCGCCAGGGAGCTGGCGGCCATCGCCTGGCCGAAACTCCCGGCCAGGGCCTAGCACCTGCGGATGCTCTTGACCAGAGCACAGGTGACACTTATCTCGTCGGCCGATTCGTGGTGGAATTCCTTGCTGGACAACAGAACCGGCGGAGGAGCCACCATGAGCGCGCCGCAGCAGCAGCCGTACCAACCGACTGGTCCGTTCGGTGCAATGCAGCCCGTCCAAACTCCCGTGGCCGCACCGCGTCCGCCGTCCGACGCGCGGCTCCCGCGGTTGTTCGCCGCGATGATGGGCGTCTTCGCCGGGCTGCTGGTCCTGGTCGCCACCTTTCTTCCGCAGTCGACCTATGAGCAGATCTCCGAAGGCAAGACGGTGTCGAAATTCGCCGAGACCGGGTGGGCGCGGTCCTTCGACATCGAACCCTCGGCGGAGGAGAAGGAGTTCTACGACAAGACCCATGTCGCCCGGTACGGCATCCCGCTGTCCGCCGCGGCGCTGACGCTGTTCGCCGGGGCCGCGGTGGGCTTCGCCTCGTACCGGCGGAGTTCGGGTTCGCCCGCGGCGACGACGTCGAGGACACTGCTGATCGCCGGCGGGGCGGGGACCGCGATCGGCGTCTGGATGCTCGGCATGGACATCTCGGCGAGCCTGAGCTTCGGACAGGACACCGGCCGGTTCGTCTCGCGCTACGGCACCGGGGGCGGATTCTGGATCCTGCTCGCGGGCGGACTCGTGGCGTTGCTCACCATCGTCCTGGCGATCGTGGCCAATCGCCGGGAGCCGGCGCCGCCCTCTCAGGCCCCTTACCCGGCCGCTTATGCCCCCTACCCGCCCAGCGTCCCTCAGCAGCAGTATCCGCAGCAACCGCCGCCTCAGGCCTATGAACCGCCGTCGCCCCCGACACCACCCGCGGGGTCGGCGTTGCAGCAGCAGGACATCCTGCGCCCGTCCCCCGACAATCCGCCTCAATCCGGCAATATGTGAAACTTATTCATATCAGCGCTGGACAGTCTCCATACCGGCAGTATGCTGTACTCGTCGGTAACACCTGGGCTCTGCGTGGCGCCTCCCGGCTCCACGCCGCATGGAACGGAGACGGCATGACGAGCACGACACCGGCGAGCGCGAGCCACCACACCGAAGGCCCGGCGACCATCGGAGGCGTCCACGGCGCCCCGGCCGCGGCGAGGGCGGAACGGCTCGTGCGGCGGGTCGTGGGCGGTAAGGACTCCGCGCCGGTTCAGATGCGCGCCCCGTTCACCAGACAACCGATCGCGACGCTCCCCCAGGCCACCGACGCCGACGTCCGCGCCGTCTTCGACCAGGCGCGCGAGGCGCAGCGCTCGTGGGCCGAGCGCTCGGTCGAGGACCGTCAGCGCATCCTGATCCGCCTGCACGACCTCGTTTTGAAGCGTCAGGAAGAGGCGCTCGACCTCGTGCAGATCGAGGCGGGCAAAGCGCGGATGGACGCCTTCGACGAAGTCAGCGCCACCGCGCTCGTGGCCGCCTACTACGGCAAGCACAGCGCGAAGATCCTTTCGCCGCGTCGCGCCGCCGGGCTGATCCCGGTGCTGACGAAGGTCGGCGAGCTCCGGCACCCGAAGGGCGTCGTGGGGATCATCTCGCCATGGAACTACCCGCTCGCGCTCACCGCGATGGACGTCCTGCCCGCGCTCGCGGCGGGCAACGCCGTCGTGCAGAAGCCGGACAACCAGACCGCGCTGTCGGCACTGTGGCTGCAGGAGATCGCCGAGGAGGCGGGGCTGCCCACCGGTGTCTGGCAGATCGTGCTGGGCCGCGGTTCGCGGATCGGTGACGCGCTGGTCGAGGAATCGGACTATCTGTGCTTCACCGGATCCACGCCGACGGGTAAGGGTCTCGCCGCGAAGGTGGCGGAGCGGCTGACGAGCTACTCGCTGGAGCTCGGCGGCAAGAACCCGATGATCGTGCTGCCCGACGCGGACATCACCAAGACCGCCGCGGGCGCGGTGACCGCGTGCTTCTCTTCCGCGGGCCAGCTGTGCGTTTCCGTCGAACGGATCTACGTCCACGAGTCCATCCGCGAGGAGTTCACGCGCGCCTTCGTCGCCAAGACCGCCGCGCTGCGGCTCGGCGGCGCCCTCGACTACCAGGCTCAGATGGGTTCGCTGACCTCGGAGGACCAGCTGGCGACCGTGTCGGCGCACGTCGAAGACGCCCGGACCAAGGGCGCGAAGGTGCTCACCGGCGGTAAGGCCAGGCCCGATCTCGGCCCGCTGTTCTACGAGCCGACCGTGCTCACCGACGTCACCGAGGACGTCAAGCTGTTCGCCGAGGAGACCTTCGGGCCGGTCGTGTCGATCTACGGCTACACCGACGTCACCGAAGCGATCGAGCGCGCCAACGACACGCAGTTCGGGCTGAACGCGAGCGTGTGGTCGCGCAACGGCCGCGCGGGCTGGGAGGTCGCGGCGCGGCTGAAGGCCGGGACCGTCAACGTCAACGAGGGCTTCGCGGCGACCTTCGGGACCGTGGGGCTGCCGATGGGCGGGATGAAGGAATCCGGCGTCGGACGGCGTAACGGTGCCGAAGGGCTGCTGAAGTACACCGAGGCCCAGGCGATCGCGCTGCAGCGTGGGATGCCGCTGCGCCCCGGTCGCGGCATTCCGCCGAAGCTGTGGGCGCGAGCCCTGAGCGCGAGCCTGAAGGTCCTCCGCCGCCTTCCGCGTCGCTGACCCTTCCCCTCCCTTATGCGTTTAGTCCTCTGAATGCGGTAGTTGCGCCACGCAAAGACCGCATTCAGAGGACTAAACGCGTTCAGGAAGAAGTCGGCGCGGCCAGCAGCCCCCGGTCGTACGCGATCGCGACGGCCTCCGCCCGGCGGCTCGCGCCGAGCTTCGCCATCACGCGGGAAAGGTGGACGCTCACCGTCTTCTCGCTGATGTACAGCTCCTCGCCGACCTGCCGGTTGGTCCGGCCGAGCGCGACGCGCTCCAGCACGTCCCGTTCGCGGTCGGTGAGCGGGTCGACGACGTCGCGGCGCGGAGCCGCGGGCTCCCCGGGCAGCTCGACGCGCGCCCGGTGGCTCAGCTCCCGGACCGCTTCACGCAGCGGGCAGGCATTCAGCTTGTCGGCCACCGCATACACGGCCAACAGCTCCGACGCGGCCAACGAGGTGTCGCCGTCGGAAGCCAGCAGCGCCTTCGCGTGCTGAAGGCGGCACATGGCCTGCTCGTACACCGCGCCGTACCCGTACGCGTCGACCGCCTTCGCCCACAACGCCGGATCACCGGCGCCGTGCAGACAGCTGCCGAGCGCTTCCAGCCGGGCGAGCCATGCCAGCGCCTCCGGGCCGAGCGACACCGAACGCGGGACGCCGTGTTCGGCGCAGTGGCGGCCGTGGGCGAGCATCTCCTCGCCCGATTTCACGGCGGTTTCGACCATCACCAGATCCCCGCGGACCCGGGCCTCGGCGGCTTGCGCGACGGCGGCCGCGAGGCCGTGCACGCTGATCCGGATCCCGCCGAGCAACGCGGGCTCTATCCCTTCGATCCAGTCGATCAACTCGTGCGCCTGCCGCACCGCGCCCTCGTTGTCCCTTCGCCACGTCGCGAGCTGGATGCCCGCGTCGCCCGCGGCCAGCGCGATCGAGACGTCCGTGCTCCAGTGCTGCCGCAACCCGGCGAGGATCTTGTCCGCGTCTTCGAACCGGCCCCTGGCGACGACGAACTGCGCCCAGATGCTCAGGAACCGCGCCGCGACCGCGCTCGAAACCCCGCGGCCCGCCCGGCCGGCGTCGTCGTCATTCGGCCAGTCCCCGCTGACGTACCGCAGCGTGAGGTGTTTGGTCCGCAGCTCGATCCCGAACGAGCTCCAGGTCAGCCCGGTCTCCTCGGCCCGTTTGATCCCCTTGGCGTAGTACTTCAGCGCGGGCTGGATCTCGGCCCGGTCGTCGTAGCTCAGCCCGATGAAGTGGAGTGCCCGGAGTTCACCGTTGAGCGCGCCCGAATCCCTGGCCTTCCGCTCGGCCTGGCGCAGCCGCTCCCGCGCCTCCTCGACGTCGCCCGCGGAGTCGGCCAGCGTGCCGAGCGAGACCAGCGCGGCCGCCTCCGCCCCGTCCGCGCCGACGGCCCTCGCGTCGGCGACCGCGGCCAACGCGCACTTCAGCGCCTCTTCGTGCCTGTCCATCAGGCGCAGGATGCCCGCCCTGGTGGCGAGCACCCACGCCCGCGCGGAACTCGCCTCGGTGTGTTCGACCAGCTCCCAGGCCTTGTCGATCGCCTCCACGACCTCGTCCAGCGTGCCGTCGACCGAAAGCAGTGCCTCCGCGTGCCGTCGCCAGACCTTGGCGGACCGCTCGTTGCCGGTGTCCGGGCCGAGGGCCTCGGTCGCGGACCGCGAATAGGCGACCGCGCGCTCCGGCTCCCCCGACGTGCTCGCGAAATACGAGGCCTCGTGCAGGAGGCGGAGTTCGTCGACGTCCGACGGCCGGTCCACCGCGGGTACGGCGTCCCAAATGGACAACGCCTGCTCGACGTGCCGCAGCGCGGAGCCGGGCGCGCCCAGCTTCTCCGCCTCGTCCATCGCGCGCAGCAACGCGGCCAGCGCGGTGACGAAATCCTTGCTCTCCAGGCTGTGGTGCGCGAGCCGGGCGTCCTGGCCCCGGCCCTGTGTCCGGCTGCGGATACGCGACGCGTAGGCCGCGTGCATGCGCACCCGCTCCCCCGGCAGCAGGTCGCCGTAGACCGCTTCCTGCAGCAGCGCGTGACGGAAGGTGTAAAAGCCGTTCTCGATCACCAGTACGTGGTGCTGCACCGCCTCGCGCAATGCCTCGTCGAGTTCGAGCTCGTCCAGGCCGGAGATCTCGGCGAGCGCCGCGTGCGCCACCGCGTCCTTGGCGACCGAGACCACCCGCAGCACCCGGCGCGTGACCGGGGAAAGCTGCTCCACCCTGGCGAGGAGCACCTCGGCCAGCCCGGCGGGCAGCTCACGGCAGTCCTTCGCGGATGCGAGCAGCTCCTCGACGAAGAAGGGATTGCCCTCGGACCGAGAGACGATGTCGGCGATCATGTCCTGGCCGATCGGCTCGTCGGCCAGCGCCTCGACGAAGGCGCGCGCGTCCTCGGCGCCGAACGGCTTGACCTCGACGCGTTCGACCGCGCCCAGCCGGACCACCTCGGACAGCACTGCCCGCAGCGGATGCCGCCGGTGGACGTCCTCCTCGCGATAGCTGGCCACCAGCAGCAACCGCTGGGTGCGCAGCCTCGTCAGCAGGAAGGACAGCAGGTTCCGGGTGGAGCCGTCGGCCCAGTGCAGGTCCTCCAGGAGGATCACCACGGGCCGGCGCTGAGCGATGACGGTCAGCACCCCCAGTACCGCGTCGAACAGCTGGAGCTGGCCAAGGTCCTGTTCGGGCCGGAGCCGTTGCGTCGACACCCGTTCGCTCGCGGTGAGCTGACCGTCTTCGATGGCGGGGTAGTCCTCCGCCTGCTGCATCTGCGGGAGCAGCCTGCCCAGCGCCGGCCGGGCCCTGACCGCGGCGGTGACCGCGGGATCGGAAGTCGTCGCCAACGGCGCCAGCGCCTCGGCGAACGGAAGATAAGGAAGACCGCCCTCATGGACGTCGATACAGCGCCCGGTGAGCACCAGGGCGCCCGCGCCCGCGGCGTACTCGCCGAGCGCGGTCAGCAGGCGGGTCTTGCCGACGCCGGCGTCACCGGAGAGCAGCACCGCGCCGGCCTCGGCCCGTTCTGCACGGGCGAAGGCGGCGCGGAGCTGCCGCATCTCCTGAGTGCGGGCGACGATCGGGATTCCGGAGCCAAGACGGGGCACGAGGTGCATTCTTGCCTACCGGACCGACAACTTCGCCTGGGTTTTCGCCGAGAGCTTCATCGCACTCGGCCTCTACCGGGTGATCTCACCGCTGCGAGCGGGCAGCTGCCCGGCTTCGCGGCGCTGCTGGGCGGGCACCCGGACTTCGGCGCGGTACGCCCGGACCCGCTTGGACGCCCGGCGAGCCCGGTCGACCCAGACACTGCGGCCCGCCTTCTGCAGCTCTTCCCGCCGGTAGGCCACCTCGGCCAGTACTCCGACGAGCATCGCGTCATTGCTGTGCATCACGTTTCCCCTTAGGAACTCACTACCTGGTTTGGTAGTGACCAGATTCGTCCTGAGGGGTGCCTCGCGGCATCGGGTGATCACCTACACCCGAACGTGATTCGACCCCTTACTCCCGCCCATCCCCTGCTCGGGGGGCGTAAGGGGTCGAAGTTCAGCGTCTCTAGTCGTGAGCTGGGCCACTCTGGCGCACCGCGCCGAGCAGCCCACGCCAAGCGTGCGGCGACAGGCGGAAGGCACCTCCTGCGGGATCCTTCGAGTCCCTCAGCGCGGCACCGGAACCGGTGAAGGCGACCTCGACGCAGTCGTTGCCGCCACCGCTGTAGCTGCTCTTCCGCCAGTGGGCCTGGGAAAGATCATCGTTGGGCGTCATGCTCCCCGCTCCTTACTTGTTTCCAGGGACCTCGAGCACACCGAGGTCTCGATACTGCGCTGCATTCGGAAGGGCCGCCTGTTCGGCGAACCTTCCGGCGGCCTCGGCGATCACCTCGACCGAGTCGTCCGGTTTCAACGCGGCGGCACGGAGATGGTCGAACATCAACGCGTATCGCCGGACGTCCGGGGGTTCCTCCAGATAGAGCCCGCTGGAGGTGCTGTCGACGTAGACCACGTCGGTATCGGCCAGTTCGGGGAAGCCCATGATGAGGAACGGACCCTCCATCCCGGGATGGGCACCCGCGCCGAACGGCACGATCTGGATGGTCACGTTCGCCTTCCCCGCCATCGCGACCATCCGGTACAGCTGTTCCGCCATCACCTCGGCACCGTCGACCGTGCGATGCAGGACCGCTTCGTCCATCACGGCCCAGTACTCCGGCGGCGAAGGGTCTGTCAGCAGTTCCTGCCGCGCCATCCGCGCCGCCACCCTGCGCCTGACCTCGGCTTCCTCGGCGTCGGGCCGCATCGCCCTGATCACGGCCCTGGCGTAGCGCTCGGTCTGCAGCAGTCCCGGCACGAGCAGCGCCTGGAACGCGCGGAGGGAACTCGCGTCCGCCTCCAGGCCGACGAAAGTGCCGGTGAACACCTCGTTATACGCGTGCCACCAGCCGCGTTTGCGCGCTTCCCTGGCCAGCTGGACGAGCGCCTCCTGCTCGTCGCCGGCGATGCCGTACAGCTCGAGCATGTCGCGCGCGTCGCGCGGGGTGACACCGACGTGTCCCGTCTCGATGCGGCTGACCTTCGACGCCGAGCATTCGAGCTTCTCGCTCACCTCGTCGATGGTGAGGTCGGCCGCCTCGCGCAGCCGCCTGAGTTCGCTCGCCAGTCTCCGGCGGCGCACGGTGGGCCCTTGACCCCTCGTCATCACGGCACCTCCACAGGGCTGTCCGAGCTACATCGATCGCGACACGGCGAGTAGAACGGTGTTCGCCGAACCTCGCACGATGCACATCTAACCAGCCCGAGACACATTCGGTGAGATGGTCACAGTGGCATTTCCGCCACCTGAGGATTTTCATCCTGCAATTTGCAGATTGCCGTTGTAGGTTGAGCACCGTGCACCGCTCGCGGCACGGGCGCGGGGTCGCGAGCTGCACCGATAGGACTCCGAAAGGATACCTGTCGAAGCCGGATTCACCCCCGGTGCAGGGCCGGAGCCGTCCCCCGATCGGTTCCGGCCCTCCCTTTATGCCCGCGGCCCTTACTTAATGCTCTGGCTCCAGATGTTAATGCGATTCGCCATTCCCTCTAAAGGGTGGACGAAAACGCCCTCCGATGCGGAACGTCACCGTTCACACCACCCGGAGAAGACCCTCCTGCACCACGGTGGCGATATGTGTTCCGTCCGCGGCGAAGAACCGGCCCGTCGCCAGGCCACGGGCACCCGAAGCGGTCGGCGACGCCGAGTCGTAGAGGAACCACTCGTCGGCCCGGAACGGGCGGTGGAACCACAGCGCGTGGTCGAGGCTCGCGCCGATCACCTTGTCGAGGTCCCAGTAGACGCCGTGCCGCGCGAGGACCGAGTCCAGCAACGTCATGTCGGAGGCGTAAGTCAGGACGCAGACGTGCAGCAGCTGCTGGTCCGGGAGCTTGCCGTCGGCCCGCATCCAGACCTGGTTCCTGGCGGGGCGCTCACCGGACTTCCGGGTCACCCACGGCGGATCGTTGACGTAGCGCAGGTCGATCGGGCGCGGCCGGTCGAGGTGGCCCATGAGGTAGCCCTCGGCGCGCTCCTGCAGCGTCGGGAGCGTCTCGGGATCGGGCACGTCCGGCATGGTCTCGGAGTGCTCGATGCCGCCCTCGTCCTTCTGGAACGACGCCGACAGCGAGAAGATCGCCTTGCCGTGCTGGATGCCCACGACCCGGCGCGTGGTGAACGAACGGCCGTCACGGATGCGGTCGACCTCGTAGACGATCGGCACACTCGGGTCGCCGCCGCGGATGAAGTACGCGTGCAGCGAGTGGACCTTCCGCTCCTCGGGCACCGTCCGGCCGGCGGCGACCAGCGCCTGCCCCGCGACCTGCCCGCCGAACACGCGCACCGGCGAATGGGCCGGTGAGACGCCGCGGAAGATGTTCTCTTCGATCTTCTCCAAGTCCAGCAGCGCGACCAGCCGGTCGAGCACGGGCTGACCGCCCACTCCGCCGGTGGTGTCGAATCCGGCCGCGGCCTCCCTGGCCATCTCAGTCATATGCGGAACCCTATGTGGTCAAGCCGTCCAGGGCCTCCGCGAGGCGGGACGTTTGTCGCGAAGACCACCTTCGGGACGTCTCGGTCGCAAGCCTCTCCGCCGCCTACCACGGCACTGTGTTGCCAAGTCCGTGGAGATGTCCGACACGCCCCCCACCACCCCGAGCCATGACGTAGTGAAGGCCTCCTTCCCTACCGTCACGGTAGGGTCCCGGCAAAGTCGCATAAGTGCTGGTCGGCTGCATCGCTAGCGCGGGTCAAGACGAACGCGTCGTGGTGGACACGGCGGGAGCGGGCCCACGCAAGGGGCCTCCCCCGGGTCCGGACTGTCCATAAGGGCCACTTTTCGAGACAAAATGCCCGATTTGGGCATCTTGCACGGTTTCGCGAGGGGGTCGTGAGTGGGTGGTTTCGCGTGGCTGGATGGATGGCGCGTGTGATCAGACGGAGGACACGTGTGACTGGATGGATGACACGCGGGAGCGGCAGGTTTCGTCGCGGGTGTTCTCCGTTCACTCACGCGTACCCTCCGTCGGATCACGCGTGTCGCCCGATGGCAGGTACCTAAGACACCAGTGGCCCTCACCCCGAATCGCCACTCACGCCATTCCTCCGAAACCCCCACCTGTAGCCCCGCGGCATCCAGAATCAGGCCTGCCCTACCTCGGCTCGCCCTTGATCAACGGAAGATCAGGGACGTTGAGTGTCCCTGATCTGCCGTTGATCAAGCTCTACCTCGACTTTGCCGGGACCCTGACCGTCACGGTAGGGAAGGAGGCCTTCACGGCACAGCGACGCGGTCGCGCGAGGTGACCGACGTCAGGCGTGGTCGTCCTCGCCGAGCCGGTGCACCCGGATGAGGTTGGTCGAGCCGACCGTTCCCGGCGGGGAGCCGGCGACGATGACCACGAGGTCACCCTTGGCGTACTTGCCCATTTCGAGCATCGCGTGGTCGACCTGCTGGATCATCTGGTCGGTGGAGTCGACCTTCGGCACGATCCGGGTGGTGGTGCCCCAGGTCATCGCGAGCTGGCTGCGGACGCTCTCCTCCGGCGTGAACGCCAGCAGCGGCAGCCGCGTGTGCAGCCGCGCCAGCCGCCGGACCGTGTCACCGGATTGGGTGAAGGCGACCAGCGCCTTGGCGTTCAGCCGCTCGCCGATGTCGCGGGCGGCGTAGGAGATGACGCCGCGCTTGGTGCGCGGGACGTGCGACAGCGGCGGCACGACCGGGGAGTCGGTCTCGACGGCCTCGATGATCCGGCCCATGGTCTGGACGACCTCGATGGCGTAGCGGCCGACGCTGGTCTCGCCCGAGAGCATGAGGGCGTCCGCGCCGTCGAGCACCGCGTTGGCGACGTCCGAGGCCTCCGCGCGGGTCGGGCGGGAGCTGTTGATCATCGATTCGAGCATCTGCGTCGCGACGATGACCGGCTTCGCGTTCTCGCGGGCGATCTGGATGGTGCGCTTCTGCACCAGCGGGACCTGCTCCAGCGGGAGTTCGACACCGAGGTCGCCTCGGGCGATCATCACCGCGTCGAAAGCCAGCACAATGGCTTCGAGGTTGTAGACCGCTTCGGGCTTCTCGATCTTCGCGACCACGGGGAGACGGCCCTTGCCCACGCGGTCCATCACCTGGTGGACCAGGTCGATGTCGGCGGGCGAGCGGACGAACGACAGCGCGATGAAGTCCACGCCGAGTTCGAGCGCGAACTCGAGGTCTTCGATGTCCTTTTCGGACATCGCCGGCACGGAGACGTCCATACCGGGCAGGGAGACACCCTTGTTGTTGCTGACGGGGCCGCCTTCGGTGACCTCGCAGACGACGTCCGGGCCGTCGACCTCCTTGACCACGAGGCCGACCTTGCCGTCGTCCACCAGGAGACGGTCACCGGGCTTCGCGTCGTCGGCGAGTCCCTTGTAGGTGGTCGAGACGCGGTCGTGGGTGCCCGCGACGTCCTCGACGGTGATCCGCACGATGTCGCCGTTGTGCCACTCGACCGGGCCGCCGGCGAAGGTGCCGAGACGGATCTTCGGCCCCTGGAGGTCGGCGAGGATGCCCACCGCACGGCCGGATTCGGCGGCGGCGGACCGGATGAGGTCATAGACCTGCTTGTGGTCGCTGTGCGTCCCGTGGCTGAAGTTCATCCTCGCGACGTCCATCCCGGCGTCGACGAGTTGCCGCATCTTCTCCGGCGTAGCGGTCGCGGGGCCCAGGGTACAAACGATCTTCGCGCGTCGGCTCACGTTCGTACAGCGTAGTCCCTCATCGGTGATCCGTCTTTACCGATACCGAAAGTTCAAGAAAAGTGTCAGTTCACCTGGAGGATTGACAACCACCGAACAGGGTTCGCCAGTTATCGGCGCGGCTTCTCGCTCGGCCCGACCCGGTCCCGCGCCCACTCGTTGAACGCCCGCACCTGCCGCCACGCCTTCCGCACGCGGTCGAGCGCGCCCCGCTCGTGCAGGACGTCGTCCGGCTCCCAGACCCGGACGGCGTACACCGAGCGGTACTTCAGCAGGTCGATACGCGGGTGATCCTCGGCGAAGCCCCGCGGCTTGGACTTGAGGCGATCGCCCTTGATCTCCCAGCCCGCCTTCTCCAGCTTGGTGAGCAGCTTGGCCAGTTCGGTGCCGTGGACTTCGGTGTCGACGGCCCTGCGGAAGCGTGCGAGCTGATCGGACTCGAAGTGGAAGCAACCGCCGCCGACGCGCAGCCCGGCCGGGCCGACCTCGACGTAGTAGGCGCCACCGCCGCGTCCCTGCTCGATCACCGCGCCGCAGTGGGTCTTGTACGGCGTCTTGTCCTTGGCGAACCGGACGTCGCGGTACGGGCGGAAGACCTTCCCCTCGCCGAAACCGTCCCCGAACTCCGGGACCAGTTCCGCGAGCAGCGCCTCCATCGGCGCGCGGACGTCGGCCTTGTAGGTGGCCAGGTTCTCGTCCCAGTAGGACTTGGAGTTGTCGGCCTCGAGACCGTCGTAGAAGTCGATGGCGTACTCACCGAAACCCTCGAAACCCATGGGGTGACGGTAATCCCCGGCCCCGACAAGTACGTGAAGGCCCCCTTCACGTACCTAGACGCAGGGTCCCGGCAAAGTCGGGATCGTGCAGGTCGGGGGCCTCTTGGTCATGGCGCAGGCCGACGTCTATGAAGGAATTGGGACATTGAGCCAATTCCTTCATGGACACGGGGTCGCACCCGGTTGCGAAGCTTGATCAACAGAACTTCAGGGGCATGCCCCTGAACCCGGTGCACCTCGAGTGCCGACCAGCAACTCTGCGACTTTGCCGCGACCCTGTACCTAGACAGAAGGAAGGGACCTTCATGTACTTCGAGTTTTACTTGGCGAGAGCGGTGATCAGTTCGCCGTCTGCGGTGTCACCGGACAGCTCCCAGAAGAAGGCGCCGCCGAGACCCTGGTTCTTGGCGTAGGTGACCTTGCCGCCGATGGTCGCCGGGGTGTCGTAGCTCCACCAGTTGTTGCCGCACTTCGCGTACGCCGTGCCCGCGACGGTGCCGGTGGCCGGGCAAGTGCTCTTCAAGACCTTGTAGTCCTCGATGCCCGCTTCGTAGGTCCCCTGAGCCGCCCCGGTCGCGGTGCCGCCGGGCGCGTCCTGGGTGACGCCGGTCCAGCCGCGGCCGTAGAACCCGATGCCCAGCAGCAGCTTGTCCGCCGGGACGCCCTTGCTCTTCAGCTTCTGGATCGCGGCGTCGGAGTGGAAGCCGGCGGTCGGGATGCCCGCGTAGTCGTTCAGCGGCGAGTGCGGGGCGGTCGGCCCCTGCGCGGCCCAGGCGCCGAAGTAGTCGTAGGTCATGACGTTGTACCAGTCGAAGTACTGCGCCGCGCCGCCGTAGTCGGCGGCGTCGATCTTGCCGCCGGACGTGCCGTCCGCGGTGATCGCGGCGGTGACCAGCTTCGAGCCGAACTTCGCCCGCAGCGCCTGCGCGAGGTTCTTGATCGCGGCCGCGCCGCTGGTGTCGCACGAGAGACCGCAGGCGTTCGGGTACTCCCAGTCGATGTCGATGCCGTCGAAGACCCCGGCCCAGCGCGGGTCGTTGAGCAGGTTGTAGCAGGAGTCCGCGAACGCGGCGGGGTTCTTCGCGGCCTCGGCGAACCCGCCGGACCAGGTCCAGCCGCCGAAGGACCACAGCACCTTGAGGTTCGGGTACTTGGCTTTGAGCTTCTTCAGCTGGTTGAAGTTCCCGCGCAGGGCGCCCGTGTCCCAGGAGTCCGCGACACCGTCCACACTGGAGGCCGCGTCGTAGAACTTGCTCGTCGCCGCTTCGGCGTCACCGAGGGCGCAGCCGCCGTTGGTGACGTTGCCGAACGAGTAGTTGATATGGGTCAGCTTGCTCGCCGAACCCGACGTGTCGATGTTCTTCACATGGTAGTTGCGCTGGTAGACGCCCCATTCAGCGAAGTACCCGAGCACCTTGCCGACCGAAGCGTCCGAAGTGGCCGGTGCGGCGGCGGTGGCCTGCGGTGCCGGCGCGGCGACGGTCAGCGCGCCCAGCGCGACGGCCGCGGCGCCCATGATCGCGGTGAACCTGCTCAGACGGGACATGCGTTCTCCCTTCGAGATCACCGCGAGTGACGACAAGATCGCGGCGGGACACGCACAAGTTAAGTGGACTAGACCACTCCGTCAATGGTTCAGACCAAGACTTTCGGATGGACATTTTCGAACATTCCTTGACGGAAATATGCCACACAGGGCACATTTCCCGGATGATGCAGACCTTCGAGATCCTCGCCGAACCACGTCGGCGGACCATCCTCGACCTCCTGCGCGACGGCGAACGGTCGGTCAACGAGCTGGTCGAGGTCCTCGAACTGAGCCAACCGGCCGTATCGAAGCACCTGCGCGTCCTACGCGAGGCGGGTCTGGTCACCGTCCGCGTCGCCGCGCAGCGAAGGTGCTACCGGCTTCGCCCGGAGCCGCTCGCGGAGGTCGACGCCTGGCTCGCGCCGTACCGCCGCTTCTGGGAGGGCCGGATCGACGCGCTCGAGCGACACCTCGACGAAGACAGTCAGTGAATAGGTAACGGCTCGAGTTCGACCGCGCAGTGGTACCGCTTCATCGCCACTCCCGTTGGTACGCAGCGAAAAGTAAGCGGTTGTCCGGAGCGGCCTGCGATGGTTGCCTTGCCGGACCGGAAGATCACCGCTGGGAGGACAGTACGTGACCGAGACGCCGACGTTGTACGAATGGGCGGGCGGGCTGGACGCCCTGCGACGGCTGACCGCCGTCTTCTACGGCCACGTCCTCAAGGACCCGTTGCTGGAGCCGGTCTTCCGTGACATGGACCCCGGCCACCCCGAGCACGTCGCGGTCTGGCTCGCCGAGGTGTTCGGCGGGCCGGAGACCTACAGCCACGACCACGGCGGCCACCGGCACATGGTCGGGCGGCACCTCGGCAGGGCCATCACCGAAGAGCAGCGCCGCCGCTGGGTGAACCTGCTCTTCGACGCCGCCGACGAGGCCGGGCTCCCCGCCGACCCGGAGTTCCGCTCCGCGTTCGCCGCCTACGTCGAATGGGGCAGCAGGCTCGCGGTGATGTTCTCCCAGCCCGGCCGCGAGGTCACCGTTCCCGAGCCCATGCCGAAATGGGACTGGGGCAACCGCCCGCCGTGGCAGCCGCCGTCGGACTGAGGCGTCATAGTGGGGCGGTCGTGAAAGGAGGCCGCCGTGATCCGGGTGGACGGCCGGACCCTGCGCTGCGCGGACGTCGTGACCGCCGCGAACACCGAGGGACCGCTGGGCATTGACGTTTCGATCGCCGCGCTGCGCGGCGCCGAGAGCGCGTGGAAACTCGCCGAGGAACTGAGCACGCGCCGGATCGTCTACGGCCGCACCACCGGCGTCGGCGCCAACAAGGAGGACCCGGTCGGCGAGGGAGAGTCGCCGGATCACGGGCTGCGGCTGCTGCGCAGTCACGCCGGCGGCAGCGGCGACGTCATGTCCCCCGGCCAGACCAGGGCGATGATGCTGATCCGGCTCAACCAGCTCTTGGCCGGGCGTTCCGGGCTCAGCCCCGAGCTGATCGGGGCGCTGGCCACCGCGGTGCGGACCGGGGCGCTGCCGCTGGTGCACCGGCTCGGCGCGATCGGCACCGGCGACCTCGCGCCCCTCGCGGAGACCGCGCTCGCCCTCACCGGCGAACGGCCGTGGCTGGCCGGGCACGTGCCTCCCGTTCCGGCGCGGGCGGGCGACGCGCTGGCGTTCATGAGCAGCAACGCCGCGACGCTGGCCGAAGCCACCCTCGCGGCCATGCGGCTCGACACGCTGACCAGGGCAAGCCATACCGTCGCCGCGCTGACCTACATCGCGCTCGACGGCAACCCGGAGGCGTACGCGACCCCCGTGCACGAGGCCCGGCCGCACGCCGGGCAGGTCGCGTGCGCGGCGGAGATGCGGCGGCTGCTCGGGATGGAGGGCGCGCCCAAACCCGGCCGCCGGATCCAGGATCCGTTCGGGCTCCGAGCGTTCCCGCAGGTGCAGGGCCCCGCGCTGGACGCGATCCACTACCTGCGCGACGTGCTCGCGGTGGAGATCAACGCCAGCACCGAGAACCCGATGATCTCGACGGTGCACCAGGACGCCTATCACCACGCGCATTTCCACACCGCGTATGTCTCGACCGCGCTCGACCAGGTCCGCGCGACGATCCACCAGGTCGCCGAGCTGTCGGTGGCCCGGCTTGGTGACCTGGTGGAGCCGGAGTTCACCGGGCTGCGGCCGTTCCTGGCGGCCGGGCCGTCGGGCAGTTCGGGCGTGATGATCCTGGAGTACGTCGCGCACGACGCGCTCACCGAACTGCGGCAGGCCGCGCTCCCGGCGACGCTGGGCACCGCCGTCGTCTCCCGCGGGATCGAGGACCACGCGAGCTTCTCCACCCAGGCCGCGCGGGCGGCGACCGCGGCCGGGACGGCGTACCAGCAGGTGCTGGCGTGCGAACTGGTCGCGGCCGTCCGTGCGTTGCGGATGCGGAAGGCCGAGCTCGTCGCCCTGCCCGCGCGGGACGCCTACGAGACCGCCGCGGCCGTCCTCGACCCGAGTCTCGAAGACCGGCCGCTCACCGAGGACATCGCGCGGGCGGTGTCCCTTTTGGACACCCTCGCGCTCGTCTGACCCCCGCGTTTCGTCCTCTAAATGCGGTAGTTGCACACGCAAGGAGCGCATTTAGAGGACTAAACGCGGGGTCAGCAGCAGCAGCCCCGGCGGGCCAGTGACTGGATCCGCGCGCTCGCGGCGGTGGCGGGCGGCTGGTTCGCGGCGGTCTCGACGGCGTCGAGCATCCGCTCTCGCGTCGCCTTGTCGAGGACGCGGCCACGGGTGATCACCAGGTCGATCTTCGCGACGTTGCGGATGTCGGCGGCCGGATTCGCCTCCAGCAGCACGAGATCCGCCTCCTTCCCCGCCGTGACCGTGCCCGACGTCCGTTCCCTGCCGAGGAACTTCGCCGCGTCGCCGGTGACGGTCTTCAACGCCTGCACCGGCGAAAGCCCCGCCTCGACCAGGAAGGCGAGTTCCTCGTGCAGCCCGCTGCCGGGGAAGGTGTAGGGGTTGAGGCAGTCGGTGCCGCCGATGATCCCGGCACCGGCCTCATGCGCGACACCGACCAGCCGCAACGTCTCCTGGTAGTACCGCTCCTGCAGGGCGATCTCCGACGGCGTCTTCGGCGCGAACCGTTCGATGCCCATCGCCCAGCTCTCGCGGATGTCGGCGGGTACGTACTTCAGCCGCGGGTCCCGCTGATGGGTTTCGGCGGGCTGCGTGACGATCCGGTTGATCGTCAGCGTCGGCGAATGCCAGGTGCCGTTGCGCCGCAGCCTGCTGAAATAGGACCACGCCGCGTCGGGGCTGTACGTGGAGACCGACTCGAACTCCAGACGGCGCGCCAGATTGAAGAAATCGCGCGGCGCCGCCGGATCGAAGGGCGTCGCCTTCAACCTGGCGAGGATCTCGTCGCGCCGGGACGAGCAGTGGATGGACACCCCGAAGAAGTGCTCGAAACTGTGCTGGCCGAGATCGCTCGCGTCGAAGTGGGACACCTTGTACGGCCAGTGTCCCGAGAATCGCAGCCCCTGGTGGCGGACCTCGTCCGCGACCGCGCGCAGAGCGTCGGCACCGAGGTAGGAGTAGGTCTTGACGAACTCGGCGCCCGCCGCCTTCTCCGCGCGGACGGCCGCGCGCGCCTCCGCTTCGGTCGACACCTTGATCACCGGCGGGCCCAGTAGCGTGACCGGCCCGTCGACTATCCCGCTCCCGATCACGAGGCGCGGGCCGAGCAGCTCACCGCGTTCGATCCTGTCCCTGGTCGCCCGGTTCTCCGCGTATCCCCACATTTCGCGGCCACCGGTGACGCCGTGGACCAGGTGCAGCGGCGGGATGATCTCTTCGAGGTCCGCGCCGTGGGTGTGCATGTCCCACAGACCGGGGATGAGGTACTTGCCGCGGCCGTCGATCACCCGCGCGATACCGGTGTCCGGGACCTGGCCCGAGCTGCCGACCCACGCGATCCGGTCGCCGACGAGCACGACGGAGACATCGCGGCGCGGAGCCGAACCCGTGCCGTCGATCAGCGTGACCCGCGTGATGACGACGATCTCGTCCGTGCCCGAGCCGCTCGTGGCCGCCGTGGCCGTGCCGGGCAGCAGTCCGGCGAGCGCCGCCCCGGTCCCGCTCGCGGCCAGCCATCTCAGGAATTCCCGTCTGTTGGATCCCGCTCCGGCCATGAGAACCCGCCCTTCCACCCAGATACCCCAGCCGGCCGATTCAACTCGCCGCGAGGTCGAAGCCGCAAGGTCGACGAAGGCCCCTTACCCGAGCTCAGCACGGAGTAAGGGGCCTTCGCCAGAAATCCCGCTCAGCCGAAGAAGACTTCGGCCTCTTCGTACCGCTCGACCGGGACGGTCTTCAGCTCGGCGGTCGCCTCGGCGAGCTTGACGCGGACGATGTCCGTGCCACGCAACGCGACCATCACGCCGAAGTCGCCGTCGGCCACGGCGTCGACCGCGTTGAGCCCGAACCGGGTGGCGAGCACGCGGTCGTAGGCCGTCGGGGTGCCGCCGCGCTGGACGTGCCCGAGCACGACCGCCCGGGACTCCTTACCGGTGCGCGCGGCGATCTCGTCGGCGAGCCAAGTGCCGATGCCACCGAGCCGGACGTGCCCGAAGGCGTCCTTCTCCCCGGTCAGCAGCTTCTCCTCGCCGCCCTCGGGCAGCGCGCCCTCGGCGACGACGATGATCGGCGCGTACTCCTTCTCGAACCGGCGCTCGACCCACGAGACGACCTGGTCGACGTTGAAGTGCCGCTCCGGCACCAGGATCACGCTCGCGCCGCCGGCGAGGCCGGAGTGCAGCGCGATCCAGCCCGCGTGCCGCCCCATGACCTCGACGACCAGCGCGCGGTGGTGCGATTCGGCCGTGGTGTGCAGCCGGTCGATAGCCTCGGTGGCGATCGAGACGGCCGTGTCGAAGCCGAAGGTGTAGTCGGTGGCGCCGAGGTCGTTGTCGATCGTCTTGGGCACCCCGACGACGCCGATGCCGTCGTCCGTGAGCCGCTTCGCGACACCGAGGGTGTCCTCGCCGCCGATCGCGATCAGCGCGTCGACCTGCTGCTCGGCGAGCACGGCCTTGATCTTGTCGACGCCGCCGTCGACCTTGTACGGGTTGGTCCGCGAGGAGCGCAGGATCGTGCCGCCGCGGGTGAGGATGTCTTCGACGTCGTTCAGGCCGAGCGGACGGCTGTCCCCGGTGAGGGGACCGTTCCAGCCGTTCCGGAACCCGACGATGTCCCAGCCGTGCACCTCGATGCCCTTGCGCACCACAGCGCGGATCACCGCGTTGAGCCCCGGGCAGTCGCCACCGCCGGTCAGCACACCGACACGCATCAGAAGCCTCCGTCTTGTGTTCCGTAGAGATGACAGTCACATGTCCCGACGCCAGCGTAGCGGCAGTTCTCTGGATCGGTGCAGGGCGGACCACCTCGGGAATCGGTCCGCGGGCGACGATGTGCTAGCTTGGCGTCGTGCAGCGCTATTTCTGGTTTACGAAGCCGGCCCCGGGTGGGCACGGCGGCGTGAACCTGCGCTGACGAACCACCCCGAGCCGGAATCACACCGGCTCGGCGAGTTCCCGCGGGTCGGTATCCCTTTCGAAAGGAACCAGACCCGCGATGTCTCCCTCCGCCGACACCCTCATCGCCCTCGACGGCCACCGCACGGCGGCCATCAATCCGCTGCTGTCCCCCGCGATGCTGCGGCACGAGCATCCGATGACGGAAGAAATCGCCGAGACCGTCCTGGCCGGGCGGGCCTCGGCCGTCGACATCCTCGACGGCCGGGACGACCGGCTCCTCGTCGTCGTCGGGCCCTGCTCGGTGCACGACGCGGACGCCGCGCTCGACTACGCCCGCCGCCTGGCCGCGAAGGCCGAAGAACACCGTCGTGACCTGCACATCGTCATGCGCGTCTACTTCGAAAAGCCACGGACGACCCTTGGCTGGAAGGGGCTGATCAACGACCCCGGCCTCGACGGCACCTACGAGGTCAACCACGGCCTGCGGATGGCGCGCAAACTGCTGCTCGACGTCTCCGCGCTCGGCCTGCCGGTCGGCTGCGAATTCCTCGACCCGATCACCCCGCAGTTCATCGCCGACACCGTGACCTGGGGTTCGATCGGCGCGCGGACCGCCGCGAGCCAGGTGCACCGGCAGCTGTGCAGCGCGCTGTCGATGCCGGTGGGGATCAAGAACTCCACCGAGGGCGACGTCCAGGTCGCCGTCGACGCCACCCGCGCCGCGGGCGCGAGCCACGTGTTCGCCGGCATCAACCCCGACGGGCTCGCCGCGCTGATCACCACCGCCGGGAACGAGGACTGCCACGTGATCCTGCGTGGCAGCGCCGCCGGGCCGAACTACGACCCCGAGACGGTGGCCGACACCCTGGCCCGGCTGGCGAAGTCGGGGCTGCCGGAACGCGTGATCATCGACGCGAGCCACGGCAACAGCGCGAAGGACCACGTGCGGCAGGCTTCGGTCGTCCGCGAACTCGCCGAGCGGATCGGTGCCGGTGAGCGGGGTATCGCGGGGCTGATGCTGGAAAGCTTCCTGGTGGAAGGTCGCCAGGACCTGACGCTGGGCGAGGCCGCTTCGCTGACCTACGGGCAGTCGATCACCGACGCGTGCCTCGGGTGGGAGACGACGGCCGCGCTGCTGGACACGCTGGCGGAGGCTGTCGACTCGCGCCGCTGAGCGTTGGGGGCGGCAGGTTCGCGCGTGGCCTGCGGCGTTGCTCGCGTGAAGTACATGGTGGCCCCCTTCCTTGCGCCTAGCGCAGTGAGCCTTTTCCATCCTGAGGTTCAGAGGGTGTGGGGGCGGGCGAGGACCTTGGCCCGGTCGCATCGTCGCGAGGCGCCCCGGTCCCGGACGTTGATCAACGGAGGATCAGGGACGTTGAGTGTCCCCGATCCTCCGTTGATCAACGTCGCGCCACCCGGGTCCTGCGGCTGACACAGCCGAGCAAGTACCGGTCCGCTCGAACCGTCACCACCACTCACGACCCTCACACCCTCGCAACCTCAGGATGGAAAAGGCTCAGTGAAGAGGGCCTTCACGCGCCACCGTTGTGACTGGTGGTGCTGCTGAGGCTTGTGATGGCGTTCTCACGTCCGTGAAGGACTCCTTGAGGGACTCTGGGTCCCTCAAGGAGTCCTTCACGGACCAGGCTCCAACCCTGCCCGCGTTCAGAGGACTAAACGCGGTGGTTGTACCTAAAACATCCTTGGCTGGAACCGTCATCACCACTCACGAGCGGCGACCGGCTACCGGTGCCAGTAGGACTCGATGATCTGCCACCGCTGGTAGTTGTGGCGCGCGTCCGCGAGCGCGTCGTGCTGGTCGTCCGGGGCCGCCGGGAGCTTCGGCTTGCCCGCGTCCTCCCAGCGTTGCCGCAGGTCACGGGTGAAGCGCGGGAGCTGACGCGGCAGGGCGGGCATCGGACCCCACAGCTGTGCCAGCGCGACGTGGTCGTAGGCGGCGAACCAGGCCCACAGTTCGATGCCGCCGGGTGGCTTGCCGAAGAACTCGAGCAGATCCGTGCGGATCTTCTCGCGGCTGCGCCACGCCGGGTCGGCGGGGGACGGGAGTTTCGGGAGCACGTTGTCGCGGACCCAGGGGCCTGCCTTGCCGGGGTCGAAATCGGTCGAGACCGCGTAGAACTCGCGGCCTCTTTCGTCCACGACACCGATCGACACCAGATCGATGGTCACGCCGTCCTCAATGAATTCGGTGTCGTAGAAAAAGCGCACCGGAGAACCCTAGTGGGCTCTCAGCCGACCTTGGTGTCCGGGATACGGGCGACGTCGTGGGCGGACGGCTGCGAGGGCACCTTCGGGCGGATCCCGGCCTCTTCGGCGGCGAGCAGTTCCTTCGCCTTGGCGGCGTAGATGTCGACGTACTCCTGGCCGGAGAGCTCCATGAGCGCGTACATGATCTCGTCGGTGATGGACCGCTCGATGAAGCGGTCACCGGCGAGGCCCTCGTAGCGGGAGAAGTCGAGCGGCTTGCCGAAGCGGATCTCGAGGCGGCGCGGCCACCACATCTTCGAGCCGATCGGATTGACCTTGTCGGTGCCGATCATGACCACCGGGACGACGACGCCGCCGGAGTCGAGCGCGATCCGCGCGACACCGGTCTTGCCCTTGTACAGGCGGCCGTCCGGGGAGCGGGTGCCTTCGGGGTAGATGCCGAGGAGGTGGCCTTCGCGGACCAGCCGGGTCGCCGTGTCGAGCGCGGCCTGTGCGGCGTTGCCGCCGGAGCGGTCGATCGGGAACTGGCCGACGCCGGTGAAGAACCACTTCTTCAGCAGGCCCTTGAAGCCCTTCTCGGTGAAATATTCCGATTTGGCCGGGAAGGTCACCTTGCGCTTGACGCGCAGGGGCATGAAGAAGGAGTCGGCCACCGCGAGATGGTTGCCCGCGAGGATCGCGCCACCGTGCTCGGGGATGTTCTCCGCACCGACCACCTTGGTGGGCCACAGCGCCTTCAGCAGTGGCCCGATAAACACGTGTTTCATGAGCCAGTACAGCACTGCGAAAACTCCTCCTAGCAGCTCAACCCCCGCGCCCGATGGTCAAGACTACGAATCGCGCACCCCAGGCACAACGAAGTCCACCCGGTTACCCGTACCCAGCGACGGATCTCACACCCGGTCCGGCGCGATTCCGGCAGCGGCCGGGGGCCCACAAGCCGGTCCGCTCGTGCGAACATAGGAGACCTACCCAGCTCTCACGGAAGGCGATCGCATGGCCGTCCTCGCCGGCGCGGAACCGTTCGCTCACACCGGTTCGACCGAAGCAGGGTTCCTGCTGTGCCACGGCTTCACCGGCACTCCCGCGAGTATGCGGCCTTGGGGCGATCATCTGGCGGAGGCCGGTTACACCGTGCGCTGCCCGCTCCTTCCCGGGCACGGGACCCGGTGGCAGGACATGAACCGGACAGGCTGGCAGGACTGGTACGGCACGGTCCGTGAAGAACTTCTGGCTCTCTTCGCGACCTGCGACTCGGTGTTCGTCGCCGGGTTGTCGATGGGTGGGACGCTGACCCTGCGGCTGGCCGAGGAGTTCGGCGACCGGATCGCCGGGATCGTGCTCGTGAACCCCTCGATCATGACGCTGCGGTGGGACGCCAAACTGCTGCCCGTGCTGTCGAAGGTGCTGCCCTCGGTGCCCGGCGTGGCCAACGACATCGCGAAGCCGGGCGAAACCGAACTCGCCTACTCCCGGACGCCCGTGCGCGCCGCGGCGAGCCTCGCCCAGTTGTGGCGGGTGACGCGGGCGGACCTCGCCAAGATCACCCAGCCCGTGCTCCTGCTCCGCTCGGCCGTCGATCACATCGTGGAGCCGGTCAACTCCCAGGTGATCCTCGACGGGATCCGCAGTGAGGACGTCACCGAGGTGGTGTTGGAGAACAGCTTCCACGTCGCCACCCAAGACCACGACGCGGGCCTGATCTTCACGCGTACGGTGGACTTCGCCCGGTCCGTGCGCCGGGCGGGACAGGTGGACGCCGGATGAGCAGAGGCAAGGACGGGCCGGAGGACGTCGACGCGACGTTCGCCGAGATCGTGGCCGACCTCCGTGCGGAGGGCGTCGGCCTCTTCCCCGAAGACGACCTGGAGAAACCCGCCGGGAAGACAGCGGAGAAGCCGGCGGAGAAGACACCGCGGCCCGAGTCCTCGGAGGCCGAGCCCGATCCGGGCTGGCGAGGTGGCGGCACCAGCTGGGAAAAGACCCTCTTCGAGGACGATCCGGCCGGATCGAGCGACGACGAGGGCCATTTCGTGCCGCCCGAGCCGCCTCCCCTGCCGCGTCCGCGCAAGGGCGCGTTCATCGTCCTGCTGTTCTTCGTGCTCGGCCTGCTGCTCCTGATCGCGCCCACCCTGATCGGCATGGGCACGCGGCTCGGCACCCCGCTCGGCATCCTCGCCCTCGCGACCGCGATCGCGCTGCTCCTGCTGCGGGTTCGCCAGGGGCCGCCGCCCGGCGCCGATCCGCACAACGGCGCGCAGGTCTGAGCTGTCGGACAATTCCGATCATGAAGATCGACTTCAGTCCCTCGCGCCGGTCGACGGTCGGCGCGGAATGGGAACTCGCCCTCGTCGACCGGCGGACCGGTGAGCTCTCGTCGGTCGCGGAACAGGTGCTCGACGCCGTCCGTCCCGACGGCGCGGAAGAGCATCCCAAGATCAAGCAGGAACTGCTGCTCAACACCATCGAGGTGATCAGCGGGATCTGCGACACGATCGCCGAGGTCAAGGCCGATCTGAACGCCTCGCTCGACGTCGTGCATTCGGTGCTCGACCCGCTGGGCGTGGAGCTGTTCTCGGCCGGGTCGCATCCGTTCTCGACGTGGTACCGGCAGAAGGTCACCGACAAGGAGCGGTACGCCAAGCTCATCGACCGGACCCAGTGGTGGGGACGGCAGATGCTGATCTACGGCGTCCACGTGCACGTCGGCGTCGAGCACCGCGACAAGGTCCTGCCGATCCTGGACGCGCTGCTCAACTACGCGCCGCACCTGCAAGCGCTGTCGGCCTCGTCGCCGTACTGGGGCGCGGAGGACACCGGGTACGCGTCGAACCGCGCGCTGATGTTCCAGCAGCTGCCGACGGCCGGGCTGCCGTTCCAGTTCCGGAAGTGGACCGAGCTGGAGAGCTACGTCGACGACATGTTCACCACGGGCGTGATCGACCACTTCTCCGAGATCCGCTGGGACATCCGGCCCGCCCCGCATTTCGGCACGATCGAGATGCGCGTGTGCGACGGGCTCCCGACGCTGGAGGAGGTCGGCGCGATCGCGGCGCTCACGCAGTGTCTCGTGGAGGATTTCAACACCCGCCTCGACGACGGCGAGATCCTGCCGACGCTGCCGCCGTGGCACGTCCAGGAGAACAAGTGGCGCGCGGCGCGCTACGGCGTCGACGCGATCGTCATCCTCGATGCCGCGGGTAACGAGCGGCTCGTCACCGACGACACCCTCGACCTGCTGGACCGGCTCGAACCGGTGGCCCGGCGCCTGGACTGCGTCGACGAACTCCGATCGGTCGAGACGATCTTGCGTTATGGGCCCAGCTACGTGCGCCAGCGCGCGGTGGCGAAGCGGTCCAACGGCAGTCTTCGCGCCGTCGTGGCGTCGCTCATCGCCGAAATGCGGGACGGCAAGATCCCGCGCCCCTGACACTCGCGTTTAGTCCTCTGAATGCGGTAGTTGCACGCGCAAGGACCGCATTTAGAGGACTAAACGCGGTCGAGATGGGCCAGGAGGGCGCCGGGGCCGAGGGTGGAAGCGCCCAGGGCCTCGACGCGGGAGCGGAGTTCGCGATCGGCGGTCACGACGACCACGTGGTCGCCGGGGTGGTCGGCGCGGGCCGAGCGGGTGACCGCCACGATCCGGGCGTCACCGTCCGCCTCGGCGTCGACGACCTCGACGCCGGGCGTCGCCGCGACTCCGCGGGCCTTGCCCTCGACGACCAGGACGACCTTCGGCCACCACGACCACTCCCTGCCGCCAGGCAGCGCCGCATCGGTGAAACCGGTCTCGGCCAGCGTCGCGAGCTTGTCCCGCAACCGTTCCGCCGCGCCGCGCCGGTCGCGCCACCAGCCGTCCGGCCGTGACCCGACGACGTTCGCGCCGTCGACCACCAGTATCAGCCTGCGATCCAAGTGCTCCCTCAATCCCGGCCAGGCCACCGCGAAGTCGCGATGCAGACGGAAATCCGCGACCTCCGCCGGGCGGACCCAGCGCAGTTCCGCGCTCTCCGCGTTCTTCACCCTGGCCGAGAGCCTGCCGATCGGCGCGGCCAGGATCGTGGTGTAGCGCCAGTTCCCGTGGTCGACATGCGACGCCGCCAGCGGGCGGACCCTCGCGGGCGGGATGTCGGCCTCTTCGTGCGCCTCACGGGTGGCGGCTTCGCGCGCGCTCTCCCCCGCCTCGACGGCGCCCCCTGGCAACGCCCACGTGCGACCGTGATGCACCCACCAGGCCCGCCGTTGCAGAAGGACACCGCGCTCGGGATCGGACAACAGCAACCCGGCGGCACCGTTCAGCCCCCAGTGAAGGTGCCCGAAATCGCACTTCACGAAGCCGTTGCCATCGTGGCGGGTCACGGTTTCAGCCTGTCACACCGACCCCGGCGCCGACCGCCTTCGCCGCGTCGACGGCCAGTGCCGCCGCACCGACGATGGCGGTGTCGTCCCCGTGGTGCGCGGTACGGATGCGGGCCAGCGGCCGGTGCCCGGCGCCGGTGATCTTGCCCGCGTAATGTTCCCGCGCCTCGTCGAGGAACAACGGGGCCGATTCGGACACCCCACCGCCGATCACGATGATTTCGGGATCGAAGACGTCGGCGACCAGCGCCAGCCCCTCGGCCAGCCACTTCGCCAGCTCGGTCATCGCGCGCTGGGCGATCGGGTCGCCGTCGCGGGCGGCTCCGGCGACCCGGCGCCCGGTCACCGAGCCGGGGTCTCCCCTGGTCTCGCGTGCCAGCACGGTCGAGCGGCCGGGATGCCGCGCGAGCAGTTCCACCGCCGTCGCGGCCAGCGCCGTCCCGCTGCAGTACCGCTCCCAGCAGCCGTACTTCCCGCACGGGCAGGCCCGCCCGCCGGGGACGACCGTCAGATGCCCGAGTTCCGGGGCGACGCCGTGCGCGCCCCGGTAGATCTTGCCGTCGAGCAGCAGGCCCGCGCCGATCCCGGTGCCGAGCGCGACCAGCGCGGCCACGTGGGCACCGCGAGCGGCGCCGAAGCGGTACTCACCGATCGCGGCGGCGTTCGCGTCATGCTCCAGGGTGACCGGGAGGCCGACCCGCTTCTCGATCCGCTCGGCGACCGGCGCGGCACGCCACGACAGATGCGGCGCGAACATCACCGTCCGCCTGTCCTTGGCGACGAATCCGGCGACCGCGAGCCCGACGCCGGAGACGTCGTGCCGGTTGCGGAGGTCTTCCACGACCCCCGCGATCGCGTCTTCGAGCGCGTTCTCCTCGCCGGGCGTGCCGACCCTGGCGGTGTCCATCAGCGAGCCGTGCTCGTCCACCACGCCGGCGCGCACACTCGTGCCCCCGACGTCCACCCCTACCGTCAGCACTCAGTTCTCCTGGTCCGGCTGCCAAGCCTCGCGCCTGGTCACGGCGATGTGCTGGACCCGCGAAGCTCCCACCGGCACATCTTCGGCCGCTGGCTCCTTCCGCGCAGGCTGGAATCCCGGCATGTGCACCCCGCCCTCGGGCTCCCAGCGGTCGGCGAGCACCGCTCGCAGCAACGCGACGAGCTGTGCGGCCTGCTCCATCAACCTCGCCACGAACTCGGGCCGTCCGCCGCGGAAGACCTCGACGACCGCGCAGAGCGGGCACCAGTCGCCCTCGGAATCGTGATCGGCACAACCGTGCCCGGCGGAGATGACGTCCTCCAGCCACGGCGCCGCGTGCTCGACGACCAGTTCGACCAGCAGCCGGATCTCCTCGATCAGGCTCAGCTGCGCCGTTCCGGTGTTCTCGCTGTTCTCGCTCACCCGGGTCCCCGGTTCCCGGCCAGGCTCACGACCAGGCCGTGCGCGTCGGATTCCGCACCGGTGATCCGGCACGGGCGCAACATCTCCGGCAGCGCGATCAGCCGCCGGAAACCGTCCACGGTGACGGCGAGATCATCGTCCACTCTGGCCAGGTCCACTTCGGAATCCCGGTGCAACGGCACCGCGATCCGCAGCTGGTATCCACTGTCCGATTCGGACACCTGCAGCAACGGGGTGACACCCTTTCCGTTTCCTGACAACGGATCAAGGCCTTGGTAGAGCTCGTACGCGATTTCCTGCAACGCCGCAAGCCCGACCGGTTCGACAGCGCGATGCTCGACCGGCTTCACCTCGTCCGGCCCGAATCCGGCGTCGGCGAGTTCGGCGAGGACGGTGTTCTGCTGCGTGCGGCGGGTCCGCATCCACGAGGCCGCGGCGCCGCGCCAGAAACCGGGGGCGGGCATCAGCCGGTTGACGATCAGGCCGTCGACCAGAATCCCGCGCAGGGCCAGGGAACTGAGCGTGCGGCGCGCTTCGGCGACGACCACTCGTTCGGGGGTAAGCACCAGCCGGACGGTGGTGGTGGCCGGATCGGTGAGCAGGGTCCGCAGCGATTCCAGATGCGCGCCGAGCCGTCGCACCGCGGCCGCCGTCCGCCGGGCGCCAGGTTTGAACACCCTCGTCAGATACCCGGAAACCGCTTCCGGCAAAGCCAGCAACCGCAAGGTTTCCGCGGTCGGGCCGCAGTCGACCACGACGGTCTCCCATGGACCGTGCTCGGCGAGGCGCTGGACCTCGGTGAGGGCGAGGAGTTCGTCGACGCCGGGCACCACGGTCAGCTCTTCGGCGTCGAGGGAATCGAGCCCGGCACCCGCGAGCGCGATCTGCAGTTCCTGCCTGAGTTCGCGCCAGGTGCTGTCGACCAGGCCACGGGAATCGATCTGGGCGGCGTGCAGGAGGTCGTCCACTTCGGACGGTTCGGCGCCGAGCGGGCGGCCGAAGGCGTCGCCGAGGGAATGCGCGGGATCGGTCGAGACCACGAGCGTCTTCCTACCCCGCCCGGCCAGCGCGGCGGCCGTCACCGCGGCCAGCGTGGTCTTGCCGACACCCCCCTTGCCGGTGAACAGGAGGATCCGCATGCCTACCCTTCGACTCAGGATGCTTCAGCGCGCTTCTTGAGCTCCTTGAGCGCGGTGTCCATGACCATCTTCTCGGCCTTGCGGCGCAGCAGCCCGATCATCGGCAGCGCCAGCTCGACGGACAGCGTATACGTCACCTTGGTGCGGCCGGCGCCCAGCGCTTCGAGGGCGTAGCGGCCGTTCTGGGCCTTCTGCATCTGGCCCTTGACCAGGTGCCAGCTGACCCCGTTGCCGTCGACGTCCCAGTCGTACTCGAGGGTGTAGACGTCCTTGATCGGCCCGGCGTCGAGGGTGAGTTTCACCTGTTTGGCGCGGCCCTCGCCGTCCTCGCCGAGCACCTCGGTCTCCCGGACGGCCTTGGCCCATTCCGGGTACGCGGGAAAGTCGGCGATGACGGCCATGACCCGCTCGGGCTCGGCGTCGACCTCGATGGATTGCGTGGACTGCTCGGCCATGTCACAAACTCTAGCCGGGACCGCCGGTCACCAGCGCAGCACGTACGGCTGTGCCGTCTCTTTGAAGTGACCGACGTTACGGCATTCGGTCCTGCCGAGCCTCGTCCGCGCCGTCAGCGGCTGGTGGACGTGCCCGAACAACGACCACCGCGGCCGCTGGTCGCGGATGAGGTCCACCAGCGCCGCCGACCCGATCTCGGGCCGCCGCGCGATCACGTCGTAGGTCAGTTCCGGAACGGCGGGCGGGATGTGCGTGCACAGGACGTCGACGTCCTCCAGCGCGCCGACCGCGACGTCGTACTCCTCACGCGTGCGCAGGTACGGCCGCCAGAAGCCGTTGCGGCGCGGGACCACGTTCGGCGGGAGCAGCGCGCCACCGACGAACCCGAAGCGCAGGCCGCCGACCTCGGCGACCTCGCCGTCGAGCACCTGGATGCCGTCCCCGGCGAACTCGGGCCACAGCGACGGGTCGTCGACGTTGCCGGGAGTGGCGTAGGTCGGCGCGGTGAGGGCGCCGAACAGGACGGCGTACTGGTCGACGATGGCCTCGCCGACGGCGGCGGCGGGATCGGCCAATGTGGCCCACAACGATCGCGAAAAGGCAACGGTCTCGTCACGGGTGCCCTCGCGCCGCAGCCGCGCGAACTCGCCGACCTTCTCGGCGCCGAACAGCGCGCCCATGATGCCCTTGTCGTGCTCGCGATAGTCGACGAAGTCCAGCAGGTCACCCAGCACGATCAGCGCGTCGGCGCCGTCGCCGGCGCGTTTGAGCGCGTCGGCGTTGCCGTGCACGTCCGACACCACGTGAACCCGCATGCTCTCCCCTGTGCTGCTGCTCAGTCGGCCCGGGGACCGACCCCGGGTTCGCGCCCGTCTTCCAGGACCTCCTTGAGCCCGAGCGCGATCGCCTTGGCGGCACGGGCCCGGCGATCGAACTCCCGCCGCAGGTCCAGGGGTTCCAGCGTGGCCGGCTCGCCGTTCGGACCGGCGGGGGTGGCGCGCAGGAAGTAGTGCAGCAAGGTGCCGTCGAGCACCGGCTCGAGCCACACCTCCATCGTACCGATCAAGGCACCGCGCACGGTCCAGCGCAGTCCCTCGTCGCCGCGGTCGGTGTAGACCTCGAGAACGAGGTCCGGCCAATAACGTGACCAAGATCGCGGATCGGCGAAGGCGGCGGCCACGGTGGAGGGCGGGACCACGAGGAAAGTCTCGTCGACGATGTCGAGAGCTGGCGGCGCCTGGTTCACGAAGGGCAGAATGTCATGCCCTCGGTATGGCCGATTCGTCAGCATGGTCTTAAGGTGCACGGCACGCTAAGTTGACTGGCGGGTAACACCGGTCACACCACTTGCACGCGAACACGGAGGTTCCTCGTGCGCGAATACAGCGCCCCCGCCGCCCATCCGGTGACCGACGACGAGAACCTCGCGGACGTCGTCTGGGCGAACGCCGAGAGGTTCTCCGATGTCGTGAGTTTCCGCCGCCAGGTCGACGGTACCTGGCTGGACATCACCGCGAAGGACTTCGCCGCCCAGGTTCTCGCCGTGGCCAAGGGAATGGCACAGGCAGGCATCGCGCCGGGCGACCGGGTCGGGCTCATGTCCAAGACCCGGTACGAATGGACGCTGATCGACTTCGCGATCTGGGCCGCCGGCGCGGTCACCGTCCCGATCTACGACACCTCCTCGGCCGAGCAGGTCCACTGGATCCTTTCGGACTCGCAGGCGAAGGGCGTGTTCGTCGAGACCGACGAGCACCTCGCGACGCTGGAGTCGGTCAAGGGCCGCCTCGACTCGCTCGAACACACCTGGCAGATCGAGTCCGCCGACGCGCCCGCCGTCGACCACCTCACCGCGCAGGGCGCCGAGCTGAGCGACGACGACCTGCACGAGCGCCGCCGTTCGGTGAAGGCGGGCGACCTCGCCACAATCGTGTACACGTCGGGTACGACCGGCCGTCCCAAGGGCGTCGAGCTGACCCACCGGAACCTGCTGGCCGAGATCCGCGCCGACATCGCCGCGTTCCCGCAGCTGATGGAGCAGGGCAACTCGCTGCTGGTGTTCCTGCCGCTGGCGCACGTCCTCGCCCGCGCCATCGCGGTGACCGCGCTCAGCGCGCGGGTGACCCTCGGGCACACCTCGGACGTCAAGAACCTCGTCGCCGACCTCGGCACCTTCCGGCCGACGTTCGTCGTCGCCGTGCCGCGCGTGTTCGAGAAGGTCTACAACAGCGCGAAGCAGAAGGCGCACGGCGACGGCAAGGGCAAGATCTTCGACGCCGCCGAAGCCACCGCCGTCGCCTACAGCCAGGCACAGGACACCGGCGGGGCAGGGCTGGGTCTGAAGGTCAAGCACGCGCTGTTCGACAAGCTCGTCTTCAGCAAGCTGCGCGCGGCCCTCGGCGGCCGGTGCGTCGCGGCGGTGTCCGGCGGTGCCCCGCTCGGCGTGCGGCTGGCGCATTTCTTCCGCGGCATCGGCGTCCCGGTGTTCGAGGGCTACGGCCTGACCGAGACCTCCGCGGCGGCCTGCGTCGGCACCCAGACCGGCTTCCGGGTCGGCACCGTGGGACGGCCGGTCGCCGGCACCTCGGTGCGGATCGCCGACGACGGCGAGATCCTGCTGAAGGGCGACGTCGTGTTCGGCGGCTACTTCAACAACCCCGAGGCGACCGCCGAAGCGCTGGAGGACGGCTGGTTCCACACCGGCGACCTCGGCGAGCTCGACCGCGACGGGTTCTTGAAGATCACCGGGCGCAAGAAGGAGATCATCGTGACCGCGGGCGGCAAGAACGTCGCCCCGTCCGGACTCGAGGACACCATCAAGGCCAGCCCGCTGGTCAGCCAGGCGATGGTGGTCGGCGACCAGCGGCCGTTCATCGGCGCGCTGATCACCATCGACGAGGAGTACTTCCCGTCGTGGAAATCGCAGCACGGCAAGCCTTCCGACGCCTCCGTGTCCGATCTGGCCGATGACGCCGAACTGCGCGCCGAGATCCAGCAGGCCGTCGATCAGGCCAACAGCGCGGTGTCGCAGGCCGAGGCGATCAAGAAGTTCACGATCCTGTCGAAGGACTTCACCGAGGCCGGCGGCGAGATCACGCCGAGCCTGAAGCTGAAGCGCAACATCGTGAACAAGAACTACGCGAACGACATCGAAGCCCTCTACAAGAAGTAGCTTGTCGCGCGTGAAGGCCCCCTTTCCTCGGCTGAGGTTTTGAGTGATCAGCCGAGGAAAGGGGGCCTTCACGCGCTAGGGATCCGGTCGTGCGGGGCGGTGGGAGTGGGTGGTCGGTACAGGGGGTCGTGAGTGGCGGTTCGGGTTAGTCCTTGTGGCCCCTCCGGTGACGTCTTGCAGACGTGAAAAGGGCGCGCTCATCCTGCCCCTTCTGCGTCTGGTACATGATCATCGAGAGGGGCTCGATCATGGGACGCGGGTCAGTACCTGCGATTTTACGTCGCACAGGCCACATAGCGCAGGTAGCTGTCCGGGTATTTTCCGGTCAGAGCGAACCCTCTCCTAGGTACCTACGCGTGGCCTGCGGCGTTGCTCGGGTGAAGTACATGATGGCCCCCTTCCTTGCGCCTAGCGCAAGGAAGGGGGCCATCATGTACTGGGGAAGGTGTGAAGGTCGAGTTTCTTCGGTTGAGCCGAGGGAAGGGGTCCTTCACGCGTCGCCGTTGTGACTGGTGGTGCGCCTGGGGCGACCGTGGCGTTTACCGAGTCCGTGAAGGACTCCTTGAGGGACTCTGGGTCCCTCAAGGAGTCCTTCACGGACCGCTGCTACCCGGTTTACCCGCCGTAGGTACCTAAAACACCCTTGGCCAGAACCGAAATCGCCACTCACGACCACCCCGACCCACGCCTCACCCGCCACCTTTGCCTGTCGCTCACGACCGGATCGTCTCGTTCCACTCGATGTGGTGCTGGTACAGCCAATTCCGTCCCTCGTCGGAATTCGTCCCCGACGACAGCGCGGCGCTGCTCGCCACCAGCTTCTCCACCCGCGCCCGCCGCAGTCGCTCGTAAGCCGCGAAAGCCGTTGGCGCGTCGGGAAGATCCCGCAGGCACTGCGCCAGCACGACACTGTCCTCCAGTGCCATCGACGCGCCCTGCCCCGCGGCCGGTGAAGCCGCGTGCGCCGCGTCGCCGACGAGCACCATCGACGCGGTGGACCACACCGGTGTCGACGGGACGTCGTAGGAGTGGCCACCGAACACGTCGTCCCCCGTCGACCGGATGATTTCCGCGGCAGGCAACGGTTCCCCGTCGAAGGCCGCGAAAGCCGTCGAGCGCCATTCGGCCGCCGACAGTCCGGTTCGGACTCCTTCGGCCGCGGGAAGCCGCGCGAACCAGTACGTCGAGCCGTCGGGAGCGCTGGTGTAGCCGAAGAAGGCGTGCAGGCTCTGGATCATCCGATAGACGGACGGCGCCTGGGGGACGCTCGTGTCCGTCGTGTAGCCGTAGACGACGTCCAGCCCGGTCGAACGCGGCGGCGGGCACGCCGGGTCGATGACGTTCCGGACCACCGACCGCAGGCCGTCGGCGCCGATCAGGATGTCGCCCTCGGCCACGCTCCCGTCCTCGAAGCGCGCGGTCACCCCCGGTGAGGCGGAAACCAGCCGTTTGCCCGGCACGAAGGCGATCCCGCGTGAGATCGCCTCCTCCTGCAACGCCCGGTACAGCGCCGCGCGGGTCAGGGTCCGCGGCCCGGCGAGGCCGTCGACGTCGAACGACCGGCGATCGACGGTGCGCCCGTCCGGCGTGACCAGTTCCAGCCCGACGGCGGCGAAGGAGTTCTCGATCACCGGCCCCTCGGCGCCGATCGCGCGCAAGGCGTCCATGCCGTTGTGCATGATCGTCAGGAACGCGCCCGCGTCCTCACCGCCGGACGGGTACGCCTCGTGCACGCTCGCGTCGATTCCGGCCCGCTGCAACGCCATCGCGGTCACTGTGCCCGAGACACCGCCGCCGATGATCACAGCCTTCACCGCGAAACCCCCTCATCGTGTCGCCGTCACCCGACGGTACCGGGAAACGGCGACACGACAACGGGATCACGCGCCGCCGCTGGCGACGATGTCGCCGTTGACCCCCTTGGGGAAGAAGCCGCCCTCTTTCACCGGTCCCGGGTTCAGGTACACGACGTTCAGCACCCGGTCGGCACTGCGCCCGAAGCAGATGCCGTTGTTGTCGGTCGGCACCATGTTGGCCTGGTTGCCGAGCACGATGCCCTGGTCGGCGTCACCGGGGCCGTCGAGGGCGTCACGCGCGTTGGAGATCTTGGCCGCCGCGTCACCGAGGTCCCGGTCGAACAGCGACGTCCTGATGGTGGCGGCGTGGTAGGCCTCGGCGGCGAGGATCCCGGCGGCCGCGTCCAGGAAGGTCTTGTTGGTGATGAGCGGCGCGGCGCCCTTGTAGGCCGTCACGCCGACGTCCTCGAACAGGAACGCCGCGAGCAGGAAGTTCTTCTCGCCGGCGAACGGGTCGAACTGCTGGTATTCGCTGATCAGCCCGGCCGCCCGCGCCGCGGCGGTGAAACTGTCCTTGAGGTCGATCTCCGGCCGGGAGACCGCGGCCTCGCCCAGCGCGCCGCGCAGGAACTTGACGTGGGCGATCTCGTCGCCCGCGATCTCCTTCGCGAACTGGTGCAGGGCCTTGTCGTGGAACATCACCTTCTTGCCGCCGACCACGCCACCTTGGGTGCCGACGCCGCCGGTGATGTCGTCCGGCAGCCCGTGCCCGTAGACGGCGAAGGAGTAGAACTCGGCTTCGAGGTACTCCAGGTTGAGCGCGAAGTTGAGCACGGCCGCGTCACTGGGCGCACCCTCCGCGGCGGCCTCGGCGGCCGCTTCACCCGTCGCCGAAGCGGTCGAGGTGGCCTGTACGCCGAGGTAGGTCGCGCCGACGACACCGAGCCCCGCCGCGCCGGCGGCCTTCAAGAACCGGCGTCGATCCGTGCGGTTCTCGGCACTGCGCGAAATCAGGGTACGAACGAACGGCTTTCCGAACACGAGTGGTTCCTCTCGTCTTTGCGGTGCACACCCACCCACTCGGACGTTCGGAACCACCCGTGACCCGGATTGGAAAAGATCTCGAATTTATTTCTTCGTCGCCGCGGCAAGGCGAACGCAGACGGCGAGGCCGCGGATCGCCTCTTCGACTTCGGCCAGCTCAGGGTACGTCGGCGCGATGCGGATGACGGCGTCCTCGGGGTCGTCGCCGTACGGGTGCGTCGCACCGGCCGGGGTCAGCGCGATACCCGCCTCCTTGGCCAGCCGCACGACCTCCTTGGCGGTCCCGGCGGGCACGGTCAGCGAGATGAAGTACCCGCCGGTCGGCTTCGTCCAGGACGCGAGGCCGCTCTCGCCCAGCTCCTTGGTGAGGATCTCGTCGACGGCCGCGAACTTCGGCCCGATCAGCTCGGCGTGCTTGCGCATGTGCTCGCGGACGCCGTCCTCGTCACGCAGGAACAGCGCGTGCCGGAGCTGGTTGACCTTGTCGGGGCCGATGGTCCGCTTGCCGATGAGGGCGATCCACCAGGCGAGGTTGGCCTCGGAAGCACCGAGGAAGCCGACGCCGCCACCGGCGTAGGTCACCTTCGAGGTGGAACCGAAGACGAACGCGCGGTCGGCGTTGCCCGCCTCGGCGCACAGCGCGAACAGGTCGGCCAGCGGCGCCTCGACCTCGGTGAGGTGGTGCACGGCGTAGGCGTTGTCCCAGAAGATCCGGAAGTCCGGCGCGGCCGTGGTCATCGTGGCCAGCCGGCGCACAGTGTCGTCACTGTAAGTGACACCGGTCGGGTTGCTGTACTTCGGCACGCACCAGATGCCCTTGACTGCGGCGTCCTCGGCGACGAGCCGCTCGACGGCGTCCATGTCCGGGCCGGTCTCGGTGAGCGGCACCTGGATCAGCTCGATGCCGAAGCGCTCGGCCAGCGCGAAGTGGCGGTCGTAACCGGGGACCGGGCACAGGAACTTGACGCTCGCCTCGTCGGCCCAGCGGCGCTCGGCGCCCGGGAGCTTGCTCAGGAAGGCCTGCACGATGACGTCGTGCATGAGCTCCAGGCTGGAGTTGCCCGCGGCCAGCAGCTGCTCGGCCGGGACCTGCAGCGGCCCGGCGAAGATGCGGCGGAGCTCGGGCAGGCCCTTCAGGCCACCGTAGTTGCGGACGTCCGTGCCGTCCTCGGCCTTGCGCACGTCGCCGGGCAGCGCGAGCAGCCCGTCGGCGAGGTCCAGCTGGCGGGGGGACGGCTTGCCGCGGGTGATGTCCAGGGAGAGGCCACGGTCGACGAGGGCCGCGTAGTCGCGGCGGGCGCTCTCGACATCGACAGGTGCAGTGGTCATGCCTAACGCTAAACCCGGCGGGGATCCGGCGTGAGACGAGGGTGGCCTACGCCTTCCGCGCACAAGATCCCATAACGGTTCCGGTGCGTTTCCCGGTATTCGTAACGAGGCCTAATCCTCTAGTGGCCCGGGCGCTTTTCTCGCATTCTCGGTAATACGAACGAAAAGGCGAGAAACGAGGGGTATGACGATGAGAGCGAAGAACTGGGCGACGACGCTGATGGCGGCGGGCGCGTTGTCCGCTTGCGCGGTCCCGAATCAGGGTACGGCGACGCCGGTCGTCGCGGTGGGTGCTCCCCCGAACACGATCGTGTTGCAGGCGCCGGTGGTCGCGGCCCCGCCGCAAACGGTTTACGCCGCACCTCCGACCACGCAGACGATCTATCCCGCACCCGCACCCGCACCCGCGCCGGTGCCCTCGGTTTCGGCGGCGCAGACGGTGATCGCCTACTACGAGGCGATCAACCGGGGTGATTTCTCCACCGCGTGGAACCTCGGTGGACAAAGGCTGGCCAAAGGCGGCACTCTCGCCTCCTACGCCAAGGGATACGCGACGACTTCCTGGGTCGCTCTCACCGTGACGAGCGTGCGGGGGAACACGGTGTACGTCGATCTTTCGGCCCGGCAGACCGATGGCTCGCTGCGTACTTTCTCCGGTTCCTACACCGTTTCCGGCGGTGCCATCAGCTCGGCGAACATGAAACGGATCTCGTGATCACAAGGCGGTGAGTTGCGAGATCTTCCAGCGGCCGTCGATTCGCCGAGCGGTGACCGAAAGCTGCGATACCGACGACTGCGGGGCGCCACCACCCGCGATGAGCGTCTGCTGGTCGAGGAACAACAGCACTTCCGCGCGGTCGCCGTGCAACGACCGGACACCGAGCGAACGGACCGTCGTCGTGCGCACCAGCTTCTGCTCCTCGGCCCGTTTGCGCGCCGACGCGAACTGGTCTCGGTACTGGCCGGTCGCCTCGCCGGTCAGCACGTCGGCCGCGGCCCGTTCGGTCCGTGCGAGATTGCTGTAGTCGTAGGAGAACACGGCCTTCACACCGGCACCGACCTGATCGGCGACCTCGGCGGTGGCGGCCTGGTCCACGAGCGCCGCGTTGCCGTCCGAGCCCAGCGACGACGCCTGGAGCCCGAACCACACCGCGCAGCCGGTGGCCAGCACGATGAGCGCGATCAGGAGCCGGGGTGTCCGCCCGGTCACGAGCCCGCCGCCTGCACCGCGCCGACCTTCCAGCCGTCCTCGACCCGCTGGTAGTCCACGGTCAGCCTGCTCACCTTCGGTACGGCGGAGCCACCGCCGATGCTGACCTTCACGTCCAGCACGGCCATCAGCCGCGCCGTCCCGGCGGCGGCGTCGAGTTCGGTCACCGCGGCCTGTTTCAGCTTGGCCGTCGCCACCGTCTTGCCGGTGTTCGCCCGGTCGATCTGGAGCTGCCGGTCGCCGGCGAGGTCCTTGCCGAGCCGTCCGGTGGTGACACCGAGCCAGCGGTCGACGTCCTGGGCGCCGGTGCGGTAGTCGATCGTGTTGAGGACCTCGAGCTGGCCGGAGGCGGCGGTGAGGACGGCCTCGCGCTCCCTGCCGCGCGCGAGACCGTCGTCCCGCGCGGCGCTCCACCACGACCAGCCGAACCACGCGGCCGCGAGGACCGCCAGCGCGGCGATGACGGTGAGGGCGCGGGTGAGCACTACTTACCGCCCAGCAACGCGCCCAGCCCGCCGGGCCCGGAGCCGGTGAGCAGGCTCAGCACCCCGGGCAGCTGCGCGGATTCCGCCGCCTGCGGGGTCTGCTTCGGGCGTTCGGGTACCGCGGGCGGTTTCCCGGCGTACGGGGCGTTCTGCGAGCCTCGGACGCCCGTGGGACTTCCCGGCGGCTCCGCGCAGTAGGCCTGGGTGTTCACCGGCGCCTCGGTGAGATCGTTGGCGGGACGCTGTTTCGTGCCCTCGTAGCCCTTGGTGCACGAGACCGGGTCGAAGAAGTTGAACACCACCCCGAGATGACCGGTACCGTCCGGCGACGTCGAACGCGAGAAGGCCGAAATGATCGGGTACGCCACGAGGAGTTCCTCGATCGCGTCTGTCCGGGCGGAGGTGATCTGGGCGGTGGTGAGCGTGTTCGCGAACAGCACCCCGAGGTCGGTCCCCGACACCGCGAGCACATCGCTGATCTGACGGCTCAGCTTCGGCGCTTCGTCGATCACCCGCCGCAGATCGGGGTCGGACGTCTTCAGCTGCGCGGCGATCGTCTTGAGCCCGCTGGAGAACTTGGTGATGTTGTCCGCCTGCCGCTGCTGGGTGTCCAGCACCGTCCGCGAACTGGCGAGCAGGCCCTGGGTGTCGGGCAGGTACTGCGCCGCCGTCGCGGTGAGCGAACCGGTGCTGTCGAGCAGTTGCCGCAGATCCGGTCCGGCGTCGGCGAACGCCTCGTAGGTCTCGTCGACGACGGTCTTCAGTGATTCCGGCTTCACACTCGACACCAGTTTGTCCAGATTGGACAGTACGGTGTCCGGGGCGAGCGGGATCGAGGTCTTGTCCCGCTTGATGACCGAACCCTCGGCGAGATACGGCCCGTTTTCGTGCATGGGCAGCAGATCGACGTACTGCTCCCCCACCGCCGACCGGTTCGCGACCGCGGCCTTCGTGTCCGCCGGGATCTTCGGCGCGCCCGAATCGATGTCGAGACCGAGGTCGATGCCGTGCTCGGTGAGCGTCATCGACGCGACCTTGCCGACCGCGACACCACGATAGGAGACCTCGGCGTTGACGAAGATCCCGCCGGAGTCCACGAGTTGCGCGGTGACGAGGTACCCGCGAGTGCCGAAGAGCCTGTCCAGCCCGGCGTACTTGCCGCCCGCGTAGACGACCGAAACCACCGCGATGACGAAGAACGCCGCCAGCTGGATCTTGGTCTTGCGCAGAATCACCGCCCACCTCCCAACAGCGGCCCGAGTAGCCCGCCGAGCACGCCACCCAAGACATCCCCTTGAGGCATCTGGGGCGCCTGCGGGAGATCGCCGGCGGGCAACGGCAGCACCGGTGGCGCGGTGCCGTTGTTGAACGGGATCGCGCCGGGTGCGCCGGTGCCCTTGTTCCCCGGCAGCTGGATGATCGGCTGCGACGAGTTGTTCATGTTCTCCAGGAAGGTGTCCAGGTTCAGGTCGATCTTCGCGTCCACGTTGGCGTAGTCGCCCTTGATCACGTTGCCCGCGTAGTCGGGGAACGGGTAGGTGAGCAGGATCCGCAGCGCGGTCGGCAGGTCCTGGCCCGCCTCGGTCAGCTTGTGGAGCGTCGGCCGCAGCGCGCGGAGGTTCGCCACCAGCTGGTCACGGCTGGCCTTGATCGTGTCGGTCGCGACCCCGGACAGCGTGTTCAGCGACTGCAGCATGCCGACGAGCTGATCCCGTTGCTCGGTCACGATCTTGAGCCCCGGCGAGAGGTTGTCGAGCGCGTTGGTCAGGTTCTGTGTCTGCCCGACCAGGGTTTTGGACAGTTTGTCGAGGCCGTCGATGGCCCGCAGGATCTCGCCCTTGTGCCCGTCGAGTTCGGTGGCCAGTTTGTCCACTTGGGACAGCAGCGAGCGGACCTCGGCTTCGTTGCCGGTGAGGGCGTCGTTGAGTTCGTGGCTGATCTTCTGGATCTGCTCGACGCCACCGCCGTTGAGCAGCAGGGAAAGCGCGCCGAGGACCTCCTCGACCTCGGGGTTGCGGTTGGTGCGGTCCAGCGGGATCTTCGCGCCCTCGGCGAGGGATCCTTCGGGTTTCTCGGGGGCGTGCAGGTCGACGAACTTCTCCCCCAGCAGGCTCGACTGGCGCAGTTCGGCGCGCGCGTTCGCGGGCAGCGCGATGTCGCCGTTGACGACCATGTTCACCCACGCCGACCGCGTATCCGGGGCGAGCTCGATGTTCTCGACCCGGCCGACCGGGACGTCGTTGACCTTCACACTCGCCTGGGGAACGAGGTCGAGGACGTCGGAGAACTGCGCGGACAGCCGGTACGGGTGATCGCCGAGATCCGCGCCTCCCGGCAGCGGGGTGTTGTACAGCCCCGAAAAGCCGCCGTCACTGCAGCCGGCCAGCACCAGGACACCCGCCATCACCCCCGCGATCTTCTGCCGTTGGCGCCTCATTTCGGGACCCCCTTGGTGAGAACGTCGACCAGCGGCAGCGGCAGCGGCGGCAGTTCGCCGCTCTGCAGCGACGCCAGCACCTGCGGGACCGACGGGAGCTTCAACGTGCCGTCGAGGACCGGCGCGAGCTGCTTGCAGATGTTCCCCAGCGTGTCCGGGATCGGTTTGGGCGTACCCGCGCTGATCAGGCGGCAGACGGTGAGGATCGGCGGATGCGTCAGCTCGTTCAGGTTGTCCCGCACGGCGATCGTGCCGGACGCCGCGTCGTAGGAGTTGATGAAGTTGGTCGCCCCGGTCGGCGCGATGTCGATCACCTCGGCGAGGGAGGCCCGCTGGTCCACGAGCACCTTGGTCAGCCCGGCCAGTTTGTCCACATTGGACGAGAGGAGGTCCTTGTTCTCCGCGACGAACTTCTCGACGTCGCCCATCGCCGTCGCCAGTGAGTTCAGCGCGGCACCCACGTCTGCGGAATCCGCGGCCAGGAAACCGCTGACGTCGGCGGCGCGGCGGTAGAACTCGTTGAGCTGCTGGTCGCTTTCGGCCAGCGCGCTGGTGAACGAGTTCAGGTTCTGCACCGTGCCGAACAGGTCGCCCTTGGCACCGTCGAGGGTCTTGGCCAGTTCGGACAGCCGGGTCACCGTGGTGTTGAGGTTCTTCCCGTTGCCGCCGAGGTTCGCCGCGGCGGTGTCGAGCACCTCGGACAGCGCGCCGTTCTTGTTGGCGCCGTTGGGTCCCAGGCTCGTCGAGAGTTTGTCGAGACTCGTGTAGAGGTCGTCGAGTTCGGCCGGGGTCGCCGTCTTCTCCTTGGTGATCACCGTGCCCGCGGCCATTTCGGGGCCGCTCTCGTACGCCGGGGTCAGCTGGACGTACCGGTCGCTCACCAGGCTCGGCGCGACGACGACAGCACCCGCGTCCGCCGGGATCGGGGTGCCGCCGTCGATCCGCATGTCGACCCGGACCGCCTCGCCCTGCGGCGTGACCCCGGTGATCTCGCCGACCTTCACCCCGAGGACCCGTACCGAAGAGCCCGCGTAAAGCCCCACGGTCTTCCCGAAGTACGCGCTGATCTTCGTCCCGCCCGTGTCCCTGAACACCAGCCAGAGGCCGGCGGTCAGGATCAGCACGAGGACGCAGGCGAAGGCGACCCACGTGTACAGCGTGCGCCCGGTGCGCGTGTGGATGGTCATCGGCCACCCACCCCCTGGTTCGGTGCCGCGATCGGCGGGGTGCAGCCCTCCGGATTGACCTGGAACGCGCCCGCGATGATCGTCGGCGGCAGCAGCCCGCACAGGTAGCCCTCGAACCAGCGCCCGTTGCCGGTCGCGTTGGCGCCGACACGGGCGAACGGGGCCATCAGCGCGAGACTGCGGCTGAGATTGTCCTGGTTGCGTTGCAGGATGTCGGTGACCTTGCCGAGTTTCTCCAACGTCGGCTTCAGCTGCTGCCGGTTGTCGGCGACGAGCCCGGACAGCTGCGCCGAAACCTGTTGCGTGCCCTTGAGCAACGTGCTGATCGCGTCCTTCCGGTTCTGCAGTTCGGCGAGCAGGAGATTGCCGTCGTCGAGGATCCGCTTCAGCTGCGCGTTGCGGTCGGACAGCGTCTTGGACACCTTGCTCGTATTGGCCAGCAACGTCTTCAAGTCACCATCGCGCGAGGAAACCGTCTTGGACAACGAAGACAGGCCGCCCAGCGCGTCCTTGAGGTACTGCGGGCTGTCCTTGAGCGCGTCGGAGAGCACGGTGAAACTGGTCGCCAGCTGCGCGGTGTCGATCTCGCCGACCGTGCCGGACAGCTGCTGGAACGCGTCCTGCAGTTCGAACGGTGTCCGCGTGCGATCGAGCCCGATGGTCGCGTTCGGATCCTGGTCGCCGGCGCCTTTCGGCGTCAGCGCCAGGAACTTCTCCCCCAGCAGCGTCTTGATCTCGATCGACGCGGCGGTGGCGTCGCCGACGCGGACGTCCTTCACCCGGAACTTCACCAGCACCTTCTTGCCGGCCAGCTCGACCGAGGTGACCTGGCCGACCTTGACCCCGGCGACCTGGACCTCGTTGTCCGGCGCCAATCCGGCCGATTCGCCGAAGTACGCCGAGTACGTCGTCCCGCTGCCGAACAACGGGATCCGGTCGGAGAAGTACGTCGTCATCGTGATCAAGACGATCAGGACCAAGGCGGCTCCGCCGACCATGGCCTGGTTGCGTTCCTTGAGCGGCTTCACGGCCCGCACCTCTCCGGTCGCTGCGTGCCGGGCAGCGGCGTGATCGGCAGTTCGATGTTGAGCGATTTGATGCCGATGCTGCCGGAGATCCCGCACAGGTAGTAGTTGAACCAGCTGCCGTAGCTCAGCGTCCTGGTGAACTTCTGCAGGTTGCCCGGCAGCACCTGCAGGAGATGATCGATCAGCTGTTCCGAATCGCCGAGGTTCTGCGACAGCGCGCCGAGCTGCGCGACGTCGTCCTTGAGCGCGGGCCGCGCGTCGGCGAGCAGACCAGTGGTGGCGACGGTGAGATCGCCCAGCGCCTTGACCGCCTCCCCGATCGGCTGCCGCTGCTCGGCGAGCCCGGTGACCAGCCGCTGGGTCTGGTCGATCAGTTCGGCCAGTTGCGGCGAGCGCCTTTCGACCGTGCCGAGCACGGTGTTGAGGTTCGCGATGACGTCACCGATGACCTTGTCCTTGCCCGCGATCGCCGACGTGACCGACGCGGTGTGCGCGAGCAGGCTGGTGATCGTGCCGCCCTCGCCCTGGAACACCTGGATGATCTCGTAGGAGAGCTTGTTGACGTCCTCGGGGTTCAACGCGCGGAAGAGCGGTTTGAACCCGTTGAAGAGCACGGTCAGGTTCAGCGCCGGTTTGGTGCGCTCGGGCGGGATGATCCCGCCGCGCGGCAACGACTCCTTGCCCCCGATGTCCGTGCCGAGCGAGAGATACCGCTGTCCGACCAGGTTGCGGTACTTGATGGTCGCGGTCACCGACGACGGCAGCCGGTGCGCGGCCTGGACGTCGAAGTGGACCTGGGCGAGATTCCGTTCACCCGCTTCGATTTCGATCCTGCCGACCTGCCCGACCTTCACGCCGACGATGCGGACGTCGTCGCCTTCCTTGAGCCCGGAGGCGTCGGTGAACTTGGCGACGTAGCCTGATGTCTCGCCGAAGTTGGTGTTCGCGATGGTGGCGCCGAGGATCGCGGTGAGCAGCACGGTCACCACCGCGAAGATCAGGATCTTGACCAGATCCGGGACGAAGGACCTCATCGCAGCTCCACCTCCGCGCCCCGGTACAGCGGCCCGACCAGCAGGCTGCCCCAGTTCGGCACCTGGTCCGGCGTCGTGCCCATCGCCGGTGACACGAGCAGGTCGATCAGCCGTTGCTCGTCCGGCGTGTTCACCACCGAACCACCCGCGCTCCCGCCTGAGGGCAGCCTGCCGTCCGGGTCGCGCGGTGGCGCCGGTTTGGACGAACCGTCGTCGATCGCGCCGTCCGGTGGGTACTGCGGCCAGCGTCCTGGCGGCGGCACCTGCGGATAGCACCGCGGGCCGCGTTTGTCGTCGTACTTCGGTTCGTCGACCCCGGGCAGGTACTTGCCGCGGCTCGGCGTGAACTCGATGGTCACCCGGCTGACCTCGGGATGCGCGGTGCCCTTGCCGAACGCGAGTTCCGCGCGCGGTACCGATTCGGCCAGTTGCTTGAGCAGGCAGGGGTACTCCGGCGCGTACTTCGCGAGGACGTCCAGCGTGGGCTGCAGGTTGGTGGTGAGGCGGATCAGGTTGTCCTGATTGACCTTCAGGAAGCTCGTCAGGTCGAGCGAAGCCGCGGTCACCGTCGAATAGACGTCGGCGAGCGCGCGCTGGCTCTCGACCAGGGTCTTGCTGGTGGTGGTCAGATCCGACAGCGCGGCCAGCAGATCCGGCGCGGCCCTGTCGTAGATCGCGGCGGCGTTGGCCAGTCCGCTGATGTCGGCCTTGAGGTCGGGCAGCGACGGGTTCACTTTCCCGAGATAGTCCGAAAGTCCCGCCAGTGTCGTGCCGAGCTGTTTGCCCTGACCGTCCAAAGCGGACGCGACGGCGTTGAGCGTGCTCGCCATCTTCTCCGGCTGAACGGCCTGCAGCAGCGGCATCACGTCGCCGAGCACGGTCTCCAGCTCGATCGCGCTGCTGCTGCGGTCCTGCGGGATGACGTCGCCCTCAGCGATGTGCCGGTCCGGCCTCTCGGGGATCTGCAGGGCGACATACCGTTCACCGAACAGCGTCTTCGGCAGCAGCCTCGCGGACACGTTGGCCGGGATGACCGACGTCTTGTCCGGTTGCAGCGCCAGTTCCATCGTGGCGCGATCGCCGTGTGCCTGGATCGTGCGGACCTCGCCGACGACCATCCCGCGCACCTTGACGTCCGCGCCTTCGCGCATCTGGTTGCCGATGCGGTCGGTCTCCAGTTTCACCAGGGTCACCGTGGTGAAGGCCTTCTGGTAGAAGGCGATGGTCGTGACGAAGAACAGCACGACCACCACGAGGAAGATCAGGCCCAGCACCTGGTGCCGGAGCCGTCGCAGCAGTATCCCCCTGTTCACCCGGAAATCCTCACCGTCGTCGTGGCGCCCCAGATCGCGAGGCTCAGGAAGAAGTCGAGCACCGAGATCAGCACGATCGACGTCCGCACCGCGCGGCCGACCGCGATACCGACCCCGGCGGGCCCACCACTGGCGGTATAGCCGTAGTAGCAATGGGAAAGGATGATGAGCACGCTGAAGACGATCACCTTGAGGAACGACCACAGCACGTCTTCGGGCGGCAGGAACAGTGTGAAGTAGTGGTCGTAGGTGCCCGCGGACTGGCCGTAGAGCCAGATGGTGATCTGCCGCGAGGCCAGATAGGACGAGAGCAGGCCGACGGCGTAGAGCGGGATGACCGCGGTGACTCCGGCGATCACCCGCGTCGTCACCAGGTACGGCAGGCTCGGTACGCCCATCACTTCGAGCGCGTCGATCTCCTCGGAGATCTTCATCGCGCCCAACTGCGCGGTGAACCCGCAGCCGACGGTGGCGGAGAGTGCGAGCCCCGCGGAAAGCGGCGCGACCTCGCGGGTGTTGAAGTAGGCCGAGATGAACCCGGTCAGCGCGGCGGTCCCGAGCTGGTTCAGCGCCGAGTAACCTTGCATGCCGACGATGAGACCGGTGAACAGCGTCATCCCGATCATCACGCCGAGCGTCCCGCCGATCACCGCGAGCGCGCCGGTACCGAAGCTGACTTCGGTCAGCAGGCGGAAGACCTCACGGCGGTAGCGCCGGAGCGTGCGCGGGGTCCAGGCCAGCGCACGGAAGTAGAACGACAGCTGGCCGCCGAAGCCTTCCAGCATCGCACCCGGGCGCGCGATGATCTCGAGCGTCCGGTCCGAGACAGCGGGTTCGCCTGCCATGTCACATCGCCTTCGGCGGCACGATCCGCAGGTAGATCGCCGTCAGCACGACGTTGATGAGGAACAGCAGCAGGAAGGTGATCACCACGGCCTGGTTCACCGCGTCGCCGACGCCCTTCGGCCCGCCCGCCGGGTTCAGCCCGCGGAAGGCCGCGACCACACCGGCGACGAAACCGTAGAGCAGGGCCTTGATCTCGCTGACCCACAGATCCGGCACCTGGGCCAGCGCGTTGAAGCTGGCGAGATACGCGCCGGGGGTCCCGCCCTGCATGACGACGTTGAAGAAGTAGCCGCCGAGTACGCCGACGACACTGACCAAACCGTTCAGCAGCACCGAAACCACGATCGCGGCGAGGACACGGGGCACGATCAGGCGCTGGATCGGGTTGACCCCGAGGACCTCCATCGCGTCGATCTCTTCGCGGATCTTGCGGGCGCCGATGTCGGCGCAGACCGCGCTCCCGCCGGCACCCGCCACCAGCAGCGCGGTGATCAGCGGGCTCGCCTGCTGGACGATGGCGAGCGCGCTGGCGGCGCCGGTGAACGACTGCGCGCCGATCTGCTGGGTCAGCGAGCCCAGTTGCAGCGCGATGACCGCGCCGAACGGGATCGCCACCAGCGCCGTCGGCAGGATGGTGACACTGGCGAAGAACCAGCACTGCTGGATCCACTCGCGGAACTGGAACGGGCGCTTGAAGATCGCGCGGAAGACCTCCCACGACAGGGTCGCGAGCCTGCCGACCTGTGTGAGCGCACCCGTACCCGGGACGGACACCGACGCGTTCACAGAACCTCCCAGTAGCCTGCCCCGAGTCTTACTCCACCTGTCAACGCCCCAGTGCGTTAGCGGTGTTCACTTTGCTCTCGGCACCTCCGCGTCAGAACTTGAGAGCATGCGTGGCCGTCGCGCCGCCATCGGCGACGAACTCGGCGCCCGTGCTGTACGAACTTTCGTCGCTGGCCAGGAACAACACCAGTTTCGCGATGTCCTCCGGCTGCCCGACCCGGCCCAAAGCGACCTTCTTGCCCACCCACGACATGTCGACTTTCTGCCCGCCCGCCGCCGCGGCGACCATCGGCGTGTCGATCGCGCCGGGGTGCACGGAGTTGACGCGGATGTTCTTCGCGCCGAGTTCGAGCGCCGCGACCTTGGTCATCCCGCGGATCGCGAACTTGCTGGCGGTGTAGGCGACAAGGAACGGCATCCCGGCGAGGCCTTCCACGGAGGACACGTTGACGATGGAGCCGCCACCGGCCCCGGTCATCGGTTCAACGACCGAACGCATCCCGAGAAACGCCCCGATCTGATTGACCCGGATGACGCGTTCGTAATCGGCGAGCGTGGTCTTGCCCAGTTCCGAGAAGTGCAGGATGCCCGCGTTGTTGACCAGCACGGTCGGCGGCCCGAACTCCGAGACGGTGCGCTCGATCGCGGCATCCCATTCGGCCTCGTCACCGACGTCGAGATGCTGGTAGACGGCGGATTCACCGAGATCCGCGGCGAGTTTCTTGCCGTCGAGGTCGTTGATGTCGGCGATCACCACTCGCGCGCCCTCGGCGACGAACAGCCGCGCGGCCGCTTCGCCCTGTCCCCTTGCCCCGCCGGTGATCAGCGCTACCTTGCCATCGAGCCTGCCCACTACATCATCTCCTACGGTCTACGGCAGCGACATGATCTCGGAAGCGGCGAACATGCGTTCCGGGTCGCGGTCGGCGAAGTAGCCGCCCACGGTGGTCACGAGTTCTTCAGTGGTCCAGGTGCCGTTGGCGGTGTCGAACCGCTGTTCCACCGACGGCGGCCGCATCAGCGCGACCATCCCGCCGTAGACGAGGAACACCTGACCGTTGACACGGTCGGATTCGGGCGAGCCGAGGAACGTCACGAACGGCGCGACGTGGTCGACCGAGAGCGGGTCGACGCCTTCGGGTGCTTCGGCCCCGAAGACGGCTTCGGTCATCGCGGTGCGGGCTCGCGGGCAGATCGCGTTGGCGCGGACGCCGTAGCGGGAGAGGCCGCGCGCGGTGGAGACGGTGAGCGCGGCGATCCCCGCCTTGGCCGCGCCGTAGTTCGGCTGGCCGGGGGCACCGAGCAGGAACGATTCCGACGCGGTGTTGACCACCCGGCCGTACACCGGCGCGCCGTCCACTTTGGACTTGTCGCGCCAGTACGCCCCGGCGTTGCGGGAAAGCAGGAAATGCCCGCGCAGATGGACGCCGAGCACGGTGTCCCAATCGTCGTCGGACATCGAGAACAGCATCCGGTCACGCAGCACGCCGGCGTTGTTGACCAGGAGGTGGAGGCCGCCGAAGTGGTCGACGGCGGCGGTGAGCAGCGCGTCGGCCGTCGAGGACTCCGACACGTCACCGGTGACCGCGATCGCCTTGCCGCCCTCGGCCTCGATCTCGTCGGCCACCTCCCGCGCCGCGGCCGACACGTCGTTGACCACCACCGACGCTCCCGCCGCGGCCAGCGCCAGCGCCTCGGCCCGGCCGAGTCCCGCGCCCGCCCCGGTGACGATGGCCGTCTTGCCGTCCAAGCTCACTCCAGGCCTCCTGCCTTTCCACACCCAGCCTCACCGCACACAGTAGAATCTGTTCTCGCCGCATGCAAGGTCTAAATAAACGCCGCTAACCACGGATGAGCAGCGCGTTTTTCGGACAGCCCGCGACAGCTTGAGTAACACGTTCTACCTGGTTTTGTGGAACTTGCGCCGACGAGAGGACGAGCTCCTCGTCGTCGTCGAGATCGAAGACCTCGGGTGCGAAGCCGACACAGATCGCGTTCGCCTCGCAGAGCGTGCGATCGACCTCGATCTCCATATTCCCTCCTCGCCGCCATACCTGGTACAACTAGAACAGGTTCTACCTTAGCGCCGTGAGCGGCCATGGCACCAGTAACGAGCACCGACGGCAGAGGTGACGGATGCGGATCGACTACACGCCGGAGCAGCGCGCACTGGCCGGGGAACTCCGGGAGTACTTCGCCGGGCTGATGACCCCCGAGCGCCGCGAAGCGCTGGCCGGAGACGGCGGCGAGTACGGCGACGGCCTGGTGTACAAGGAAATCGTGCGCGACCTCGGCCGATCGGGCTGGCTCGCGATCGGCTGGCCGCGCGAATACGGCGGACAGGAACGCCCGATGCTCGACCAGCTCGTCTTCACCGACGAGGCGGCCGCGGCCGGGGTACCCGTCCCCTTCCTCACGGTGAACACCGTCGGGCCGACCATCATGCGCTACGGCACCGAAGAACAGAAGGCGTTCTACCTGCCGAAGATCGCCGCCGGCGAGCTGCACTTCGCGATCGGCTACTCCGAACCGGGCGCGGGCACCGATCTGGCGTCGCTGCGCACCCGCGCGGTCCGCGACGGCGACGACTACGTGATCAACGGCCAGAAGATGTGGACGAGCCTGATCGAGTACGCCGACTACGTCTGGCTGGCCGCCCGCACCGACCCCGAAGCCCGCAAGCACAAGGGCCTCAGCATGCTGATCGTGCCGACGTCGGCACCGGGGTTCTCCTGGACGAAGGTACGCACGGTCGCCGGGCCCGGCACCAGCGCCACCTACTACGACGACGTCCGCGTACCCGTGACCTCCCGGGTCGCCGGGGAGAACGAGGGCTGGCCGCTCATCACGAACCAGCTCAACCACGAACGCGTCGCGCTGACCTCGGCCGCGCCGATCCAGACGTCGGTGCGCGACGTGCGGACCTGGGCGCAGACGACCAAACTGCCCGACGGCTCCCGCGTCATCGACGCGCCCTGGGTACGGCTGCATCTGGCGCGGATCCACGCGCACGCGGAGTACCTGAAACTGCGGAACTGGCGCATCGCCTGGGCGGCGGCGAGCAGCGAACTGGGTCCCGCGGAGGCGTCGGCGACCAAGGTGTTCGGCACGGAGTTCGCGACCGAGGCCTACCGGCTGATGATGGAGATCCTCGGCGCGGGCGCCGTGGTCCGCGAGGGCTCCCCCGGTGCGCTGCTGCGCGGCCGGATCGAACGGCTGCACCGCTCGTCGCTGATCCTCACCTTCGGCGGCGGCACCAACGAGATCCAGCGGGACATGATCGCCGCGACCGCGCTCGGCCTGCCCGTCACGCGCTAGGAGGCATTGATGGACTTCACGCTCACCGAAGCGCAGCAGGACCTCGCGTCCCTCACGCGCCGGATCCTGACGGACAAGGTGACCCCGGACATGCTGGGAGAACACGGTTCCGGCGGGTTCTCCGCTCCACTGTGGACAGCCCTGGCGCAGGCGGGGGTGGTCGACGCCGCGCTGCCGCAGTCGGTCGGCGGTGGCGGGTTCGGGCTGCTGGAGCAGTGTTCCGTCCTCGCCGAGATCGGACGCGCGGTCGCGCCGGTCCCCTACTTGACGTCGGTCGTGCTGGCCGCGGCCGCGGTAGCCGAGTTCGGGGACGGGCGACCGGCCGAACGCTGGGTCGTCCCGGTGCTGCGTGGCGACCACGTCCTCGCCGTCGCGCTGCCGGACTACGGTGTGCCGTGCGGCTTCACCGCCGAGGCCGACGGCGACGGCTGGCGGCTGACCGGCGCGCAGACCGCGGTCCCGTTCGGCGCGTTCGCGCACGGCTTTCTCGTCGAGGCGGCCGTCGACGGCGGGCATCAGGTATTCCTGCTCGACGGGGACTCGGTGACCGTGTCACCCCAACGGACCGTCGACCACGCCGACGCGGCGCTCGTCGAGCTGTCCCGCGCGAAGGCCACGGCCTCACTGGGCGACATCGGCGAATGGCTGCGGCTGCGCGCCACGATCGGCGTCTGCGCGCAGCAGCTCGGCGTCGTCGAACGGGCGCTGGAACTGACCGCGGCGTACGCGCGGGAACGGCAGCAGTTCGACCACCCCATCGGCAGTTTCCAGGCGGTGCGGCAGCGGCTCGCCGACGCCTACGTCGATGTCGAAGCCGTCCGGCTGACGCTGTGGCAGGCGGCCTGGCGGCTGAGCGAAGGCCTTCCGGCGGCCGAGGAGGTCGCGACGGCGAAGTTCTGGGCGGCCGAGGCCGGGCACCGCGTCGCGCACACCGCCGTGCACGTCCACGGCGGGGTCGGCATCGACGTCGACCACACCCTGCACCGCTACTTCGTCGCGGCGAAGCGGCTCGAGTTCACGCTGGGCGGGGCGACCGCGCAACTGCGAGGGCTCGGCGATCTCCTGGCCGCGGACCCGGCATGACCCCCACGGTCACGGAACTCCTGCTCGCGCGGGCGGAGGACCGCTCGGCCGGGCTGCTGTTCGAGGACCGGCGCTGGTCCTGGGCCGAGCACGTCCAAGCCTGCGCCGGGCACGCCGCCGCGCTCACCCGGATCCTGCGGCCGGGCGGGCATTTCGGGTTGCTGGCCGACAACGTCCCCGAGTTCTCGTTCCTGCTCGGCGGGGCCGCGCTCTCGGGGCACGTCCTGGTCGGCCTGAACCCGACGCGCCGGGGCGCGGCGCTGGCGCGCGACGTCGCGCTGGCCGACTGCGAGCTGGTGTTCGCCGAGGAGAAGTACCTTCCGCTCCTGTCCGAGACCGATGTCCCGGTGCTGCCGCTGAGCGCTCTCGAGCCCGTACGGGAGGCCGTCGTCCCCGTGGCCGCGAAACCCGAAGACCTCCTCATGCTGATCTTCACCTCCGGCACCAGCGGCGATCCGAAGGCCGTCCGGTGCACGCACGGCAAGATCGCCTATCCCGGTGAGATGCTGGCCTCCCGCTTCGGTTTGTCCACACAGGACACCGTGTACGTGTCGATGCCGATGTTCCACTCCAACGCCATCATGGCAGGCTGGTCGGTCGGGCTCGCCGCGGGCGCGGGGATCGCGCTGCGGCGGCGGTTCTCCGCCTCCGGTTTCCTCCCGGACGTCCGGAAGTTCGGCGCGACGTACGCCAACTACGTCGGCAAGCCGCTCTCCTATGTGCTCACCACTCCCGAGCGGGACGACGACGCCGAAAACCCACTGAAACTGGTCTACGGCAACGAAGGCGCGGAGACCGATCTCGCCGCGTTCGGCTCACGCTTCGGCTGCCACGTGATCGACGCGTTCGGTTCGACCGAGGGCGGGGTCAACTTCGGCCGGGACGCCACCACGCCGCCGGGTTCGCTCGGGCGGCTGCTCGATGGTGTCGCGGTCCTCGATCCGGAGACCGGAAAGCCTTGTCCCCCGGCGGAATTCGACGTGAACGGGAAGCTGCTCAACGCCGCCGAGGCCGTCGGCGAGCTGGTCAACACCGGCGGAGCGGGCTTCTTCGCCGGGTACTACGGCGATCCGGCCGCCGAGGCCGAGCGGATGCGCGACGGGATGTACCACACCGGCGACCTGGCCTACCTCGACGCGGACGGCTACTGCTATTTCGCCGGGCGGCTCGGTGACTGGCTCCGCGTCGACGGCGAGAACCTCGGCACCGCCCCGATCGAACGCGCGCTCGTCCGGCATCCCGCCGTCCGCGAGGCCGCGGTGTACGGGGTGCCGGACCCGCGGGTTGGCGACCAGGTGATGGCCGCACTGGTCTGCCAGGCGCCGATCGACGCGGACGAGTTCGCCGCTTTCGTGGCGGCGCAAGGTGATCTCGGCCCGAAGCAGCGGCCCCGGTTCGTGCGGGTGGTCGGCGAACTGCCGCGGACGGCGACGCACAAGGTGCTCAAGCGGGAATTGGCGGCCGACGGGACCTCGGGAGTCTGGGAGGTGCCGTACCGGGACTAGACGCGCTTGGTCAGACGGCCGAGCCGGAAACCCAAGGCCATCCGCGAAGTGGTGCCGAACCGGCCGTGCAGCTCGGACACGATCGTGCGCACGGTCCTGCTGCTCATGCCCAAGCGGTTCGCGACCTGATGGTCCGTGGCTCCTTCCACCAGCAGGTCCGCGACCCGCAGCTGCCGTCCCTGGAGGCAGGCGCGCTGTCCGAGCCCGCCGCCGAGCGGTCGCGACTCCGACCAGAGGACCTCGAAGAACTGGCCACAGGGACCGACGAGCGGTGGACGCAGTACCAGCGCGCCCGCGTGCAGGCTCGCCTCGTCGAGCGGCACGACCGCGTACCGGGCGTCGAAGACCAGCATGTGCCGCAGGGCTCCGCCGTACACCTTGATTTCGGTCTGCCTGTCCTTTTCGTGGTGCCGCACCAGCTCACCGCCCGCCAGCCGCGAGTCGACCACCAGCCGCCTGCGTCCCGGTCCGAAGAGCATCGACTCCAGCAGCGCCGGGTCGCAGGCGTCCACCCGGCCGCCGCCGGAAAGAATTCCGGACACGAGTTTGGTGGTTTCACAAAACCGGTCGATACGCCTGAGCGTATCGCACCGTCCCGACAGCACCTCCACGAATTCCTTTTGCCGAGTCAATTGGCCGACGGCCAGTCGGTTGTAGATCATCTGAGCATCATCACCGGCCCATCCGAATAACCTATCCGACATCCCAGCGACCCATTCTCAAGAGCACTCGGTTGTCGCGACAGGGCCATCCGGGGGGATGAGCTGACCACAATCGGGGGATTATCCGGTGGACGCCGCTTCGGCAGGTACGCTTCCGGCAGACCCGTCATCGGACAACTGATTCTCGACGAGCCGCCGGTACAACGGACAGGACGCGGTGAGCTCGCCGTGTGTGCCGTCACCGGCGACCCTGCCCCCGTCGAGCACCAGTATCCGGTCGGCCCGGCGGACGGTGGCCAGCCGGTGCGCGATGATCAGCAGCGCGCATTCACGTCCGGCCCGCTCCAGCGCCATGGTCAGCGCTGATTCGTTGATCTGGTCGAGGTGCGCGCTCGGCTCGTCGAGAAGCAGCAGGTCAGGCCGGGTGAGCAGGGCACGGGCGATCGCGACCCGCTGCCGCTCGCCGCCGGAGAGCATGTTCCCGCGTTCACCTACCTGGGTGTCGAGCCCGTCGGGCAGACCGGCGACGAGCTCGGCCAGGTTGACCTTTTCCACCACCCGCGTGACTTCCTCCGCGCCGGCGTCCGGTGCCGCGTACACGAGATTTTCCCGCAGCGTGCCGTGCAGGATGGGCACGTTCTGGTCGACCAGCGCCAACCGGGAACGGCAGTCGGAAAGTGACATCCCGGTCAGGTCGACACCATTCAGCAGCACCGCACCGGAAAAGGGCTGATAAAAATTCTCGGCCAGTGAGAAAACTGTCGACTTTCCCGCCCCGGACTTTCCGACCATCGCCACGATCGTACGCGGTTCGACCCGGAACGAAACGCCGTCCAGCACCGTCCTTTTCCCGTAGGAGAATCGGACATCGCGGAATTCCAGCACCGGCGCGGACCGCGCGGGAAGCATCGGCGAGGGGGTCACCGTATCGTTTTCGACGGGCAGGAGAGAGGCCTCGTGCACCCGCTGCAGCGCGCCCATGCCGCGCTGGACGAGGCCGATTCCCTGGAGCAGGGAGATGAGCGGCACCACCAGATAGGTCGCGTACAACAGGAACGCCACCAGCGCGCCCAGCGAGGTCGCGTTCGCCGCCACCCGTGCCCCGCCGACGAGCAGCACCAGCAGCAGTGAGCCGCGAATGGCCAGCTCGACGGCCGGGGTCATCACCGAGGTCAGCTTGGCCGCCTCCACCCCCGCGGCGAAGGCCGACTCCGCCCGCTCACCGATCCGCCGCTCCTCTCGCGGCTCCGCCCGGTTGGCGCGCACCATCCGGATCGCACCCAGCGCGCGTTCGAGGTCCGCGCTCATCTCACCGACGCCGCGTTGCGTCCGCTCGCCCGCCGCGCGGAGCCTGCCGAGCAACGCGACCACCACGACGGCGGCGACCGACACGGTCGCCGCCACCAGGCCGAACAGCACCGGGTCGAGCAGCAGCATCAGCACCGCCGTGCCGAGTCCGGTCAACCCGCCCGCGACGAGCTGGACCGACGCGGTCGACACCACGTCGCGCAGCACGGTGGTGTCGACACTGAGCCGGGAGATCAGGTCGCCGAGCCGATGGTCCTCGTAGGCGGGCATCCGCAGCCGCAGCAGGCGCGCGATCAGCCGTCTGCGCACGCTGAGCACCACGCGTTCGCCCGACCGCTCCAACATGAACAAGCCGAGTCCGTCCACGGCGGCTTGGACGAGGAAAAGCCCGGCTATGCCCGCGATGAACCACCAGGAGAGCGGTCGCGTACCCACCGAGTCGATCCCGTGCCGGACCAGCAAGGGCTGGAGCATCCCCAGTCCGGACGCCGACACGGTGAGCACGATGGCCAGCGTCAGCACCCGGCGGTGGCCCGCGGTCAGCCGCAGCAGCTCCCGGAAGCCCGCCCGATCGCTCATCGGTCCTGATCCGGCGGCCCGACCGCGACGAGCCGCGCGAAATATTCGGCGGAGACCCCTTCCCCGACGGGCTGCCCGTCCACTTCGACCCAGGCGTGCGCACCGAACGGCGGCCGAACCCGGACGCCGGCGCACCACGTCGGCCAAGCACCGCGCAGCCTGCACAGCAGCGTGACCGCCAGCGACCTTGGCAGGCAGCCTTTCGGGCCGAGGCAGGCAAGACTGACCGCGAGCACCGCCTCCCTCGCGGCCTCCGCCTGCTCGTGGGTGGCGGGCCGGGCGCCGCGGCGGAGTACGCCGAAGACCGTCCGGATCCGGTGTGGCGGCAGCGTCGCGACCAACCTGGCCGCGGCGACCGCGAGCCGCGCGGCGAGCCGCCGCGCGAACGGCAGTGACCGCGGCCTGCTGAGCGCGCTCGGGGTGGTCACGGCGTCACCAGGCCCGCCGCGCGCAGCCCCTCCACCAGCGCGGTCACGTCCTGCTCGGCACGCTCACGCGAGACGTCGTACTCCTCGATGAGCGCGCCGGCCGCCTCTTCGCTGTCACCGCCTTCGAGCAGCGTCCGCACGACGATCCGGCCACTCGGGTTGAGCTGGAAATACCGGCCCTTGCGCTCGTCGAGCAACACGGACCCATAGTCCGTGTCCACAATGGACACGTTGGCGCGGAAGGCGAGACTCATTTCTCCTCCAGAGAGAGCAAGGGCTTCGAGAGCGTGCGCAGCCAGACCTCGCAGCCGATGGTCGGATACAGGATGCCGTCGCGAAGCTCCGGTGTTTCGGGCCGCGACGCCAAGGCGCTCAACCGATTCCGGTCGACGAGGCCGAGCTCGGCCAGCCGCGAGTCCGCCCACAGCTCGCGCAGGTCGCCCCGGCTGGCCCGCAGACCCGCCGCGGCGTCCATCGACGCCTGCGCCTTGCTGGTGCGGGCCAGGCATTCGCCGGGTACCACGCCGCGCATGGCTTCGGTGAGCACCGGTTTGTACGCCCACGGCGTCACGCGGTCGTCCGGCCTGATCGACAGACAGGCCTCGATCACCCGATCGTCGAGGAACGGCGACTGGATCGGCAGCCCGGCCCGCGCGCTCATCTGCTCCCACTGCCGGATGATCCGCGTGCAGGACAGGATCTGCTCCAGGTCCGCGTGCTCGCCCCTGGTCTCACCGAGCGGCTCCGCGGCGAGCGCCGCGTCGCGGATCGCCGCGCTCGCCAGCTCTTTCGCCTCCGGCGTCGCCCAATCGAACAACCGGGGCGGAACGCTCCAGCCCAGCGCGGCGGTCACCGGTGCGGTCTTCGCCGCGCGGACGTCGGCCGCGGCGTCCGAGAGCCACCGGCGGTACGAACGGGAATCGGCCAGCGCACGGACCATGCCACCGAGCGGCCAGGTGAACAACGCGCGGAACCCCCGGAGCGCGCCCAGTGCGAACAACGGGCGGCGCCGCAGAATCGAGTGATAGTGCGCTTCGGAGCACCAAGCGACGTGATCGCCGCCGATGCCGGTCAGCCGGACCCTGCTGCCCTTGGCCGCCAGCGGCGCCAGATCACTGAGCAGCCTCGCCCTGTCCATCATCCCGATGGTCGGTTCGTCCAGCGGATCGTCGATTTCGAGCAGGCCCGCGTAGACCAGCGGAGACGCGGCGACGTCCCACACCGCATGCTCGACCTCGGGCAGATGCGCCGCCGCGCGCGTCGCCCAGGCGAGGTCGTCGTCGGCCGGGTCGAGACCCGGCCAGGTGCTCGCCACGATCTTCGCGTCGCCACGGGCGGCGAGGAAGGTCACCGAGGTCGAATCCAGGCCACCGGAAAGGTCGCAGGCGACCACACCACCGGCGGCCGTGCGCGCGTCCACCGCGGCGGTGAGCGCTTCCCGCACCAGCGGCGCGCCTTCCGCGAGCGAGCGTTCCGGGCGCGGCGGATCCCACCACCGCACCGTGCGGGCGGCGAGGCCGTCCGGGGCGAGCACCAGCGCACTGCCCGGCTCCACGCCGTGCACCCCACGCCACATCGGCTTGTGCAGCAACGGATGCGGGACCGGGAACAGCAGCCGGACCGCGAGCATCCGCTCGTCGATGTCCGCCCCCGCCGCGTGGGCGAGGATGTCCGCGCGGTCGGCCGCGACCACCGCGCCACCGATCCTCGTGTGGTGGACCAGCCGCAGCCCGGACGCGGTGCCCTGCACCCGGCAGTGCCCGTCCACCGAGGCCACCAGGTGGAAGCTGCCCGGCAGTTTCGCCGCCAGCGCGTCGAGCCCGCCGGGATCGCGCAGCCGCGCGGCCGCGATGGTCAGCTCCTTCTCGGTGACCGGGCAGCAACCGATCACCGCCAGCCTGGTCCGCCCCGCCGTGGCCACGACGATCCCGTCGTCCGGCCACCGGCCGGTCAGCCACGGCCGCCCCGACGCGTGGGCGAGCGTCCGGGACCCAGGTGCGTGCAACCGCGGGGCCACGGCGAGGGCGGCTTCGTGGTCGGGAAAGACCGCGAAGTACTCCTCGCCGTGACCCAGCGTGTCAGCGATTCGACGCATCGACGCAGACGGTCAGCGCGTTCAGTTCTTGCTGAAGATCAGCCGGTCGTTGCCGTGCCTGGAGAGCAGGCCGGTGACCTCTTCGAACTCGCCGGCCTCGATCAGCATGGGGGTCTCGTATTCCTTCATGGCATTTACCTCTCGTCGGTTTACTTCGGTCTGGGCGTGCACGCGCCATCACCGAACGTAACAAGGGGTTCGCCGGTTCTACAGCGAACGAAGCTTCCGGAACAGGCAACTGCCACAAGCGGCATTCGAACTGCGAAGTCAATGGAGCAACGAGGTGACCCTGGCCTGCCGAGACCGATCCCAGGGGTGGGACCGGTGATCTTCCCGATGCCCCGGCACCGGCCCGCTCCCTACGTTCGGTGCCATGAACCGAACCACGCGCCGGATCGGCGTCCTGGCAACCACTCTCGCCCTGCCCGCCGTCCTCCTCGCGCCGCCCGCGTCAGCGGCGGCCGTCCGCTTGAGCCTGCCCGCGCCGACAGGTCCGTACGCCGTCGGCAGCACCGACCTCCATCTGATCGATCACTCACGCCAGGACCCATGGGTTCCCAGCCTCACGCGGGAATTGATGGTCACCGTGCGATACCCGGCACTGTCGAGCGGAAAGCCGAAAGCGCCGTACATGGCGCCGGGTGTCGCGAAGGTGGTGGCCGAGGGAGACGCCGTCAAACTGGGCATCGGCCCGGAGCAGCTCGACTACCACTTCCCCACCAACGCCCGGATCGGCGCGCCCGCGATCGGCGGCAAGCGACCTGTCGTGCTGTATTCACCCGGGGGCACCTTGTCGCGTTCGCACGGCACCACGCAGCTGGAACAGCTCGCGAGCGAGGGCTACGTCGTCGTGGCCATCGACCACACCCACGAGGCGGAAGCCGTCGAGTTCCCCGACGGGCGCGTCGCGAAGAAAGCCTTGCCGCCGTCGAGTATCGAGGTGTCGAAACGCGTGATCGAGACCCGCGTACAGGACACGCGCTTCGTCCTCGACTCGCTCGGCCTCGACCGCGTCGGCATGTTCGGTCACTCCGCCGGCGGGTTCACCGCGGGCGAAACGATGGTGACCGACCGGCGGATCGTCGCCGGGGCGAATCTGGACGGCAGCATGGCCCACTCGCAGTCACAGCGGATCTTCGGCCGCGTCGCCGACGAGGGCCTGGACCGTCCGTTCCTGCTGATGAGCGCGGGCGACCACAGTGCCGCGTCGGACGCGTCCTGGCAGGAGTTCCTCCGCAACCAGCGCGGTTGGACCCGCGAAGTGCGGCTGCCGGACGGTGAACACTTCAGCTTCACCGACTACCAGACGCTGTTGCCGCAGCTGGGCAACGCTCCGGCCGCGTTCGTCGGCACCATCGACCCGGTGCGGAGCGTCGCCACGCAGCGCGCTCAGCTCTCGGCTTTCTTCGGTAAGACGCTGCGTCATCGAAGCAGCGAAGCGACCAGCGTGTCCTTGAGCCAGGCTTCGTAGTCGTCGTGACTCCACCCGGCTTCGGTGACGAGGCTGGTGTGGACGTCGGCGCTCATCAGGGCGACGGCGATGTCCGCTGCCCTGGGCACCACGGCGCGACTGCCGTTCCGGACCCGTTCGATGACCATCTCGACACCGAGCCGGTTGCGCCGCGCGCCCTCGGCCTGGGTCGCGGCGATATCCGGGTCGACGGCGGCCCCCGAGCCCAGCATCGTGACGATGTCGCCGCAGCGTTCCCGGACCTGACGCGCGACCGTGGCCAGCAGGCCGAGCAACGCGACCGGATCCTCGGTCCGCTGCGCCTCGGCGACGAGGTCGGGAATCCCGGCCTCGTCATCGAGGAGGTCGACGAGCCCGCCGAGGACACCGGCCTTCGAGCCGAAGTGGGCGTAGATGGTCTGCGGGGAAACCCCCGCTTCCTGCGCGATGAGGCGGATCGGCGTCCGCGCGTACCCGCGATCGGCGAAGAGGCCGCGGGCCGCCGTCAGGATCGTGCGCAGCGTCAGCGCCTCGCGGCGGTCGCGCAACCGGACGATGCCGGGAAGATCCGCTGCCATGTATGCTCCTCGAAAGTTAGAACATTGTTCCAAGTACTGGACCGCCGTTACAGGAGAGGATAGCGATGACCACCGAGGAGATCATCACCGAGCTGGAACGCGCCTGGAACGCGGGCGACGGCACGGCGTGGGCCGCGTGCTTCGCCGAGGACGCGGACTTCGTCGACGTCGTCGGCCGGATCCAGCGCGGCCGCGCGACGATCGCGCGGGAAAGCCAGAACATCTTCGACACCATCTATCGGGGCAGCACGCTGGAGATCCGCCAGGTGTCGAGCCGTCCGCTCGGCGGCGGGATCGACCTCGTGCACACCGCGACCAGGCTGTCCATCCCCGCCGGTCCGCTGGCCGGGGAAGCACGGGCGGTGCAGACGAAGCTCGTCCGCGACGGCGAGATCGTCGCGTTCCACAACACGATCCGGGGCGATATCGCGACATTCACCGACCACGACGCGGAACTCGCCGCCCGGTCGCCCCAGGAGTGGGATTCCTGACCGGCGCCGTTCCGACCGGCGTGCTCCCGGGGTCAGGCAGGGGCGTTGATCGGCCGCAGCCGCCGCGGCCCGGTGTCGGGGCGGGTCGGCGGCGGACCGAGCACGATCCGGGCGTTGGCGACGAACGCACCCTCTGGGGAGGCCAGGATCGGGTCGAGGGTCATCGAACGAACCTCGGGGTTGTCCTCGGCGAGGGCGGCGACGCGCAGCACGATGTCCTGCAACGCGGCCAGATCCGCCGGTTCGTCACCGCGGTAGCCGGTGAGCAGCGGCGAGGTCCGCGGTTCGCGCAGCAGGGTGGCGGCGTCGACGTCGGTGAGCGGGACGGCGCGGTAGGCCCGGTCCCCCAGCAGCGTGCTGACCAGCCCGGAGAGACCGAACGACACGAGCGTGCCGAACGACGGGTCGTCCTGCAGGCCGATCACGCAGGACAGGCCCTTGGGCGCCATCCGCTGGACGTAGACGTCTTCGTCGCCGGAGGTCTCCCGCAGATCGAGGTACGCCCGGCGTACTCCGTCCACAGAGGACAGGTCGAGCCGCACCCCGGCGAGGTCGGGCCTGCCGCGGAACCGTTCGTCGACGGCCTTGAGGGTGACCGGGAAACCCAGCTCTTCGGCCGCTTTCACCGCTTCGTCCGCCGACGTCACGACACGGAAGGGGACGACGTCGATGCCGTAACAGCCCAGAAGCCGGACCACGTCTTCGTCGGAGAGCAGTGTCGTCTTGCCGTCCTCGCTCGTCAGCAGTTCGTTGACGATCACCTGCGCCTGCTCGGCGTGCAGCCCCGCCGGCCGCACCAGGTTGCCCTGCGGCCGCTGTCGCCAGGCGGCGTAGCGCACGACGCGAGCGAGCGCGTTCACCGCGCGTTCGGGGCTGGGATAGGACGGGACCGAACCCCGTGTCGGCACGCCGTCCTCGGACAACACGGCCAGTTCGTCCGGCACGCCCTCGACGGCGAGGAAGGTCGACACGATCGGCTTGTTCTCGTCCATCTCGACGACGACCTCCCGCAAGGCGCGGGCGTAGGCCGTGCCGGGGATGGCCAGAGGTGGCACGAAGACCACGACGAGCGCGTCGGTCTCCGGGGAGTTGAGTGCTTCGCGCACGGCAGAGGCGAACTCCTCCGGGCTCGCCTGCGGCCCGACGTCGACCGGATCCGAGGCCAGTCGCAGGCCCTGCGCCCGCGCGGTGTCGGCGGCCAGCAGCCCGATCGCGCTGGAATTGCCCACGATGCCGATCCGCGGCCCGGCCGGCAGCGGCTGGTGGGCGAAGACCAGCGCGGTGTCGAAGAGTTGCGCGAGGGTGTCGACACGGACGACGCCTGCCTGCTCGAACAGGGCCTGCACGCTGGACTCGTCGACCTCGGCCGAGGTCGCGGCGAGTTGCGGGCGGACCGCGTGCCTGCCGGATTTCACCGCCACCACCGGCTTCGTCCGCGCCAGGCGCCGCGCGAGACGCGCGAACTTGCGCGGATTGCCGAACGATTCCAGGTACAGCAGGACGAGGTCGGTCGCCGGATCGGTCTCCCAGTACTGCAGCAGGTCGTTGCCGGAGACGTCGGCCCGGTTGCCCGCCGAGACGAACGTCGAGAGGCCGAGCCCGCGTGCTTCGGCGTCGGCGAGGATCGCGGTGCCGAGCGCGCCGGACTGGCAGAAGAACCCGGTGCGGCCGCGGGCGGGCAGACGCGGCGCGAGGGTGGCGTTGAGCCGGACCGAGACGTCGGTGTTGAGCACACCCAGCGCGTTCGGGCCGACCACGCGCATGCCGTGCGCCCTGGCCTCCCCGACCAGCCGCAGTTCGGCGTGCAGCCCGTGCGGGCCCGCCTCGGCGAATCCGCCGGAGACGATCAGGAGGGTCTTGACCCCCTTGGCCAGCGCACCGTCCAAAACGGACTCGACGGCTTCGGCGGGCACGGCGACCAGCGCCAGGTCGACGTCCTCGGGAATGTCCACAACGGACGGATAGGCGCGCACGCCGCGGACGGACTTGTGTTCCGGATTGACCGGGTAGACGGTGCCGGCGAAGTCGGCGCTCAGCAGGTTGGTGAGGGCGACGTACCCGATCTTCGTCGGATCGGTGGACGCGCCGATCACCGCGACCGACTTCGGGTGCAGCAGGTTGTGCACGCTGCGCGCCTCGGCGGCCTGCTCCCTGGCGCGGGCCACCGCGAGCGACTCCTCGGTCGGGTCGATGTCGAACTCGAGGTGCAGTACGCCTTCCTCGATCTCGCGGCTGACCTGGTACCCGGCGTCGCGGAACACCCGGACCATCCCCGCGTTCTCGGCGAGCACTTCGGCGACGAAGCGGCGCAAACCGCATTCCGAAGCGGCGGCGGCCAGATGCTCCAGCAGGATCGACCCGAGGCCGCGGCCCTGGTGGGCGTCGTCGACGACGAACGCGACCTCGGCCGACGGCCCTCGGTCGAGCCGTTCGTAGCGGCCGACCGCCACGATGTCGTCGCCCAGCAACGCGACGAAGGCGACCCTGTCATGGTGGTCGACGACGGAGAACCGTTCGAGGTCCCGCTGCGGGATCCGCGGATAGGCGCCGAAGTACCGGAAGTAGCGGGTGCGTTCGGACAACCGGCCGTGGAAGGCGACGAGCCCGTCGGCGTCACTGGGGAGCACCGGTCGCAGATGGACCGTGCCCCCGTCGGAGAGCAGGACGTCGGCCTCCCACTCACGCGGGTAGTCGAAGGCGGCGAGCCTGGCGTCCTCAGTGGTCATGGTCAATCCCTCGGATCGTCCGGATCGAGGCCGTGCAGCGGGAAGATCGCGCGGCGGGTGTCACGGATGGCGATGTCGACCGGCTCGTCCGCCCCGTCTCCCCACGGGACGAACCCGGTTTCCCGGTCGTCGGACATCCGGGGCGGGATCTCGGCGTGCGGCGCCGCCCTCGAGATCGACGCGACCCAGTTCGGCGGCAACGCCGTCGCCGGGTCGACGTCGCGGTCGAGCACGGTGGCGAGCAGATGGGTCCAGGACCGCGGCACCACCCGGATCAATTGGTAGCCACCGCCGCCCACGGCGAGCCAGCGGCCACCGGCGTGCGCCTCGGACAGCTCGCGAAGCCGCCGGTAGATGGCGCGATGACCGTCCACCGAAAGCGAGAGATCCGCAAGCGGGTCTTCTTCGTGGGAATCGACGCCGCATTGGGTGACGAGGATCTGCGGGCGGAACTGCTCCAGCAGCGACGGCACCACCGCGTCGAACGCCCGCAGCCAGCCACCGTCGCGGGTACCGGGCGGCAGCGGCAGGTTGACCGCGGTGCCCTCGGCGCCGTCCTTGCCGGTCTCCGCCGAGTAACCCGTGCCCGGCCACAGCGTGAACGGGTGCTGGTGCAGGGAAACTGTCAGCACCCTGGGGTCGTCGTAGAACGCCGCCTGCACACCGTCGCCGTGGTGGACGTCGGTGTCGACGTAGGCGATGCGGTCGAACCCGTGGTCCAGCAGCCACGAGATGGCCACCGAACAGTCGTTGTAGACACAGAAGCCCGACGCCTTGTCCGGCATCGCGTGGTGCAGCCCGCCCGCGATGTTCACCGCCCGGGTCGCCTCGCCGTCGGCGATCTTGCGCGCGGCCAGCAGCGTCGAGCCGACGACCAGCGCCGACGCCTCGTGCATGCCGGTGAACACCGGGTTGTCCTCGGTGCCGAGCCCGTGCGCGAAATCCGCACCGGTCATCGGAGCCTGCCGGACCGCCTCGATGTACTCACCGACGTGGACGCGGCGGAGTTCGTCGTCGCCGGCGGGACCGGGGACGAGCAGTTCGACACCGTCGAGCACGCCGAGTTCGGTGGCGAGCCGGATGGTCAGCTCGAGCCGCACCGGATTGAACGGATGCTCGCCGCCGAGGTCGTAACCCAGCAGCGAGGAGTCCCATACGACGGCCGGTGCTCGCATGGTCCGAACTCTAGTGCCCGAAAGCGGCTCGTGCCCCGTGCCGGACCCGCCCGCGCGTCAGCCCGGCAGCTCTCCGGTGGCGACCGGCCGCTCCGGATCACGGGACCAGTGCGACCACGAACCCGCGTACAGCGCCGCGGGCTTCGGGTGGCCCGCGACCTCGAGCGCGAGGACGACGGACGAGGCGGTGACGCCCGATCCACAGTAGACACCGACCGGGGTCTCCGGCGTCACGCCGAATCCTTCGAACCGCTCGGCCAGTTCCGAGGCGTCGCGCCAGCGGCCGTCCTCCGCGACATGCCCGGAGAAGGGCGCGTTGACCGCGCCCGGGACGTGCCCGGCGCGCGGGTCGACCGGCTCGGTCTCCCCCGTGTACCTCTGCTTGGCCCTGGCGTCGAAGAGCAGCCCCTCCCTGGCGAGCGCGGCGGCCTCGGCGGCGTCCAGTACCGGCATGCCGCCCGGCTTCACGACGATGTCACCCTCCTCCGGCACCGGGACCTCGTCCGTGACCGGCCGTTCTTCCTCGGTCCAGGCGGCGAACCCGCCGTCGAGCACGGCGACCTCGGTGTGCCCGGCCCAGCGCAGCAGCCACCACGCCCGGGCGGCGACCGAACCGTCGGCGTCGTCGTAGACCACGACCGGGTGCCCGGCGCGGACCCCGGCCGCCCGCAGATGCCGCTGCAGGGTCTCCGGCTCCGGCAGCGGATGACGGCCGCCGTCACCCGGCTCTCCGGCGAGGGCGGTGTCGAGATCCATATACACCGCGCCCGGGAGATGTGCCTCACGGTAGGAATCGGCGCCGGGCGGGCCGGCGAGCCGCCAGCGGACGTCGAGGACTACGGAGCGTGCCGATTCCGGCCCGGAAAGCTGCGCGGCGAGTTCGACGGTGGTGATCATGGGGCGCATACGCCCATCTTCCCGCGTCTGCCGACGCCAAGACCAGCTTGGGGGACTTTTCCCGCCTCGGGGCTTGTTCTCCCCACGCCTGCGTCGCTGTCGGTGCCAGCGACTACGATGAGCAACGCGGACGAAGGGGACAGCGTGAACGATCTCATCGACACCACAGAGATGTACTTGCGTACGATCTACGAGCTCGAAGAAGAGGGTGTCGTCCCGCTGCGGGCCCGGATCGCGGAGCGGCTGCAGCAGAGCGGCCCCACCGTGAGCCAGACCGTCGCCAGGATGGAACGTGACGGGCTGGTCGTCGTCGCGGACGACAGGCATCTGCAGCTGACCGAACACGGTCGTGAGCTCGCCATCGCGGTCATGCGCAAGCACCGGCTGGCCGAGCGCCTCCTGGTCGATGTGATCGGCCTCGAGTGGGAGCACGTCCACAACGAGGCCTGCCGCTGGGAACACGTGATGAGCGAGGCCGTCGAGCGCAAGCTGGTCAAGCTGCTCGACCACCCCACCACGTCCCCCTACGGCAACCCGATCCCGGGACTGGACAAGCTCGGTGACGGCGATCCCGCCCCACCCGCCGAGGCGGATCTGGTGCGGCTCGACGAGTTCGCCCGCACGGGCGGCGGCGAGGTCGAGATCCGGCGCATCGCCGAACACGTGCAGCTCGACGAGCTGCTGATGACCGAGCTCAAATCGGTCGGCATCGTGCCCGGCGGCCGGGTCAAGGTCGGCAAGGCCGCGCCCGGCGGAACCATCGAGGTCACCGGCGGGGACAACACCGCCCAGGTACCCGTTTCGGCGTTGCACGCCGTGCTGGCGCAGGCAAGGTGAGCGCCGCGTCCGAGGCCGCGGCGACCTTCCGGACCCTCCACGACCGGGCTCCGGCCGGGGTCTGGTCCGCGCCCGGCCGGGTGAACCTGATCGGTGAGCACACCGATTACAACGACGGTTTCGTGCTGCCGTTCGCCCTCCCGCACCGGCTCGCCGCCGCGGCGAGCCCGCGCGAAGACGGCGTGCTGACCGTGGCGACCCTCGGTTCGGACGGCCGCGTCCAGGAATCAGGGCCGCTCACCATCGCCGATCTGCGGCCCGGCACGATCGAGGGGTGGGCCGCGTACCCGGCCGGAGTCACCTGGGTCCTGCGGGACCAGGGTCTCGGCAGTGGCGCGGACCTGGTGATCGCGGGGGACGTGCCCTCCGGCGCCGGTCTGTCCTCGTCCCACGCGCTCGAATGCGCCGTCGCGCTCGCCCTCCTCGGGCTGGCGGGCATCACTCCGGCCACCGGCGCCGGTTCGCCGACCCTGCACGAGGTGGCCCGCTGGGTGCAGCGTTCGGAGAACGACTTCGTCGGGGCGCCGACCGGTCTGCTCGACCAGACGGCTTCCTTGTGCTGCACGGAATCGAACGTGCTGTTCCTCGACGTGCGCTCCGGTGAGCTGGAGCAGGTGCCGTTCCCGCTGGAGGAATCCGGCGTCCGGATCCTGATCATGGACACCCGCACGAAGCACTCGCACGCCGAGGGCGGCTACGGCGAACGCCGCCGGGGCTGCGAGCGCGCGGCGGAACTGCTCGAGGTGAAGGCGCTGCGGGACATCGACGTCGATGGGCTGGACGCCGCGCTCGCCAAGCTGCCGGACGACCTGGTGCCACTGGTGCGGCACGTGGTGACCGAGAACCAGCGGGTCCTCGACACCGTGGACCTGCTGCGCGACGGCCGGATCGCCGAGATCGGCCCTCAGCTGGACGCCTCGCATGTCAGCATGCGCGACGACTACCGGATCTCCACCGACGAACTCGACCTCGCCGTCGCTTCGGCCCGTGAAGCCGGGGCTCTCGGCGCGCGGATGACCGGTGGCGGCTTCGGCGGTTCGGCGATCGCCTTGGTCCGGGAGTCCGATGTGGACACTGTGGGCCGAGCGGTGAAGGCCGCGTACGAGGCGGCGGATCTGCGCCACCCCAGGCTGTTCACCGCGGTGCCGTCGCGCGGTGCCGGTCGCGACGAGCTTTAGCCGCGACACCCCCGGGCGCGTGGGGTGCCCGGGGGCGAGGACACTGTGGAGCGACCGCATCCGCAGCAGAAAGGCGCGAACGTGACCGACGAACCGACCAAGACCCTGAAACTGATGGTGACGGGCGGAGCCGGTTATGTGGGCAGCGTCTGCGCGGCCCGCCTCATCGAGGCCGGGCACGACGTCACCGTGGTCGACGACCTCTCCACCGGGCACGCCGACGCGGTGCACCCGGACGCCACCTTCGTCGAGGGCGACGCCGCCGAGGTCGCGCGGCGCGTCCTCGGTGACGGCTTCGACGGTGTCCTCCATTTCGCCGCCAAGTCGCTGGTCGGCGAGTCGATGACGGATCCGGCGAAGTACTGGGAGGGCAACGTCCTGACCTCGCTTCGCCTGCTCGAGGCCATGCGTGACCACGGCACGAAGCGGCTGGTGTTCTCCTCGACCGCGGCCACCTACGGCGAGCCCGAGTCCTCCCCCATTCCCGAGTCGGCGCCGACCCAGCCGACGAACACCTACGGCGCGACGAAGCTGGCCATCGACCACGCGATCACGTCGTTCTCGCGCGCCCACGGCATCGCCGCGGCGAGTTTGCGCTACTTCAACGTCGCCGGCGCTTACGGCTCCTTCGGCGAACGGCACGCCACCGAGACTCATCTGATCCCCCTCGTTCTCCAGGTCGCCACCGGGGACCGCGAGCGGATCCAGATCTTCGGTGACGACTACCCCACCGCGGACGGCACCGCCATCCGCGACTACATCCACGTGGTCGACCTCGCCGACGCGCACCTGCTGGCCCTGCGTCACGTGGTCGAGGGCGAACACCGCATCTACAACCTCGGCAGCGGTACCGGTTTCTCCGTGCTCGAGGTGATCGAGGCGTGCCGCCGCGTCACCGGTCACGAGATCCCCGCCGCGGTCGCGCCGCGCCGGGCGGGCGATCCGTCGGTGCTGGTGGCCTCCAGCGCGCGGGCGGGCGACGAACTCGGCTGGAAGCCCGAGCGCACCGACCTCGACGGCATCGTGGCCGACGCTTGGGAGTTCACGCGGACCCGCCGGACGGCTCGAGGCTGAGCACGTACCGCGGCCCTTCCTCTCGCTGCCGCAGAACGATCCCGGCCACTTCGGACGGCGCCAGCATCGAGTCCAAAGCGACTGTCAGCAGCCTGGCCAGCCCGTGTTCCGGATCGACTGCGCAGGCCCTGGCCAGCGCCATCCCGGCGACGGTCAGGTCACCGCGGGCGTAGGCGGCGTGCGCCTTCAGGCACAGCGCCTCGGCGGATTCCGGTTCGGGTAACTCCTTGGCAAGGCGGAGCCAGAGATCTTCCGCGGCCCTCGCCAGCGGCGAATCCGCGGGGGCGGCGGTGAGCAGGCAGGCACTCCTGACCTCGACGAGGGAAAGCGCCCAAGCCAGCCGGACGGCCTGATCGTCGGTGATCGCCCCGTCGCCACGCGCGACGCGGGCGAGCGCGGCGTTCACTTCGGCGAGCCCCGCTTCGACGACGGGCTCGTCCGCCCAGGGCGGATCGGCCAGCCTGTTCAGGAGGTCGGCACGCCGGGCGAGTGTTTCCGGCGGTCCGGCGTCGAAAAGGTGCTCCAGCTCCTCCCTGCTCTCGCGGGTGATGTGGCCGTCGCTGGTGACGATCGCGGCGATCACCGACTCGCGAGGGTCGGGCAGGACGCCGCCGCAGGTCGTATCGCGGTAGCACCCCCATGGCACGCCCGCGGCGATCCGCGGCACCCACAGCGGGTGCAGCAAGGGGATGCCGAACTCGGCGAGCGAGGATTCCAGGCGCCGGACGAAGCGGCGGCGCGGTGGCCGCCCTGCCGGGTTCAGGGTGCCACCGCCGATGACGGCGACGGTGGCACCGGTATGCGCGGTCGCGGAGAGGCGGGCCGCGAGGTCGAACGCCTGGTCTTTCTCCAGGGCGGGCGGCGGGAGGTCCACGCGCAGGGTGAGGCCCTGCCGCTTGCGGTCCGGCCCTCGCTGCCCGAAGACGACGACGGAGTCCTCGGGATGGAATCCGAGGATGTACGGGATCGCGGCGAGCAGGTCCGCCGGATCCTTCAGATCGACCTTGGTCCTGCCGGTCGGGGTGGTTGTGGTCATGCCCCCACCCTGCGGCGGGAATGGGGCCGCCGGGTGGGGGCATGGCAGATCTGTGGACAACCGGGACCGTTGTGGACAACCGCCCCCGGGACCGGGCGCGGGAACGCCGATCCTGTCGGTGGGGTGGTCTACAGTGCCCGGCCCCGCGGGGTCAGCCGCAGTGCTCGAACGGGCTCTCGTAGGCGTTCGACCCGACCGAGCCACCCCACTTCACGCAGGTCGAGTCGGCCGTCTTCTTCACCGGTCCGGCGTAGTAGGTGAAGCTGCCGGAGTCGGTCACGCGAGCCGAACCCTGGACTTCGAGGAACGCCGACACCGGCGAAGCGGTGCCGAGCGAAACCGCCTTCAGCGTGGTCACGCAGTTGGCCTTGGTCGAGGCGTTGTAGAGCAGGTACGCCGTGCCCGAATTGTTCGCGAGCCCCTGCGAGTCGACCACCGAGAAACCGCTGCCGCACACCTCCGTGGCCTCGTACGGGTTGCCACCGCACGAGTTCTTGCTGGTGAAGTCGGTGTGGCCGTAGTACGGCACCGCGACGCCGTTCAGCGTCGCCCTCTGCGCCACACCGTTCAGCCGCTCTTCGAAGTGCAGGTGCGGACCGGTCACCCCACCGGTCGACCCCGCGGTACCGAGCTGCTTGCCGAGGCTGACGGCCTGCCCGACCGAGACCGACTGAGTCGACAGGTGGGCATAGCGGGTGGTCCAGCCACCACCGTGATCGACCTCGACCCAGCGCCCGTAGCTTGTGCTGCCTTCGTTGGCGACCCGGGAGACGGTGCCGCCCGCCGAGGCCAGCACCGGCATGCCGGTGATCCCCGACTTCTGGAAGTCGACCGAGTTCGCCGGGCTGTGCCCGCTGAACGTCGCGGCCGTGACCGTCACGCCGCATTTGAACGGGACCTGGAAGTTCGGGGCGGCCGACGCCTGCGACGTCCCGGCCAGGGTCAGGCCGAGGGCGGGAAGAACGGTGGCCGCGGCGAGCACTGCGAGGCGGCGCAACCTGGACATGGAGACCTCCATCAGCTGGGAAAGCCGGACACGTCGAAGCAAAGCCGCAGGAAATACATTTTCCATACAAGCCCGCTACCGGGTGGGTGTTTTCCGCCCTCTGCCCCGAAGGTGTGACTGGTGGTGCTGCTGAGGCTCGTGACGCTCGTCCGCGACGGGTGAGGGGAACTTTGAGGGACTCAGAGTCCCTCAAGGAGTCCTTCACGGCCAGGCCGCTACCTGGCACACCCGCCGCAGGCACCTGGCACACCCTTGGCCAGAACCCGAATCGCCGCGCCACTCTGTACGCGAGTCCGCGAAGGCCTCCTTCCCTACCTTGAAAGTCAGGGTCGCGGCAAAGTCGCAGAGTTGCTGGTCGGCACTGTTCTTGGTGGTCCGGATGTGGCATCGCTGATGCCCGCGGGGTCCGAGTGTGGAGGATTTGGGACGGTGAACGTCCCAAATCCTCCACACTCGAGGTACACCGGGTTCAGCCGAAGGCGGCGCGCAGCGCGGGCTTCCCGCCCGCCACCGGCAGCACCACGGTGGTCCGGTTCAGTTCGAGCGCGATCCCCGCCCCGGGCTTCGGCCGGAGCGTGTAGTCGTGGTCGCTGGAGGCCAGCAGGAACTCGATCTTGTGCCCGGCCGCGAGCAGATAGTCCTTCGCGACCAGTTCGACCTCGACGCGGTAGCTCTCGCCGGGGGTGATCGGATCGGTACGGGCGGGGTCGCGGCGGTTCTGCGGATCGGTCCAGCCGCGGCTGATCACCTTGGCCGTACCGTCCGGCGCACGGTCGACGAGCACCGCCGTCACGTTCGCGGCGGGCTTGTCGAAGGACACCGACAAACCGGCCTTCGCGGTACCGGCGAGGCGTACAGGCTGCTTCGCCGCGGAGGTCGAGTACAGCAGCCGGTTGCCCGACGACGTCGCGTCGGCGAGCTGTTCGATGGTCTTGCTCGCGTCGTCGGCCAGCTTTTCGACGGCGGGCTTGCCAGGAACGGGGTTACGCGTGTCGAGCGTGCCCTTCGAGGAACCACCGGGCCACGGGTAGAGCTTCACGTCCTGGGTGCCGGGCAGCGGCCACTCTGGCTCGTCCACCCACGACTTGTCCTCGCGCTGGATGGTGGCCTTCGGCTCGCGCTCGATGCCGTTGTCCACGTCGTAGAGGTAGTGCGACATCCACTTGTTCAGCGTGGTGAGCCAGACGTCGCGGCGGAGGCTGTACGGGTCGGCGTGCCCGGACTGGTGCAGCCAGATCTTGTGCTCGACGCCGCGCGCCTTGAGCATTTCGTACCACCGCGTGCCCTGGTCGGTCTTGACGTTCCAGTCGCCGAGGCCGTGCACCACGAGCACCGAAGCGCGCACCTTGTTCACGTCGTTGCGGTAGTTCCGCACGTCCCAGAAGCGGCTGTAGTCGCCGGTCACCCGGTCCTGGTCGACAGCGATGCTGTCGATCAGCGGACGGCAGACGGCGCGGTCCTGTCGCGTGTAGACGTAATCGGCGAGCACGTCCGCGTCCTCGCCCTGGAAACCGCCCGCCGCGACGACGGCGCCGTCGTTGCGGTAGTAGTCGTACCAGCTGGAGATCGCCGCGATCGGGACGATCGTCTCCAGCCCTTCGACGCCGGTGCTGGCCACGGCGTTGGGCAGCGTCCCGTTGTAGGAGACGCCCATCATGCCGGTCTTGCCGGTGCTCCAGTCCGCGACCGCGGCCTTGCCCGCCGCGTCCCGCGCCGTCGTGCGGCCATTCAGCCAGTCCACAATGGACTTCGCGCCGATGGTCTCGTTGACGTCGCCGGTGCTCGGGCAGCCGGTGGACTGGCCGCTGCCGAGCGATTCGCCGTACACCACCGCGAACCCACGGGCGGTGAAGTAGTCCTGGTAGCGCCAGCTGATCGGCACCGCGTTCGGGCCGACGGTCTTGGTCGCGATCCGCGGGCCCGCGGGGGCACGCTTGGCGCCGGGCACGTACAGCTCGACGTCGACGTTGTGGTTCGCGACGTCGTTGCCGCCCGCGTAGTACGGACTGGCCTGGTAGACGACCGGGACCTTCATCCCCTGCTGCGTCGCGCGGGGCCGCACCACCTCCGCGTGCACGAGGTCGTCCTCGCCGTCGCCGTCGCTGTCGACCGGCGCGGTGACCCAGACGTTCTCGCGGATGACGTCGGCCGGGTCGAACACCGGTTGCGCCTGACCATCCTTGAAGACCGGGGCCGGTGGCGTATCGGCCTGAGCCGGCAAGGCCGTCGCCGGCAGAACCAGGACGGCGGTGAACAAGGCGGCGAGCCGGGCGACTCTCACGTGACCCCCAAAAACGGGCATGGCGGGCAGGACTCCGCTGAGGTTTCCGGCCACCCGAACAGGTGTCAAGAGACTAACGTCGGGGGCATGCCGAGCACCGTGGAAGCCCCGATCGTCGCCGTCACCGTCTACCCGCACCACGCCCGGATCACGAGACGAGCGTCGGCACGCCTCGACGGGGAAACCCGTTTCGCGTTCGAGGGCCTGCCGTGGAACCTCGACGCCGATTCGGTCCGGGTCACCGGTGCCGGTCCGGCGGTCATCGCCGGGGTCGACGTCGCCGTCGAGCGTCATCCCGTTCCCGCGGACGCCGCGCTGCGGGCGCTGACCGAACGGCGGCGCGCCGATCAGGCCATGGTCGACGAGGTCGCGGACGCCGTCGCCGCGGAGACCGCGAAGGTCGATCTGCTGACCGGGGTGGCGGCACGGAGCGGCAAGAGTTTCGCGAAGGCGCTCGCGGCGGGCACGGCGGAACCGCCCCGGGTGGCCGAAGTCACCGACGCGCTCGGCATGCAACTGGCCGACGCGCTGGGAAAACGCCGCGAGCTCGGCGTCCGGCTCGCCCGGCTCCGCGACGATCTCGACGCGCTGGACCGGGAGATCCAGTCTAAGCAGGGCCTGTCCGAAGTGGACAGCGCGACGGTCACGGTCGAGCTGGAGAGCGGGGAGCACGGGGCGGAGATCGGGCTGGAACTGTCCTATGTGGTCGCGAACGCGAGCTGGGAACCGGGCTACGACGTCCGTGTCCGCGGGGAGGACGTCACGGTGACCTGGTACGGGCGGATCACCCAGCACACCGGTGAGGATTGGCCCGAATGCGAGCTGGCCCTTTCGACCGCGCGCCCGGCGAGCACGGTGGAGGTGCCGGAGCTCGAACCGTGGTTCCTCGATCGCGTGCGCCCGGTCCAGCCACCGATGGCGCGTGCCGCGTACGGCAGCGCGTCGCCCGCGGGCGGCGGGTTCCCGGAGTCGGTGGCCATGGCCGAGCCCGCCGGGCCTCCGATGGCGATGCGGACCGCCACCGCCGAAGAAGGCACCACCGCGGTCACGTACCGGCCAGGTCGCCCGGTGGCGGTGCCCTCGGGCGCGCAGGGCCATCGCACGACGCTGGCGCAGCTGGACCTGACCGCGAAACTGGGCTATGTCACCGCTCCGGCGCTGTCGTCGGAGGCCTACCTGCGGGCGACCGTGGTGAACACGTCACAGCACACACTCCGGCCGGGGAAGGCGTCGGTGTTCCACGAGACGGAGTTCGTCGGCACCACGCGGCTCGACGTCTGGGCACCGGGTGAAGAACTCGAACTCGCCCTCGGCGTGGACGACCGGATCCGGGTCGAACGCGAACTCGCCCATCGTTCGGCGAGCAAGGCGACGCTGTCCGGCGTGCGTAAGCGCGAGGCTTCCTACACCACGACGATCACCAACCACAGCCCTCGCGAAGCCGTCGTGACCGTGCTGGATCAGGCGCCGGTCTCCCGCGACGAGGCGATCACGGTCCGGGAAGTCCGCGCGGTGCCGGAGCCGGTGGAGCGGACCGAGCTGGGCGAGTTCACCTGGCGGCTGACGCTCGCCCCGGGCTCGAAGACGGTCGTGACGCTCGGGTACCGGGTGGACGTCGCGAAGGGGGTCGAGCTGTCGGGGTGGCGGGAGTAGGTCCCCGGAACACCATGAAGGGTCCTTTCCTTGCGAAATTTGCAAGGAAAGGACCCTTCATGGCACTCGTCGGAGCGGAATCAGCCCTGAGAGATGTAGGCCTCCAGCTGTTCCTGGCTCTTCTCCAGTTGTTCCATCCGCGTCTTCACGACGTCGCCGATGCTCACGATCCCCGCGAGCCTGCCGTCGACCAGGACCGGGACGTGCCGGATGCGGCGTTCGGTCATCAGCACCGACAGCTGGTCCACCGAGTCTTCGGGGGTGCAGCTGGCGACCATCTTGGTCATGATCGCGGCCACCGATCCGTCGAGCAGCTGGGGCCCGCGTTCGTTGAGCCGTCGCACCACGTCCCGTTCGGAGACGATCCCGACGATCCCGCCCTCGTCGTCGACGACCACCAGGGCCCCGACGTTGTGCTCCGCGAGTCTCTCGAGCAGTTCGGTGACGTTCGTCTCCGGCGAGACGGTCGCGACGGCCGCCCCCTTGTTCCGCAACAGATCGGAAATCCGCATACGCGCTCCTCCCGGCTGGGTGACCTGAGTCACTCCAGGTTATGGCCTGACCGCCATGGGCGAAAGTCCGGAGAGTCCGATTCGATACCCAGCCTGGTCGCGAGCGCGTCGTACGCCTGGATGATCCCGGTGCCGTAGGGGTCGTCGCCCAACGCGCCGAGGGTGCCCCGGCCCAGCTCCCACTGGGCCTTCGCGGCCTCGTGATCACCGAGTTTGCGGTAGTCCTCGGCGAGGTTCAGGTGCAGCGACGGATAGAACCCGCGTACAGCCAGCGTCGCGTGATACTCCTGTGCGCGTTCGTCGGTCAGCGAATCCGCGGCCGCGAGCGCGCGGAGATCCCAGGCGAGTTCGTCGGCCGGGTCGTCGCAGACGTCGGCCATGTAGTGCGCGAGCGCGCATCGGTGCAGCGGGTCGCCATCCTCGCCGATCCGCTCCCACAAGGCGGCGAACCTCTCACGCGCACCGGCCCGGTCCCCGGAGATGTGCAGCTGGAGGCCGGTGTGGATCTCGGCCATCACGTCATCGGTCATTTGACGTCGGCCGCCGGCGCCGCCCAGGTGTTGCACGCCGAGGTCGCCTTCGCGGAGAACCCGGCCTTCGCCCACTTCAGCTGATTGCGACGGCTGCCGTGGGTGTCGCTGTCGTCGGTGCGGCCGTAGTCGGCGAGCGCCGCGTTGGCCAGTGAGGTGCCGATCGACCCGCGCCCGGCGGCGGCCGCGAGGGCGAGCGCGCCGAAGCAGTTCGCCTGCAGCTCGATGCGGCGGACGAGTTCCTTGTCCGCCGGGGTGTCCTCGTCCGGGGAGGACATCTTCTCCGCGGCCGCCGTCAGGATCCCGCTGGACCGCTGGACGTGGTGCCCGTACTCGTGGGCCATCGTCGCGAGGTGACGCGACCGTTCGAGACCGGCGTCGCCGAGCATCCATTCGGTCGGCGCGTAGATCGTGGTGTCGCCGCCGCAGTAGTAGGCGACGGCCTCGGTCTCGCTCGGCGCCTTCCCGCAGGCGCTGGTTTCGGGCAGCGTCACCTGGACGGTCGCCGTCAGCGCCGGCTCGTTCGCCTGGTCCAAAGCCGGTTTCCAGGCTTCGGCGAGGCAGGAGGCGAAAGTCTTGTAGTACATCTCCAGCTTGGCGGGGTCACGACTGATCGCCGGGAGGCGGCAGGTGACCGCGCCGAGCGCGACGCCTTCGGCCAGCAGCGGGTTCGTCTCCAGTTCCCGCACCTCCTTGGGCGCGGGTTTCGCCTTCCCGGCGGGCGCCTTGGCCACTTCCGAGGTGAGCGCGTCGGCGGCCGGGAGGGCCTGGCCGTCGATCTTCCGCGGTCCGCTCGCCATCGCCATCCCTGCCGCGGTCAGGACGGCGACGATGAGCAGCCCGACCACGGCGGAACCCGTTTTGCGGGGGCTTTCGGGGCGAGGCGGGGACGGCGCGAACGGTCTGGGTACCTCGTCGGTGCCGGTCATGGTCTCCCCCAAGCGTGCGAGCCATCAGCATACGGAATGCCACACCTGGTGGCGCCGGAACGGAGAGCCCGGCGAGACTGTGGGCATGAGTGACGAGGACCCGTACCTGTGGCTGGAAGACGTGACCGGCGAAGAAGCGCTGGACTGGGTGCGAGCCCGCAACGCCGAAGCTCTGGCGGAACTGGCGGAACTGGCGGGCGGCGGGCGGTTCGCCGGGATCCGTGACGAGGTCCGCGAGGTCCTCGACGCCGACGACCGGATCCCGTACGTCCGGCGCCGCGGCGAGTATCTCTACAACTTCTGGCAGGACTCGGCCAATCCCCGCGGCCTGTGGCGCCGCACCACCCTCGAGCAGTACCGGCTCGACGCGCCGGAGTGGGAGCTCCTGCTCGACGTCGACGCGCTGGCCGAGGCCGACGGCGAGAACTGGGTGTGGCAGGGGGCGGCCGTCCTCCGGCCGGGTTATCAGCGCGCGCTGGTCGAACTGTCACGCGGCGGCGCCGACGCGACCGTGGTCCGCGAGTTCGACCTCGACGAACGCCGGTTCGTCGAAGACGGGTTCTTCGTGCCCGAAGCCAAGACCCGGATCGGCTGGATCGACCGCGACCGGGTCTACATCGGCACCGATTTCGGCGCGGGGACGCTGACCAGCTCGGGCTATCCCAGGCTGGCGAAGGAATGGCGGCGCGGCACCCCGCTCGAAGAGGCGACCGTGGTCTTCGAGGGCAAGCCGGACGACGTCTCGGTCTCCGCCCACCACGACCCGACCGAGGGGTACGAACGCGACTTCGTCTACCGGTCGATCGACTTCTACCGCACCGAACGGTATCTCCGGACGCCCGGCGGCCTCGAACGGATCGAGGTCCCCGAAGACGCTCAGACGTCCTCACACCGCGAATGGCTGCTGATCCGGCTTCGCTCGGACTGGACCGTCGACGGCACCACTTACCAGTCCGGAACCTTGCTCGCATCCGGCTTCGACGCCTTCATGGCGGGCGAGCGCGGCTTCACGACACTCTTCACGCCCGACGCGCACACGTCGCTGGAGTACTGGGTGTGGACACACAACCACCTGTTGCTCTCGACGCTGTCCGACGTCCGGACGGAGCTGCGCGTACTCACGCCCTCGGAGAACTGGAGCTCCCAGCCGCTCGCCGGCGCCCCGGAGCTGGGCACGGCCCAGATCATCGGCACCGACCCCGACGTCAGCGACGAGTACCTGCTCGACTCCAGCGGCTACACCCAGCCGTCGACACTGAGCTACGGGCACGTCGGTGGTGACGTCGAAGTCCTCAAACGCGCTCCCGCGTTCTTCGACAGCGAAGGCATGACGGTCTCGCAGTACTTCGCGACGTCGGAGGACGGCACGAAGATCCCGTACTTCGTCGTACGTCCCTCCGGTGCCGAAGGCGGGCCGACGTTGCTGACCGGCTACGGCGGCTTCGAGGTCTCACTGACCCCCGGCTACAGCGGCGTGATCGGCCGCGGCTGGCTCTCGCGCGGCGGGACCTACGTCGTCGCGAATATCCGCGGTGGCGGCGAATACGGGCCCACCTGGCACACCTCGGTCACCAAGGCCAAGCGCTACAAGGTCTACGAGGACTTCTCGGCCGTCGCCGCCGACCTCGTCGAGCGCGGCATCAGCGAACCGGGCCGCCTCGGCATCCAGGGCGGCAGCAACGGCGGGTTGCTGATGGGTGTCATGCTGACGCGGTACCCGCACCTGTTCGGCGCGATCGTGAGCCAGGTACCGCTGCTGGACATGAAGCGGTACCACAAGCTTCTCGCGGGCGCGTCCTGGATGGCCGAGTACGGCGACCCCGACGACCCCGACGAATGGGACTACATCGGGAAGTACTCGCCGTACCAGAACGTCCACAGTGGACGCGCGTACCCGCCGGTCCTGTTCGTCACCTCCACCAGGGACGACCGGGTGCATCCCGCGCACGCGCGCAAGATGGTCGCGCGAATGCTGGAGCAGGGGCACGACGTGCGCTACCACGAGAACATCGAAGGCGGGCACGGCGCGGCGGCCGACAACGAGCAGCTGGCGTTCAAATGGGCGCTGGTGCTCGAATTCCTGTGGGAGAAACTCGCCTCCTGATCCCTCGCCCCGGAGGTCATGAGGGGTCCCCATAGGACGAAAACTGTCCTACGGGGACCCCTCATGACAGGCCCGCGGTCAGGCGGTGACCCTCGCCAGCACGACCCCGCCCACGATCAGCCCCATCGCGGCGAACCGCCCGAAGCTGAGCGGGTCCTTGTGGACCACGACGCCGAACACGATCGCGCCCACCGCGCCGATCCCGGTGAACACGGCGTACGCGGTCCCCACCGGGACCGAATCCATCGCTTTCGACAGCAGGTAGACCGCGGCGACACCGAGCACGAAACACAGCACGGTCGGCCACAACCGGGTGAAGTTCTCCGTCGGCTTGATGCTCTGCGACCAGGCGACCTCGACGACTCCGGCCAGCAGCAGGATTCCCCAGCCCATCAGGCTTCCCTCCCGGCCGAGGCCAGCTTTTCGGCCGTCTGCAGCGCCAGGTCCCGCGACGCGCCCCTGTCGGGATCGCGCGGGCTCAGCCTCGGGTCGACGAGCGCGTTGGTGAGTTCGGCGTGCAGGAACGTCACGTCGTGGACGTCGTAATGTCCGGCGAAGAAGTCACGCAGATAACGCTCGTGATGGTCGACCGGCTCGCGCGGCGTGCCGGGCAGGTAGGTGCCGCCCCGTGCCCCGGCGACCACGAAAGCCTTGCCCGCCAAGGACATCTTCGGGAACGTGACCTGGTCGATCCACAGCTTGAGGGTCGCGGGGATCGAGAAGTTGTACATCGGCGCCCCGATCAGCACGACGTCGGCGGCGAGCAGTTCGGCCAGCAGCGGCTCGATGATCGCCCAGGCCTCACGCTGCCCGGCCGTCTTCACCACCGACGCGTAGCCGGCCGGATCGGTGATCTCGCCGGTGAGGAGGGCGTCGCAGATCTCGGTCCATGCCTGCCCGATCGGTGGCACCGGTTCGGCCGCCAGGTCGCGGTAGGTGTAGTCCGCGCCGGGGTGCGCGGCACGCCAGACGTCGGCGAAGCGAGCACTCAGCTCGCGGGAGAACGACGCGCGGCGGGCACTGGAGTCGAGGTGGAGAAGGTGGCTCATCGGGCCTCCCGGACCAGGAAGTGGACACGGCGTCCACTTGCTTCGCCGGGTACAAGTGGACGAGGCGTCCGGATATTCCCTAGGCTGCGGACATGCCGACAGAAGATCTGCTCGCGAACGGTCCGGGACGGGAACGAGCCGATGCCGCCCGCAACCGCGCGAAGATCCTGAAGGCCGCCGAGGAGCTCTTCGCCGCCCGTCCAGCCGCGGACGTCACCATGGAGGACATCGCCAAGGCGGCCGGTGTCGGCCGCGCCACGCTGTACCGCCGCTACCCCGATCGCTCGGCGATCGCCGTCGCCCTGCTGGACGAACACGAGCGGGAACTGCAGGAGCGACTGCTCACCGGCCCTCCCCCGCTGGGACCCGGCGCGCCACCCGCCGAACGGCTGGCCGCGTTCTACGCGGCGATGACCGGTTTGCTCGACCGGCACGCGCATCTCGTACTCGGCACCGAGGTCGGGCATTCGCGGTTCACCACCGGTCCGTACCGGCTGTGGCGCACCCACGTCCGCTTCCTCGCCGAGCAGGCGGGCGCGAAGGATCCGGACGCGCTCGCCGACATCCTGCTGGCGCCGCTCGCACCCGAGGTGTTCCTCCATCAGACCGGCGAACTCGGCCTGAGCCCCGAACGGATCACCGAGGCGCTGAAGGAGCAGGCGCGGCGGGCGTTGTCCTGATCGACCCGGCGCGGGCCGAAACCTCGTGATCGCTAGGATTTCCGACGATGCAGGGTGCGGCGAAGCTGGAACAGCGCGTCGTGGAGACGGCGGAGAAGCTGTTGTCCACGCGGAAATCGGTGACCGCGCTCGACGTCCTGGCCGGGATCGGCTGGCTGTCGGAAAACGTCATCAAGGCCTGGCAGCAGAGCAGGATCCCCGACCTCTCGACGTCGCTGCCGGTGAACACGGAAAAGCTGACCTTCGCCCTCGGAGCGCTTCAGCGTTGGGCCGAGGCGAACGGCCTCGAAGGCTCGGAGATCGAGCACGTCGCGGCGACGCGTGACCGGGCCGCGCTGACGGCGACTTCGGCCGACCACGCCGACCTCGAACCGCTGTTCCGGACGCACTGGATCATGCCGGGACTGTCCGACGCCAAACGTGCGCAAGTCGTGGCCCGGCAACAGAAAGCCCCCGATCTCTTCGTCTGGGTCGCGATCAAGGAGTGGACCTGTGCCGAATGCGGCGGCACCGGCGATCTGCTGTACCTGGAGAAAGAGGTGCCGCACTGCCTCGACTGCGCCGATTTCGGCCACCTCGTCTTCCTGCCTTCCGGTGACGCGACCCTGACCCGTCGGGCCAAGAAGGCGAGCCGCCTCTCCGCCGTGGTCACGCGCTTCAACCGGTCACGGAAACGCCAGGAGCGGCAAGGGATCCTGGTCGAGGAAGAAGCACTCCGCAGCGCCGAAGAGCAGTGTTTCGCCGACGAGGACGTCCGGGAACGCCGTCGCGTCCGCGACCGCGAGCGGCGCGCCCAGGAGGATGTCGAGTTCACCGCCCGGTTCTTCGCCGCGATCAGCGAGATGTTCCCCGGCTGCCCGCCGGAGCGGGCGCGCGCCATCGCCGAACACGCCGGTCAGCGCGGCAGTGGCCGGGTCGGCCGGTCCGCCGCTGGGCGGGAGCTGGCCGAGCGGGCGGTGTTCCTCGCCGTCGTCGCCTCGATCCGGCACCTGGACACCGACTACGACGACCTCCTCATGGCGGGTGTGGAGCGGCAGGCCGCCCGTGACCGCATCCGCACCACCATCGACACCGTGCTCGAGCGCTGGCGTGCCTGACCACTGTCACGATCCGGGCCCGAGCCTCGTCCGATGAGCATGTTCACCGCCTACCTCATCGTGGCCATCGTGACGATCGTGGTCAACGCCGGAATCGCCGCCGCCGACTTCGCGCGTGTCCCCTTCGTCCTCAAGAACTCCGCCGAGGTGAACGTCCCTCGATCCTGGATCCCGCCCCTGGCCTCACTGAAGGCGGCGGGAGCCGCGGGGCTGCTGCTGGGCCTCCTCGGCGTGCCCTTCGTCGGGACCGCCGCCGCGGCCGGGCTCGTGCTGTTCTACCTCGGCGCCGTCCTCACCCACGTGCGTGCCCGGGTGCTCTACAACATCGCCTTCCCCGCCGGTTTCCTCGCGCTGGCGGTGGCGACCTTCGTCCTCGATCTCGCTCAGACCAGGTAGGGACCGAAGTGGTCGGCGACGACGTCGGCGATCGCCTCGGCGTCCTTCGAGCCGTCGATCCAGAGCACCCGGATGCCGAGTCCCTGCGCGGTACAGACGGCGTCTTCGGCGACCAGACGGTCTCGCGCGATCCGGTTGCGTTGAGCGCGTTCGGGATCGCAGACCCCGCGTGTCACCGCGCCGGCCCTGGGCAGAACCCGAAGCTGATGCTCGCGGAAGTCGTCGGTGGGCACCATCACGATCATCCGCCGTGGTGAATCCAGCAGGGGCGCGACCAGTTCCGGGCGCAGCCCCCAGCCCTCGGCGAGGATCGGGCGCCCGGAGACGTGACGGGCGAACCGGTGCGGACGCGGTGGGCGATGCGGCGATCCTGGTGGGCGCGGGCATCGTGGAAGTCGTAGTGGTAGACGGTGATGCCGTGCCGGTGGGCGAGCAGCCGGGAGACGGTGGACTTTCCCGCCCACTGGCCGCCGCAGATCCACAGGGTTCGGCCGAGGGTGCCGAAGGGATCGACGATTCCCTTGTCAGTGGCCACCGGGCCTCCTGGCGTCGACAGCGAGCAAAGCCCCCTTCGCGAGCAGAAGGAACTTCGACGGCCCTTGCTCGCGAAGGGAGCGGATCCGCTGGGCTATCCGGACACGCTCGCTCACCAGTCCGGCCAAGTCGATCCGGAACAACGATCCGCCTTCGTCGGCGATCGCGAATTCTCCCTCCACGGACGCGACCGAGGCGACGAACCGCCGGTCGTGCTGGATCCTCCACCGTTCGGCGCCGTCCGACGGGTCGACCACCGTGTAGCCACCACGCCGCTCGGCCAACCAGAGCAAGCCATCGCACAGGTCCACCGCTCTGGGCGCGAGATCACGCTCGGCACGGCACACGGTCTCGGCTTTCGTCTCGGCCGGGACGAGGCGTACGACCAGCCGGTCGCCGCATCGCATGAGGAAGCCGCCGCCCTCCACGCGAAAGGCGGGACCGGTCTCGGGGCCGACCAGGGGCTCGGGCAAGGACCACGTGGCCAGCTCCCGGCCGTCACCTCGATCGATCAACGATACGGAGTCGCCGCCCGGCTCACCGAGCAGAAAACCGGCCTCGGTCGCGGCGGGCAAGACTGTGCTGCCGCGCCTTCCAGCACGCCAACGCGGCACACCGGTGCGGAGGTCCACTGCGGTCACTGGCGTATAGCCGCGCCAACCGCCTACCAGCACGAGTTCTTCGTCCACCACGACATGACCGGCGAACGAGCCTGGCTCCGCTTGCCAGACCTTTTCGCCGGTTTCGACGTCCAGGCAGAGCAGCCTGCTGGTGTTCTGCGGAATCACCAGACAATACGGTTCGGCGATCACGACCGCGCGCGGCCATGTCCCGACCGGAACATCCCAGAGCACCGAACCATCGGCAGGCCCCAGGCCGACCAACCGTGTGCTCCGCTCGTGCACGACCAGGTGCTGCCCGGTGACCGCCATCGCGGACGGCGAACCGGCTTGATGCAACGGCCGTTCCCAGCGGACATCGAACACGAGACCAGTTCAGCAGCGGAAGGGCTACCGCACAACCGAGTTCGCCGACGCCTGCTTCGGCGAACGACGTGGGTCGTCCGCTGAAGCAGGCATCAAGGTCAGCTGCAGCCGGAGGTCGCTCCGCAGCCTTCACAGGCGTAGCACGAGCCAGCGGGCCGCATCTTGGTGCCGCAGGTCATGCAGAGCGGCGCGTCGGAAGCGGTGCCGAGGTTCAGCTCCACCAGTTCCGCCGTCGAATGCGCCTCCTGTTTGGCGGAGGCCGCGGCGGACGAGTCCACAGTGGACCGAAGCGCGTCGATGTCGACGCTCTCCGGTTCCGCGGCGGGGGCCGAGCCGCCGCCGTAGTTCGCCTCGACCTGGGCCGAACGTTCGTCGGCGGTGAAGATGCCGAGCTGCGAACGCTTCTCGTACGGCAGGTAGTCCAGTGCCAGCCGTCGGAACAGGTAGTCCATGACGCTGGTGGCGATCCGGATATCCGGGTCGTCGGTCATGCCGGCGGGCTCGAAGCGCAGGTTGGAGAACTTCGAAACGTAGAACTCCAGCGGAATCCCGTGCTGCAGGCCGACCGAGATCGACATCGAGAACGCGTCCATCACACCCGAGAGGGTTGATCCCTGCTTGCCGAGTTTCACGAAGATCTCGCCGAGCCCGTCGTCCGGGTAGGAACCTGCGTGCAGGTAACCCTCGGCGCCGCCCACGGTGAACGACACCGTCTGGCTCGGGCGCTTCTTCGGCAGGCGCTTGCGGACCGGCCGGTACTCGACGACCTTTTCGGCCTCGGGTTCGGCCTTCTCCTTCTTGGCGGTGGACAGTGGTTGCCCGACCTTGCAGTTGTCGCGATAGATCGCGAGCGCCTTGAGGCCGTACTTCCAGCCCTGGAAGTAGATCTCCTCGACCTCTTCGACGGTCGCCGACTCCGGCATGTTGACCGTCTTGGAGATCGCGCCGGACAGGAACGGCTGCACCGCGGCCATCATCCGGACATGGCCCATCGGCGCGATGGACCGCTCCCCCACCGCGCAGTCGAACACCTCGTAGTGCTCGGGACGCAGTCCGGGGGCGTCGACGACGTGACCGTGCTGGGCGATGTACTCGACGATCGCTTCGACCTGTTCGCCCTGGTAGCCGAGTGCGGCCAGCGCGCGCGGTACGGTCTGGTTGACGATCTGCATCGAGCCGCCGCCGACCAGCTTCTTGAACTTGACCAGCGAGAAGTCCGGCTCGATGCCGGTCGTGTCGCAGTCCATCATGAAGCCGATGGTGTTGTGGCTGACGAAACCATTGGCGACGTAGGTGACGTTGTCCGGCACCGACAGGTCATAGGTGGGCTGAACGCCACCGTCCTCATTGGACTCAACGGGCTCGAAAAGGTACTTGAGCGCCCGGCCGAGCCGGGGATCGAGAGTTTCGGAATAGATCCGGCGGGCCAGCATCCGTGCCACTCCACCGGTCTTCCGCAGCGACTGGACGACCGCGTCACGGTACTCGTGTCCAAGAGGTACCAGTACGTCCCACACAGGTCGGGGAAGGTGCACTCGATCACCCCTGGCCGACCCGTCCGGTTCCAGGCACACCATCGACCGTGCCTTGCGCTCACCGATGAAACCGACGACCTCGTCGAAGATCATGGCGTGGTCGGCGTTCCGAAGCCGGATCTGCCGTACCGGCCCGCCGAATCCGCTGGTCGTCCGGCGGGTCGTGGTCGCCATGCCCAGGGTCAGCAGCAGGCTTCGAAGGTCTTCGGCGAAAAGCTCCGAGGAGGTGGAGACGCTCGGAACTCCTTCGAGCACGGTCCCGTCCGCCTCGAAGACTCCACGCAGGAACGCGGCGTAGACCTCGGGGTCGTTGGTCTCCCGGATACTTGCGGGGACCCGGGGAGTCCAGCCTTTTCCGGCATGGTCGAGACCGGGGAGGTCCTTCGCGAATCCGGCCGCCTGCCACCACCGAGCCAGCCGGACGGACTGGAGGGTCACCTCCTGGTAGCCCTGACACTGCCGGACCACGGGCTCGAGGTCGAAGAGGCCCTTGCTCAGGATGCGCAAGCGTTCGACGACATCGAGATCGGTGTCGGCCACACAGAGCCGAATGCCCTTGGCGTGCAGGCTGCCGTCGCCTTCGAAGTACCCCACCAGTTCCGCGAGATCAGCGGTGACCTCGTCCGGTACCCGGACATCGCGGTCGCCGGAGTAGTACGCCTGGTCGAGCACGGGCAGCGGCACCCGGCGAGGATCGCCGACCAGACCGCCCAGCTGCATGGGCACCAGGTCGCCGGGCCGGATGTCGGCGAGTCGTTTCCAAACCCACGCCCCGGTCTCCGGTTCCAGCACCTTGACCCGGTGGGCGAGAGTGCCCTGGATCCGGTATCCGCCCTTGGTCTCGATCCGGCGGGTGGGCTCCTCACCATTGACGAAGAACTTCGTGGCCTGACGCGGGCCTTCGTCGGTCGCGACCGTGAACTCGACATCCTGCCAGCGATCTCCGTACAGATCGCCGAGTTCGGAGAGCCGGGCCAGTCCACGGTCGGTGGTGACCAGGGTGTCCGCGGTCAGGCATCCGGTGGGCGCGAGAACCGAGGCCTGCGCGTTACGCCAGCCGCTGGTCTCGCCCAGTTCGATTCCGCGCTTCCACTCCTGGGTCGCGAGGGCGCGGACTGCGGCGTCTCCTGTGTGGTAGGTCCGCACCAGTTCGTTGGCCGCGGCGTGTTTGCGCATGACCCGCTGGTGCGCCTCGGCGTTGCGCGCGTAGCCCTCGTACGGACCGACGGCCGCGGCGAGTTCGGCCGAACGCCGGTACGAGACACCGGTCATCAGCGAAGTGATCGCGGCGGCGAGAGCGCGGCCGCCGTCGGAGTCGTAGGCGTGCCCTAGCGCCATCAACAGCGCGCCCAGGTTCGCGTATCCGATACCCAGCTGGCGGAACTTCCGTGTGGTCTCGCCGATCGCCTCGGTCGGGAAGTCGGCGAAGCAGATCGAGATGTCCATCGCGGTAATGACCAGCTCGACGGCCTTCGCGAACAACGGCGCGTCGAAGCCGCCATCGTCGGTGGCGAATTTGAGCAGGTTGAGCGAGGCGAGGTTGCAGCTGGAGTTGTCCAGGTGCATGTACTCCGAGCACGGGTTGGACGCGGTGATCCGGCCCGATTCGGGGCAGGTATGCCAGTCGTTGATCGTGTCGTCGTACTGCAGACCCGGATCCGCGCACTCCCAGGCGGCCTGGGCGATGGTGCGGAACAGCTTCTTGGCGTCGACCCGGTCGATGACCTCGCCGGTCATCCTGGCCCGCAGGCCGAACTCGCCCTGGGTCTCGACGGCCTGCATGAACTCGTCGGAGACGCGGACCGAGTTGTTCGCGTTCTGGTACTGGACGGAGGTGATGTCGGAGCCGGAGAGGTCCATGTCGAACCCGGCGTCGCGGAGGACCTTGATCTTTTCCTCTTCGCGGGCCTTGGTCTGGACGAACTCTTCGATGTCCGGGTGGTCGACGTCGAGCACGACCATCTTCGCCGCGCGCCGGGTGGCGCCGCCGGACTTGATGGTGCCCGCGGAGGCGTCGGCGCCGCGCATGAAAGAGACCGGGCCGGACGCGGTGCCGCCGGAGGACAGCAGCTCACGCGAGGAACGGATGCGGGAGAGGTTCAGGCCGGCACCGGAGCCGCCCTTGAAGATCAGGCCCTCCTCGCGGTACCAGTTGAGGATCGACTCCATGGTGTCGTCGACCGCGAGGATGAAGCAGTTGTGGACCCGGAGGTTGCCGGACAGGTACTCGCCGGACTCGGTCTGGATGTCGTAAACCGGCATCTCGCCACGGCTTTCGATGTCGGCGATCTGCAGCCGCTTGGTCTCCAGCGCGGGACGCCCGGGCTTCTCGAAGGATGCTTCGAGCTTGGCGGCCTTGACCGGGTCGAGGAAACCGATGGCGTCGGCGAAAAGCCGACGGTCACCCGCGTTCTGGATGCGGATCCCCCACAGGTCGTGACAGGCGTCCCGCTTCTCGGCCTTGCGTGCGACCCGGGCGAAGATGCCGAACCTCGAGAGAAGGTGCTGGATTCCGCGGATCAGTTCCTCACTGATCATGTCGAGCCCGACCAGCGTCGACCGCTCGCGTTCGGACACATAGCCCTCGGCTTGGAAGATGCTCCGGAGGTAAGCGGCGACCACGGGAAGCGGGGCGGTGTTCAGGTCTTCGGGGACCGTCATGGCACGGCCGCGGGCGCGCAGGCCCCAAGCGCTCACGAAGGATTCGAGCTTGGTCCCGTAAAGACGGGTGCGACGGCAGTCCAGCGACCGGTCCTGTGTCTCGACTTTCCGCTCATGACGGTGCACATCGGGAAAGACGCGATCGAGGGCGCGCTGAACCCAGGCGAGTTCGGCGTCGGTGACGGTCATCGCCTCGATCGTCAGGGAACGGTTGGTCCCTTCGCACTGGCCGACGAAGCCATCTGACTGCAACCAGCCGGCGAGTGCGGCCTCGGCCACGTCCAGCTCGTTGATCTCGGTCTCACCGAAGGCATCGCGCCGGTGCCATTCGAGAGTGTCTCCGGCACGGAGTTCCCCGGCGGGCACGAAGGCGCCACCGTTCCCGGTCGAGCGCCAGACAAGGTGATCGGCGGTCACATCGAGGCGGTGACCGGACGTCGTCGTGAGGCGCAGGACCTCTTTGATCCCGTTGGCCTTGGTGGCGACGACCTTGGTCAGGCCGTGCGCGTCGTAAACCTTGGCACCCACCGCGTCCAGCTCGACGATGCGCCCGATGGGAACCGCGCCACCGGGAGTGTTGACCAGCGCGTCGTAGGGCTGGCACGCGGAGACCTGCTGCTTCGAGGTGGTTCCGACGTTGAACCACACCGGCGAGTTGAAGCTGAACACCTGGTGCAGCAGCATCCACGTCAGCTCGTGTTCGAAGACCTCTGCGTCGGCGGGGCTCGCGAAGTAGCCGTGTTCGCGGCCCGCGTTGACGTAGGAGTGGACGACGCGGTCGATCAGCTGCTTGAGGCTCTGCTCGCGCTGGGCCGAGCCGACGGCGCCGCGGAAGTACTTGCTGGTGACGATGTTCGTCGCGTTGACCGACCAGAAGTCGGGGAACTCGACGCCGCGCTGCTCGAAGTTGACCGTACCGTCGCGCCAGTTCGTCATCACGACGTCCCGTTTCTCCCAGGTGACCTGGTCGTACGGGTGGACGCCCTCGGTGGTGAAGACACGCCGCACGGTGAGCCCGCCGGCCTGCTTTTTCTTCCCGCTGGTCCGCGCTGTGGCCGGGTTACCTGTTCCCACGGTCTCGGTCATGGGTCTTCCCTCACTCCCACGCGGGAGGCGGCATCAGCCGTCTTTCGCGTCTTGATCGCTCTCGTCCGGTGCGGCAGCCATGGCCTCGCGAAGGTCCGAGATCTCCTTTTCGAAGTCCTCGACCGAGGAAAAGGAGCGGTAGACGCTGGCGAACCGGAGATACGCGACGCCGTCGAGTTCACGCAGGGGACCCAGGATCGCCAGGCCGACCTCGTGACTCGGGATCTCCGCCAGCCCTGCCGACCGGATCGACTCCTCGACCCGCTGCGCGAGCTGCTGCAGCGCGTCGTCGTCGACCGGCCTGCCCTGGCAGGCGCGTCGCACCCCCCGGACCACCTTGTCCCGGCTGAACTGCTCGGTGACCCCGGACCGCTTGACGACGGCGAGCACCATCGTCTCCGAAGTGGTGAAGCGCCGGCCGCAAGCGGCGCACGAGCGCCTCCGCCGGATCGCTTGACCCTCATCCACCTCTCGGGAGTCGACGACCCGAGAGTCCGCATGCCGGCAGAACGGGCACCTCATCCGCCGATCACCTTCCCCTCCGCGCCGGCCGGTCCCCGAGTGGACGTCCGTCCCGTCGCCACGCAACGACGGAAAGATCGACATGTGGATCGATCTGTGGACATCCGGTGGGCGAACACCGGTCAGCTGTGGACAACTGGTACCGAGTCTACCCCAAGCTATGGACCAACTACAGCCATGTAACTACTACATATAGCGGTGGAGACTAGATCGCAGGTGGGACGCACGCAAGCGCAACCACAGGGCCGATCAGACACGAAAGGGGACATCACCCGCGGTGGGTGAGAACGGTCTTCAGGCTCACCTCCCACCCTCGGCGACCTCGGCCGCGACCGGGACGGTGAGCGGCAGTCCGGGGACCAGAACGGCGTCTTCCAGGGAGTTGAGCTCCTTGATCTTGGCGACGACCGCGCCGGGATCGCTCCCTGGCGCGAAGCGGGTGGCGAGATCCGACAGCGACTCCCCCGGCGAAACGGACACCGTGGTGGTCCGCTCGGGCACCGCGGCCCCGGGAACTCCGGCCAGGAACAGACCCAATCCGGTGACGACGCCGGCGACGAGCAAGGCCATCGTGACGAGCGAGGGCCAGCGGAGCGGGAGCCGCCGGGGCGCCGGGCAGCCCGGGGAGACGGTCGCGACGCCGGGGCGATGACCCGCCACGACCCGCGCCCGCGACGGGGGCCGCAGCGGCTCGGCGCGCCTGCCCCGAACCACCCGCACCGGCCGGGTCAGCCCTGCCGGAACGGGCCCGGGGGTGCTGGGTCGCACCAGTCCTCGATCGGCCAGAATCGACATCGGAACCTCCTCGCATCCTGCTTCACTCAGGTCCAGCGCCGGGCGGACCCGGCGATCAAGGTCGAACACGCGTTCTATCGAACGCCCGTGCGAATGTGTACCACCTCCCACCGACAAAAATCGAGCGACACGGCGTGTCCATCGAACAGATGTTTGAAATCGTCGTCCCGGCGGGCTAACGTCGTTGACCAGGGCGTCTGCTGTGCGGACGCCGCCGGTGCCGTGGGCGGGAAGATCGTCCGCCATCGGCGAAGACAGCGGAGGACACGCGAAGTCGGTCCGGGAGACCGGACGTACTGGGAGGCGACGCAGGAGATGAAGGAGCGAGACGGTGGCTAAGGAGAGCAAGGCAGGGAACGCGCCTAGGCGCTCGGGCAAGGTGCGCGCCTTGCCCGAGGTCTACGAGGTGGACGAGACCCTGACCGTGCGGCAGCAGCAGGTGCTCGACGTGATCAAGCTGTGGGTGAGCCGGTTCGGCTACCCGCCGAGCGTGCGGGAGATCGGCGAGGCGGTCGGGCTGACCTCCACCTCGTCGGTGTCGCACCAGTTGCAGGCCCTGCAGCGCAAGGGATATCTGCGACGCGACCCGAACCGCCCGCGTGCGGTGGGCGTCCTCGCCGTGACGGACGACAACCCGATGGGCATCGATGTCGAGCAGCCGCAGTCGGCCGCGAAGGCCGCGTACGTGCCGCTCGTCGGCCGGATCGCCGCCGGTGGGCCGGTTCTGGCCGAGCAGGCCATCGAAGATGTCTTCCCGCTGCCGAGGGAAATCGTCGGCGAGGGTGAGCTCTTCCTGCTCAGCGTCACCGGTGACTCGATGATCGACGCCGCCATCACCGACGGCGACTGGGTGGTCGTGCGCCAGCAGCCCACGGCCGATCCCGGCGAGATCGTGGCGGCGATGATCGACGGCGAGGCCACGGTCAAGACGTTCAAGCGCAAGGACGGCCACATCTGGCTGATGCCGCACAACGAGGCCTACGAGCCCATCCCGGGTGACGACGCCACGATCCTCGGCAAGGTCGTGGCCGTTCTCCGCAGGCTCTAGTCAGGATTCGGTCCGGAACCGGAGCGCGCCGGGATCCCAGGTCACGAGACCACGGGTCAGACCCGGCAAGCTTCGGTGGTCCCGGCCACCTCCTCCTCAAGCGCGCCGTTTGCGCAGCCTGCCGACCAGGAGGAGACCGCCGATCACGACGATCGCGGCGATGCCGACCTGCACGTACGGGAAGTCGGTTCCTTGGCCCTCGCCACCGGCCGCGGAAGTCCCGCCCGACGTGCTGCCCTCGGCCTTGGCCGCGGCGAGGGCGGCCGCGCCCTTCACCGCACGGATCTGCTCTCCGACGCCCTCCCCGCCGGACAGCAGCGTCCCGTCCGGATCGAAGGCGAGCGCCTCCCCCTGCTTTTCGTTCGGCAGGGGTACGCGTACGGGTTCGCGCCGCAGGGCGCCCGCCAGATCTCCGTCGGTGACGGCGTAGAGATAAGCGTCGGTGTAGGTGCGCAACGCGACCACCGAACCGTCGGCCATCGACGCCGCCCCGGTGACCGTCATCGAACCGATCGAGCCCCCCGGCCCGCCCGGGGTCGAGGTCTCCTTGATCCGCAGCGATCCCACGCTCTCCAGCGGGGTCGGGCCAGGGCTGGCGAGCGGCCCGGTGGGCCGGTACACCTTCGAGTCGCCGAAGAAGTCCTTGGTGATCAAGTACGGCGTACCCGAGCGGTCCATGATCAGCGCTTCGACGTCGTGCTGGCCGTCGGGGTAGGTGAGCCGGTGCAGTGTCGCCTTGCCCTGAGGGGTCAGCGAGATCAAGGCGACCGTGTCTCGCTTCTTGCGGTTGTCACCGGTGTCGGAAAGCCAGAAGGTGCCGTCCGGGGTGCGGGCGAGGTCTTCGGGGTCGTACGGATCCGTCGCGGCCGAGATGACCTTCTGGACTTTGCAGTCCCGGCCGAGCACGAAGACCTGCACCTTGGTGCCGCCGTCGTTGAGGGCGTACAGGTGCTCGCCGTCCGAAACCAGGCCCGATAGCTCGCTGAGCCGGGAGTCGCGGTTCGCGCACACCGGCTGTGGCGCCGGGACCTCCTGCGCCATGGCGGGAGTGGTCCCGCCGACGAACGTCCCCAGCACGACCGCCGCCGCGACAATCCCCCGCACATCCACCTCCGGATCGTGGCACCCCTGAAGCCCCACACTACGGAGACGTCCGGGACGGCGCGCAGTTCGGTGCGAGGGCCGAGACAGTCCGGAATGTCGCGAAGGCCACGTCGAGCCGATCATGCATTTATTGAGAGGTGACCCAAAGGTGGCGTGGTGGGTGGTAAGTCCGTGAAGGCCTCCTTGAGGGACTCTGGGTCCCTCAAGGAGGCCTTCACGGACTTCAAGACGGGACGTTGATGTCACAGCCGTCCCACTGTCACCAGGGATCACGCCTGACGGTAGTGAAGGGCTCCTTCACTAACCGTCAGCGTAGGCAAGGAAGCCTTCACCACCAGGGAAACGCGTAGGCAGCAGCGACCACAGCCCGCGACACGACACGTTTGACTTACCCCTCAATAGTCCTCTAAATGCGGGAGTCTCCGGGTACAACGAAGGCCCCCTTCCACGCGTGGAAGGGGGCCTTCGTGTACTTGTCTTACAAGGCCGAGCCGTTCGTCTGGAAGTCGCTCAGCGCCGCGGCCAGTTCAGGCCTGCCCCGGACGACCAGCCGTGTGCCGGTCTCGACGTGCTCCTCTTCCAGCACCTCGCCGTCGGCGTGGGCGCGGGAGACGAGTTCGCCCCGCGCATACGGGATCAGCACCTCGACCACGAGCTCCGGCCTCGGCAGCCGCTCCGCGATCGCCTCGGCCAGCTCCGTGATCCCGGTACCGGTCCGCGCCGACACCTGCACCGAACCGGCCATCTGGTGCCGCAACCGGGCCAGCGACACCTCGTCGGCGGCGTCGGCCTTGTTGATCACCAGCAGCTCCGGCGGGAGTGGCTCGGAACGGCGCTTCGTGATCTCGGTGAGCACTTCGCGCACCGCGTTGACCTGCTCTTCCGGCGTCGGGTCGGCACCGTCGACGACGTGCACGAGCAGGTCGGCGCTCGCCGCCTCCTCCAGCGTCGACCGGAACGCGTCCACCAGCTGGTGCGGCAGGTGCCGCACGAAACCGACGGTGTCGGTCAGCGTGTAGGTGCGGCCGTCGGGCGTCTGTGCCCGCCGGGTCGTCGGATCCAGCGTGGCGAACAGCGCGTCCTCGACCAGTACCCCGGCGCCGGTCAGCGCGTTGAGCAGGCTCGACTTGCCGGCGTTGGTGTAGCCGACGATCGCGACGCTCGGCACCTCGTTGGCCACCCGGCGACCGCGTTTGGTCTCGCGGATGGTGTCCATCGCGGCGATCTCCCGGCGCAGCTTCGACACGCGCTTGCTGATCCGCCGCCGGTCGGTTTCGAGCTTCGTCTCACCGGGGCCACGCAGACCCACACCACCGTTGGCGCCACCGGCGCGGCCACCGGCCTGCCGGGACAGCGCCGCACCCCACCCGCGAAGCCGCGGGATCAGGTACTGCAGCTGGGCCAGCTCGACCTGTGCCTTGCCCTCCTTGGAGCTGGCGTGCTGCGCGAAGATGTCGAGGATCAGGGCGGTGCGGTCGATGACCTTCACCTTGACCTTCTCCTCCAGCTGACGCAGCTGGCCCGGCGAGAGTTCACCGTCGCAGATCACCGTGTCGGCACCGGTGGCCGCCACGATTTCGCGCAGTTCCTTGACCTTGCCCGAGCCGATGTAGGTGGCGGGGTCCGGCCGGAGCCGGCGCTGCACCAGGCCTTCCAGCACCTCGGAGCCCGCCGTTTCGGCCAGCCGGGCGAGTTCGGCGAGCGAGGCCTCGGACTGGAGGGCGGTCCCCTCGGTCCACACCCCGACCAGAACGACGCGCTCCAGGCGCAGCTGCCGGTATTCGACCTCGGTGACATCCGCGAGTTCGGTGGACAGGCCCGCTACCCGGCGGAGCGAGGCGCGGTCCTCGAGCTCCAGTTCACCGGTCGATGGGTCCATGTCGTTCAGATCGTTGTGTGTCAGTTCCGTCATCGTGCCTCCATGGTCCCACGTTTCTGCGTCGGGACCGAATTCATTAGCCGCTGGGATACCTCGACAGGTATATCGCCGTTCGCTTCGCGTTCGTGTCCGTCGGCCGGGCGAGGAACTCGTCGAGCAGCTCGTTGATCCGGCCTTCGAGCTCGGCGATCTGCTCCTCCGGCAGCTGCAGGACCAGCCTCGTCTGGCGTAAGTCGTCGAACCCCGTCTCGGCGATCTCGGCCAGATACGCCTCGAAGATCGCCTGATCGATCCCCCTGTCGCTGGAATCAAGATGCCAGGACAACCCGGTCGAGCGATACGGAATTTCTTTCGCACCGCGGTTGCCGCGCCGTGCCGGGAGAGCTTCGAGGAAACCCGTGTCGACGAGTCTGCGCACGTGGTGCAGTGTCGTCGCCGGGTCGCGGCCGAGCCGCTCGGCGAGTTCCTTGTTGGTCAGCGCCTCCGAGTAGGTCAACCGGATGATGCGCAGCCTTATTCCGGAAGCCATGGCCGCCGCTTCGGCCTCGGTGGCGGCACGTCGTGAGGTAGGCACGGCGACAGCCTAGGACGAAAAGTGATTGACACTTTCCAATCACTCGCGCCAGGGTGGCCCGGTGCGCAGAGACTCCCTCTTCTTCCATGCCGACTTCCGGCGGCTGTGGGCGGGTGACACGGCCAGCCAGGTCGGCGCGTTCGCCGGGCATACCGTGATCCCGCTGCTGGCGGCCACGGTGCTGGCCGCGACGCCGTTCCAAATGGGGCTGCTCACCGCGGCGGAGACGGTGGCGTTCCTGATCATCGGCCTGCCCGCCGGGGTATGGGTGGACCGGATGCGGCGCCGCATCTTGATGCTGCGTGCCGACTTCGTCCGCGCCACGTTGCTGCTCAGCATCCCGGTCGCCTGGTGGGCCGGGATGCTCACGCTGACCCAGCTCATCGTGGTCGCCACGCTCGTCGGCACGGCGACGGTGTTCTTCGACATCGCTTACCAGTCGTATCTGCCGGCGCTGGTCGGCCGCGAACATCTCCTCGAGGGCAACGCGAAGCTCCAGGCCAGCCAATCCGTGGCGTTCCTGGCCGGTCCGGGTATCGGCGGCGGACTGGTGCAACTGGCCGGCGCGGCCAACGCCGTGCTCACGACCGGGCTCGGTTTCCTCACCTCGGCGCTGTGCCTGCTGCGGATCCGCACCGTCGAACCGGAGCCCGAGCGGCACGAAGACGCGAAGCTGCTCCCCCAGATCGTCGAGGGCCTGCGGTTCGTGTTCACCGACACCGCGCTGCGCTCGATCGTCGCCTGCACCGCGACGGCCAACCTGTTCAACGGCGTCTTCGTCGCGGTGGAGATCCTGTTCCTGAACCGTGATCTCGGCCTGTCCCCGGCGGCCGTCGGCCTCGTGCTCGCGACCGGCGGGGTCGGCGGGATCACGGGCGCGATCTTCGCCAACGCCATCACCCGGCGGATCGGCCAGGCCCGGTCGATCTGGCTCGTTCCGCTGCTGACCTGGCCGTTCTACCTGCTGCTACCGCTGGCCGCGCCGGGCTGGCGGATCAGCCTGTTCCCGGTGGCCACGATGATCGCCGGGTTCGGGATCATCGTCTACAACGTCGCGCAGGTCTCCTACCGGCAGGCCGTCTGCCCGGACCGGCTGCTCGGCCGGATGAACGCGAGCGTGCGGTTCGTGGTCTGGGGGATGCTGCCGCTGGGCGGGCTGCTCGGCGGTGTCCTCGGCGAGACGATCGGGATCAGGGGCGCACTGTGGGTCGCCGTGGGCGGCGAGACCGCGGCACTCCTGTGGGTGGTCTTCTCCCCGCTTCGGAAACTTCGCGACCTGCCGAGCGAACCGATCGCCCAGCCGGTGGGCTAACCGCCGAGACCGGCCCACCAGGCTTCGTCGAGTTCGCCGCGCGCGACGATCTCGGCGGGGCCGGTGAGGGTGGACGCGCCGCGGCGGACCTCGACCACCACCCGGCCACCGGGGATGTCGACGGTCGCTTCGCCGGTGTCGGTGCCCGCGAGGTGCAGAGCGGCCGCGACAGCGGCGACCGTGCCGGTACCGCAGGAGCGTGTCTCACCGACGCCGCGCTCGTGGACGCGCATCTTCAGCGCGTTGTCGCCCAGCAGGTTGATGAACTCGAGGTTCACCCCGTCCGGGAACACGTCGGAGTCGAAATCGGGCTGGTCACGCAGATCCAGCTCGTCGACGTCGTCCTCGACGACCGAAACCAGGTGCGGGTTGCCGACGTTGACCGCGACGCCGGAGAACGGCTTCCCGGCGACCACGGTGACCGAGGTGCCGGTGATCGTCGCCGGTCCCATCTCCACGGTGACCGAACCATCGGCGTGCATCCGCACCGGCCGGTCCCCGGCGCGGGTGCCGATGACGAAGTCGCGCTCGGCCACGAGCCCGGAATCGACCAGGTGGCGCACGAAGACCCGGACGCCGTTGCCGCACATCTCGGCGACGGAACCGTCGGCGTTGCGGTAGTCCATGAACCATTCGCCGCCGGACTCGATCCCCAGCGCGGACGACCGCACGATCCGCAGCACGCCGTCGGCGCCGAGACCACGCTGGCGGTCGCACAGTGCCGCCACCCGTGCCTCGGTCAGCTCAAGGCGGCCGTCGGGGTCGGGAAGCAGCACGAAATCGTTCTGTGTGCCGTGTCCCTTAAGGAATTCGATGCCGCCCATGATGTTCAGGCTACTGGGCCGTCGCCTCGAGGACGCGCTCGGCCAGCCGCTCCGAACCGCCGTCGAACCACTCGATGCGCTTGTCCCGCCGGAACCAGGAACGTTGCCTCCGCACGAACCTCCGGGTGGCCTGCGCGGTGGCCTCGGCGGCGGCCGCGAAGTCACCGTCACCGTCGAGTGCGGCGATCACCTGTTGGTAGCCCAGCGCCCTCGACGCGGTGAGCCCGTCACGAAGCCCTTGCCCCAGCAGAGTCCGGACTTCGTCGACGAGACCGGCTTCGAACATGATCTCCACCCGCCGGTCGACGCGGGCGTCGAGTTCGCCGGGTTCGCGATCCACGCCGATCATGACCGTGCCGTAGCGCGCGGGCCCCGGTTTCGGCAGATTCGCCGAGAACGGTTCCCCGGTGATCTCGATGACCTCCAGCGCGCGCACGATGCGGCGGGTGTTGGTCGGCAGGATCGCCGTGGCGGCGATCGGGTCCAGTCCGGTGAGCCGGGCGTGCATCGCGGCAGCGCCGATCTCGTCGGCCTCGGCGGTCAACCGCGCGCGTACGGCGGGATCGGTGCCCGGGAACTTGAGCTCGTCGAGCACGGCCTGGATGTAGAGCCCGGACCCGCCGGTGAGGATCGGCACGCGGCCCGCGTCGAGGAGTTCTTCGACGCACCGGCGCGCGTCGCGCTGGTACGCGGCCACGGAGGCCGTCTCGGTGACGTCGAGGACGTCCAGCAGGTGATGCGGCACGCCTCGCCGCTCTTCGGCGGTCGCCTTGGCCGTCCCGATGTCCATCCCGCGGTACAGCTGCAGCGCGTCGGCGTTGATCACCTCGCCGCCGAGCGTGAGCGCGAGTTCGACCGCCAGCGCGGTCTTCCCGGTCGCCGTGGGCCCGACGACCGCGACCGGCCGGATCACGCGTGCTCCCAGACGGCGACGTGGTAGCCGACGCCGAACGGCGCGGCCGAGTAGAGCACGTCGGCGGCCCAGTCTCCGTCGGCCGCCAGCCCGGCGAGGACCTGCCAGGGGGCGCGGCCGCCCGCTCCGAGTTCGGCGGCGAGGGCGGGGTCGAGCGCGGCGAGCGCGCCGGTGTCGGCTTTGGCCAGCGCGTCGCGGATCCCGGCGTCGAACCCCTCCGCGCGTTCGTCCTCACCGCCGGGGGAACGAGGGCCGTGCCTGCTCGAACCGTCGCCGAGGACGAGTACCGCGGCCGGCTCCCCCAGCTCACGGCCGACCAGCGCACAGTGCTCGGCCGGGGCGGCGGGATCGACGAGGTGGACGCGGACGGATGACGCGTTCGCCTGCTCACGCAGCCAGCCCGCCACGAGTGCGGGCAACGGCAGCTCGGTTTCCGCGGCTGTCACCCGGCTGAGTGAGACGCCGACGTCGACGCCGAAACCGCGGAAGGAGCCGCTCGCGTGTTCCGGCACTTCAGGTGCGCCCGCGGCCGCGCCGACGACGACCCAGTCCAGCGAAGCGCCAGCCAGGCGCTCCACGGCTTGAAGGCATGCTTCGCGCAGCTCGGCGCCCTCATCCGCCGCTCCGGCGGCTAGTTCGGGAATGAGAAGTGGGGGTTGCGGGAGCACGGCGACACGGCGGATCACGGCCGCCGACGTTACCTTCCCCGCCAGAAGCCGCCCGCAACCGACCGCCACGGAACGTCCTCCGGAAGTAGGATCACTGCCCTCTGGTGGTTCATCCGGTTCCACGGTGGACGCTGAGCTGCTTGAATGCCGCAAGGGGTTGATACCCCCGAAGCAAGACGGCAACGCATTACCCGGCCCCGCCGCTAGGCGGGGCGCCCGCGCCAGCGGGCGTACAGGCGATAAGGAGCCTGCGATGGCCCAGGAGAACACGTCCACCGGTACCCCGGCTCCGCACCCGGTACCGCACGCGCTCGGTGGCGGACACCCCGCACCCCCCGTGCCGCCGGCCGAGCCCACCCCGTCCGCTTGGGGCAGGGTCGACGACGAAGGCACGGTGTACGTCAACACGCCCGACGGCGAACGCGCGGTCGGGGTCTGGCAGGCCGGGAGCCCGGACGAGGGTCTGCTCCACTACGCGCGCCGGTTCGACGACCTGCGTACCGAGGTCGAGCTGCTGGAGACGCGGCTGGAATCCGGCGCGGGCGATCCGAAGCACGCGCTGTCGACCGCCACGCAGCTGCGCGACGGCCTCGCCGAAGCCGCCGTCGTCGGCGACATCGCCGCGCTGAGCAGCCGTATCGAGCAGGTCATCGCCCACGCCGAAAAGGCACTGGCCTCGGCCAAGCAGGAGCGTGAAGAGGCCCGCGCCGCCGCGGTCGTCCGCAAGCAGGCCCTCGCCGACGAAGCCGAGAAACTCGCCGCCGAGTCGACCCAGTGGAAGTCCGCCGGCGACCGGCTGCGCGCGATCCTGGACGAGTGGAAGACCGTCAAGGGCGTCGACCGCAAGACCGACGACGAGCTGTGGAAGCGGTTCTCCAAGGCGCGCGAGGCGTTCAACCGGCGCCGTGGGTCGCATTTCGCCGAACTGGACAAGCAGCGGGCCGGGGCCAAGCAGCGCAAGGAAGAGCTGATCGCCGAAGCCGAGACGCTGTCGGAATCGTCGGACTGGGGCGAGACCGCGGGCCGCTACAAGGATCTGATGACCGAGTGGAAGGCCGCCGGTCGCGCCCCCAAGGACAGCGACGAGGCGCTCTGGCAGCGTTTCCGCGCCGCGCAGGACAAGTTCTTCGCTCGGCGGTCCGCGGTGTTCTCCGAGCGCGACGCCGAGTTCGCGACCAACGCGCAGCAGAAGGAAGAGCTGCTCGTCGAGGCCGAGAAGATCGACCCCGCGGCGAACCTCGAAGCGGCGAAGCAGCACATGCGGCGCATCCAGGATCAGTGGGACGAGATCGGCAAGGTCCCGCGCGAGCGCATCCGCGAGCTCGACGGACGACTCAAGGCCGTGCAGGACGCGATCAAGTCGGCCGAGGACAGCAAGTGGCGGCGGACCGACCCGGAGGCGCAGGCCAGGGCGGCGCAGTTCCGCGAGCGGGTCGAGCAGTTCGAGTCGCAGGCGGCGAAGGCCCGTGCGGCGGGCGACGAGCGGCGCGCGAAGAAGGCCGACGAGCAGGCCGCGCAGTGGCGTGAGTGGCTCGAGGCGGCGGAAGCGGCCATCGCGGACCGCTGAGCGACCGAGGCTTCACTCAGCACCCGCCTTACGCGTGCAGGCCTGATTCTGGACGTCGGCGAAGCTGCAGTGTCCACAAGTGACACCATCGGGCGATCGAGTGTCCGATTGATGTCTTTATGCACATTTCTGCGCGGGGTCGTGAGTGGTAATGAGGGTTAGAACGACCCAAATCACTCACGACCCGCTCGCAAAACCGGGCAAGCCACCCAAACCGGGCACTTATTGAGGGGTAAGGCAAACATGGCGTGATCGCCTCGCTGACGTGAAGGTCCCCTTCCCTACCCTGAAGGTAGCGAAGGAGGCCTTCGCGGACTGGTCGCAATCAAGGACGCCCCACTGAGACAGTGGGGCGTCCTTGACTGTCCACAGGGGACACCACTGGACGACTTCATGTCCGATTGATGCCTATATTTACGGTTTCGAAGGGGGTCGTGAGTGCTAATTAGGGTTATTGAGGGGTAAGTCAAACGTGTCGTGTCGCGGGCTGTGGTCGCTGCTGCCTACGCGTTTCCCTGGTGGTGAAGGCTTCCTTGCCTACGCTGACAGTAGTGAAGGAGCCCTTCACTACCGTCAGGCGTGATCCCTGGTGACAGTGGGACGGCTGTGACATCAACGTCCCGTCTTGAAGTCCGTGAAAGCCCCCTTGAGGGACCCAGAGTCCCTCAAGGAGGCCTTCACGGACCTACCACCCACCACGCCACCTTTGCCTTACCCCTCAATAGAACCCTACTTCGCACTCACGACCCGCTCGCGAAACCACGCATACCGCCCAAGTTGGACACTTACCCTTGCAAATAGAGTCCTTTGTGGACAGACCAGTCGCCGTCCCCGCTCCCGTCGGCCGGTCCGGACCCACGCCGGGGCACGCCACGTTTGGGTTACCTCTCAATATGTCTCGAAAAGTGTCCCTTATGGACAATCAAGAGCCGGATGAGGCTGAGCCGAGGCAAGGAGGTATTCACGCGCCACCGTCGCGGCTCTGGACCCCGCGAGGTCTTTCACTGCCCGGCGGTAGCTCCACTGTGGAGGGACGTGTCGCTCATTAGTGCGTATTCGGGCGCTCTCCGCGCTCAACCGTGCTCAACTTCGATCATGAACCAGACACTGATTCCCCCAGTACGCCGGGCGCTCGCCGCCCTGGCGATCAGTTGTGCTCTGGTGGCCGGGCTCGCTCCGGCCGCATCCGCGATCGGTTCTCCGGCACCGGTCCCGGCCTCTCCCGAAAGCAGCAAGAAGAAGGTCAAACTCGACGCCTCGCTCAGCAAGAATCAGGCCAAGGTCAACGAAAAGGTCACCCTCAAGGGGAACCTGCAGGTCGACGGCGGAACCCGGTCCGACGGGACGGACAGCCTCGAGGCGATCATCGTGCAGCAGCTTCAGGGCAGTGTGTGGGTGAACATCGCCGACACCACCTGCCGGCCCAACTCGACGTTCTCCCTGAGGCTCAGCTTCTCCTTCAGCGCGGTGATCACGCTGCGGGCTTACCACCCCGAAACGTCGTTGTACGCGAGTGCCTACACGTCCAGCAACCTCACCTTGCGCGTCGGCTAGCTGCGCGAGAAAGCCGCCCGCATCCAGTAGACGGCCAGCGCGACGGTGGCGATCCAGGCGACGATCAGCCCGACGCCCGGACCGCCACCGGCCGCGCCGGTCGCGTATGAGGACTGTTGCGACCAGATCGCGAGCAGACCGTCGACCGAGGCGAACCAGCCGCCCGCGGCGCAGACCCAGGCCAGCCACCAGCGGCGCGTCACCAGCGCGACGGCGGAGGCGAACACCCCGATCCCGGTGGAGGTCGCGGCGAACAGCTGCGGGATCCCGCCGCCGCGGCCGAGCAGCACTTCCCAGCCGGCGTGGTCGCCGACCCAGGGCAGCAGCTGGGCCACCAGCAGCACGAACACCAGCACGGCGATGGAGAATCCGCGCCTGCCCAGCTCGATCGTCTTGGCCGCGCGTTCACCCACCTCGTCGATCTCGGCGGCGAGTTCGTCGATCTTCGGTTCGGTCACAGCGCACATCCGCTCACCGGTTCCGGCGCGACGGCCGGGGCGCCGAAGCCCGGCAGGCCCAGCGTCACGCCGTTGGTCTTCGGCCGGAGCCCGGCCTCGGAGTTGTCGCCCGCCTTCGTCCGGCGGTGCGACAGCAGATCGCCGTCCGCGACGAGGTGGTGCGGGGCGCCGTAGGTCACGACGGTCTCGACGACGTCGCCCGGTCGCACGGCGCGGTCCACCAGCGGGCCCGTCGGCGCGAAGTGGACGAGCCTGCCGTCACGGGCGCGGCCGCTCATCCGGTGCGTCTCGGTGTCCTTGCGGCCCTCGCCGGAGGCGACCAGCAGCTCGACGCGACGGCCGACGACCTTCTTGTTCTCTTCCCAGGAGATGTCGTTCTGCAGCTTCACGAGCCGTTCGTAGCGCTCCTGCACGACCTCCTTCGGCAGCTGCCCGTCCATCTCGGCGGCCGGCGTTCCGGGCCGGATCGAGTACTGGAAGGTGAACGCGCTGGAGAACCGGGCCTGCGCGACGACGTCGAGCGTGGCCTGGAAGTCTTCCTCGGTCTCGCCGGGGAAGCCGACGATGATGTCGGTGGTGATCGCGGCGTCGGGCATCGATTCGCGCACGCGGTCGAGGATCTTGAGGTAGCGCGCCGAGCGGTAGGACCGCTTCATCTCGCGCAGCACCCGGTCCGAGCCGGACTGCAGCGGCATGTGCAGCTGGTGGCATACGTTCGGTGTCTCGGCCATCGCGTCGATGACGTCCTCGGTGAACGCCGCCGGATGCGGTGAGGTGAACCGGACGCGCTCCAGGCCTTCCACCGAGCCGCAGGCGCGCAGCAGCTTCCCGAACGCGAGCCGGTCGCCGAATTCGACGCCGTAGGAGTTCACGTTCTGGCCGAGCAGGGTCACTTCGAGCACGCCTTCGGCGACGAGCGCCTCGACCTCGGCCAGGATCTCGCCGGGGCGGCGGTCTCGCTCCTTGCCACGCAACGCGGGCACGATGCAGAAGGTGCAGGTGTTGTTGCAGCCCACCGAAATCGACACCCAGCCCGCGTACGCGGACTCACGGCGGGCAGGCAGCGTCGAGGGGAAGGTTTCGAGTGCTTCGAGGATCTCGACCTCGGCCTCGGCGTTGTGCCGCGCGCGTTCCAGCAGCGTCGGCAGCGCGCCGATGTTGTGCGTGCCGAACACGACGTCGACCCAGGGCGCGCGTTTGACGATCTCGCCGCGGTCCTTCTGCGCGAGGCAGCCGCCGACGGCGATCTGCATGCCCGGCTTCGCGGTCTTCTGCGGCCGGATATGCCCCAGGGTGCCGTACAGCTTGTTGTCCGCGTTCTCCCGCACGGCGCAGGTGTTGAACACGATCAGGTCGGGTGTGGTCTCGCCGTCACCCGGTACGTAGCCGGCGTCCTCGAGCTGCCCGGCAAGACGTTCGGAGTCATGCACGTTCATCTGGCAGCCGAAGGTGCGGATCTGGTATGTGCGCGCGCTCATCTCGCCTTCGAGGGTACGCGGGCGGGGTTCCATGGCACGATCGACCCTCATGAGGAGACCAGGGGTGCTGGCGGTGGTGATCGCCGTGGCCTGCGCCCTGGTCGCCGGGTGCGGGCCGGATCTGTCCGGGACGCGGGTGCGGATCGCGGCGGGGCTCGACGGCGGTGTGTACGACAAGCTCGCCGAGGCGCTGGCCGACGCGTGGGCCGCCCAGCTGGACACCGAGCGGCCCGAGATCCAGGAAACCGAGGGCTCGCCGGACAACATCACCCGGGTGCGCTCGGGGCGGGCCGACGTCGCGTTCGTCGCCGCGGACGTCGCCACCGAGAACACGGCCGGGCTGGCCGCGCTCGCCCGCGTGCACGACGACTATCTGCACGTCATCGTCCGGGCCGACTCGCCGATCAGGTCGTTCGCCCAGCTGCGCGGGCGCAAGGTCGCGATCGGCTCGCCGGACTCCGGTGTCGAGTACCTGTCGAAGCAGTTGCTGGCAGCGTCCGGTCTGACCGGCGCGGTCGATCAGCGCAACCTCGGGCTCAACGAGGCGCTGCCCGCGCTGGAGAACCGTCAGATCGACGCCGTCATCTGGTCCGGTGGGCTGCCGACGCCCTCGATCACGGAGCGGGTGCAGACGGTCGGCCTGCGGTTGCTCGACATCACCGACCTCGCGGACAACCTGCGGGCCAGCAGCCCGGTATACCGCACGGCGACCATCCCGGTGACGGCCTACAACCTCGCGGAGCCGGTGACCACCGTCGTCCTGCCGAACTTCCTGGTCGTCCCCACCTCTATGTCCGACGACGTCGCCGAAGCACTGGTCCGCGGGCTGTTCGAGGCGCGGGGCCAACTGGTCAAGGCGGCCGGGGCCGCGCTGTCGATCGACGTCCACCCGGCCATCGAGACCGCTCCCCTGCCGCTGCATCCCGGCGCGTTGCGGTACTTCCGTTCCCTCAAGGACTGACGACGGGCAGGGTCACGGTCACTTCGAGTCCGCCGCCCTCAGGCGAGCCGAGCCGCAGCGAACCGCCCGAGCGGACCATGATCTCCGTGACGATCGCCAGGCCGAGGCCGGACCCCGGCACGTTCTGATGCGCGGCGCTGCGCCAGAACCGGTCCGCCGCGCGGTCGAGTTCGTCGTCGAGCAGGCCGGGCCCGTGGTCACGGACGGCGATGTCCACCTTCCCGTCCTCGACGGTGACAGTGACGGTGACCTCGGTCCCCGGCTCGGTGAACTTGAGCGCGTTGTCGAGCAGCGCGTCGAGCACCACCTCCAGGCCGCGGGCCGGGGTGAGCACCCGCAGCCCGCCGCCCAGCCCGGACGAGACCAGTGAGACGTCGCGCGTCGCGCCGACCACGGTCCAGTCGGCGACCCTGGCACCCACCACTTCGTCGATTTCGACCGGCACCAGTTCGCCCCCGGAAGCCTCGGCACGGGCCAGCGAGAGGAGTTCGTCGAGGATCTGGTTGAGCCTTCGCGCGTCGACGACGGCGGCTTCGAGGTCCGCCGCCGCCAGGTCGTCGTCGACGTGCCCGTCGAGGTTGCCGAGCCGGATCTTCAACGCGGTCAACGGGTTCCGCAGCTGGTGGGAGGCGTCGGCGACGAACGCGCGCTGCGCCGAAAGCGCCTCGTCGACACTCGCGGCCATCCGGTCGAAGGACCGTTCGAGCTGCCGCAGTTCCGGCGGACCGCCCGACTCGCCCACCCGCTCGACCTCGCGGCCGCTGACCACGGCGGCGACGAGGGCACCGGTGGCGTCGTCGAGGCGGCGGACCGGGCGCAGGATCCAGCGCACCACCGGCACCGCGACCAGCAGCGCGAGCCCGAACGCCAGCACGGCGCCCGCCGCGATGAGCGCCCACCACCACAACAGTTCGGTACGGGCCTTCTCGGTCGAAGACAGGGTGATCACCGCGCCCCGCACCTCGCCGTCGATCAGGATCGGCTCGGCGAGCACCAGCGGCTCGGTCCGCCAGGGCATCAGCAGCGGGCCGGGTTCCGAGCGCCGTCCCGCCAGCGCCTGCTGCAGATGCGAGGCGATGACGGGGTCCTTGAGGTTGATCCGGGCTGCCTGTCCGGGTTCGCCGAGCGCGCTGGCCACACCCTCGCCGTCCTGATCGGCGATCACCACCGGGACCCCGTAGACCTCGGTGTAGCGGCGGAGTTCGTCCTCGATCAGGTCCGGCCGGTTCTCCACCAGCGGGCGCTGGGCCAGCGAGGCGAACCGGGAAGTGTCGGTCAGCCGGTCGAGGAAGAGGTCGAGCTGCACACTGGCCGCCACGCTGAGCGCGAGCGGGATGCCGAGGCCGAACACGAGCGCCGCGACCAGGGTCAGCACGATCGCCTGCAGCCGGACGCGCACCGGCTCAGCCCTCTTCCGGGCCGTAGGCGCCGCCGAGGCGGTACCCCACGCCGCGGACGGTCTCGATCAGCGCGGGCCTGCCCAGTTTGGTCCGCAAAGTGGCGACGTGGACGTCGAGCGAGCGGCTCTCCGCGGGACCGCGGTGGCCCCAGACCTCGTTCAGCACGTGGTCGCGGGCGCAGACCGCGCCGCGGGCGGTGACCACCAGCGCGAGTACCTGGAACTCCTTGCGCGACAACGAAACCGGCTGCCCGTCCACGTGGACCTCGTGCCGTCCGATATCGACCGAGACATCACCCGCCCGAATGACCCCCGCCGGTTCGGGTCCAGCCGGGCGTTCGCCCCGGCGGCGGCGCACGGCTTCGACGCGGGCGACGAGTTCGTCGACGTCGTAGGGCTTGACCAGGTAGTCGTCGGCGCCGGATCGCAAGCCCTGGATCCGGTCGTCGACCTCTCCCCGCGCCGAAACGACGATCACCGCCACATCGCTGACCGCCCGGATCCGGCGGCACAGCACGATCCCGTCGATGTCGGGAAGGCCGAGGTCGAGCAGTACGACGTCGACCTCGTGCACCAGGTCGAGCACCCCGGCCCCGGAGGCGAGGCGTTTGATCGTCAGACCGCGACGGGTCAGCGCGGGCGTCAGCGCGCCCGCGACCCGGTCGTCGTCCTCCACCAGCAGTACCCGCACCCGTGTTTTCCCTTCCCCGCCATCCCCGCACCGCGACGACTGAAGAACGACTCTATGGGGTGAGTCACCCCGGGCGCTCCCCGTACCGATCGGCCGTCCGGCCCAGTGACGACCCCACCGCAGGCGGTAATGGTCACGATGCGTCACAGATTCCCTGTGACCCCGGTTACGGGATATCCCGGCCTTGTCTAGGCTGATCAGCGCCGGGCGGGCGTGGATCGGGGCCGTCCGGCGGCTTGGAACGATACGGACTTGAAACCCTAAGTATTGGTCAAGCCGCCTTTACAAGCGGTCCGACGGGAGTAGGTTTCCGCCATCGCGTGGTGCCTGACCCCGCAGTCCCCTGCAAACGAACGCTCCTGGAGGCCAGATGACCGCGGAGGTGGCGGCGCCGATGATCAAGGCGGCCGCCGTGAACAAGTACTTCGGCGACCTGCACGTGCTCAAGGACATCAACCTCGAGGTGCCGCGTGGGCAGGTCGTGGTCGTGCTCGGGCCGTCCGGGTCTGGCAAGTCGACGCTGTGCCGGGCGATCAACCGGCTGGAGCCCATCAACTCCGGCGAGATCGCGGTGGACGGCGTTCCGCTGCCCGCCGAAGGAAAGGCGCTGGCCGCGCTGCGCGCCGACGTCGGCATGGTGTTCCAGTCGTTCAACCTGTTCGCGCACAAGACGATCGTCGAGAACGTCATGCTCGCGCCGATGAAGGTCCGCAAGGTCAACTCGGCCGAAGCCCGCAAGACCGCGATGGACCTGCTCGAGCGCGTCGGCATCGCCAACCAGGCCGACAAGTACCCGGCGCAGCTCTCCGGCGGACAGCAGCAGCGGGTGGCGATCGCCCGCGCGCTGGCGATGCGCCCCAAGGTGATGCTGTTCGACGAGCCGACCTCGGCGCTGGACCCGGAAATGGTCCAGGAGGTCCTCGACGTCATGACCACGCTCGCGAAGGACGGGATGACGATGCTCGTCGTCACCCACGAGATGGGCTTCGCGCGGCGCGCGGCGAACCGGGTGGTCTTCATGTCCGACGGCGAGATCGTCGAGGACTCCACCCCGGACGAGTTCTTCACCAAGCCCAAGACCGACCGGGCGAAGGACTTCCTCGGCAAGATCCTTACCCACTAAGCGCCTGTTGGCGGAGCTGAAGACTCACCTCGAAAAGGGACCACATGCGTGAACCCGCCCCGGCCGAAGGCCCCGCTATCGCGGTGGCAGGACGCCCTGATCGACCACGTGACGTGGAAGATCAGGCAGCGTCCTGCCGACGTCGATCGCGGACGCGGGTTCACCAACAGACGCTAAGGACTTCCCCGCCGGCCGGTATGGCTGGACAAGATTCGGAAGGAAACTGAGAAGAATGCGGTTGAACCGAGTTCTGCGAATGAGCGCGGCCGTCGTGGCGGCCGGTCTCGCCCTCTCCGCCTGTGGCGGCGGCGGGTCGGACGCCGGCAGCGGCTCCAGCGGCGCCAAGAACGTGGTGGCGAAGGCCAAGAACGACAAGAAGCTGACCATCGGCATCAAGTTCGACCAGCCCGGCCTCGGCCAGAAGCAGGCCGACGGCACCTACGCCGGGTTCGACGTCGACGTGGCGAAGTACATCGCCAAGGAGCTCGGTGTCGAAGAGTCGGGGATCACCTGGAAGGAAGCGCAGTCCGCGCAGCGCGAGGACCTGATCAAGAAGGGTGAGGTCGACTTCATCGTCGCCACCTACTCGATCACCGACAAGCGCAAGAACGAGGTCTCCTTCGCGGGCCCGTACTTCATCGCCCACCAGGACCTGCTGGTGCGTTCCGACAGCACCGACATCACCGGCCCGGAGTCGCTGACCGGCAACAAGAAGCTCTGCTCGGTCAAGGGTTCGACCCCGGCGCAGAACGTCAAGGAAAAGTACGCCAAGGAAGTTCAGCTCGAAGAGCGCGGCAAGTACACCGACTGCGTTACCTCGCTGCTCAACAAGACCGTCGACGCGATGACCACCGACGACGTCATCCTCGCCGGCTACGCCGCGCAGCAGCCCGGCAAGCTGAAGCTGGTCGGCAAGGGCTTCACCGACGAGAAGTACGGCATCGGCTTGAAGAAGGACGACGCCGAGAGCGTCACCGCGATCAACAACGCCATCAAGAAGATGCAGCAGGACGGCGCGTGGAAGGCCGCTCTGGAGAAGAACGTCGGTCCGTCGGGCTACAAGATCCCCGAGCCCCCGGCCATCTCCTGACACCTGGCTCGCTGAGCCGCTGAACCAAAGGAATCGAACGGTGCGCCGTGTACCGCGGCGCACCGTTCCCATACCGAGGCTGGGTTGAGCACCTTGTTCGATTTCCTCGACAATCCCAATTACGACTTGCTCGGCGCCTTCTGGATGACGATCAAGCTCACCTTCTTCTCCGCGATCGGCTCCCTGATCTGGGGGACGATCCTGGTGGGGATGCGGGTGAGCCCGGTTCCGATCATGCGGGCGTTCGGCACCGCCTACGTCAACATCTTCCGGAACACCCCGCTGACGGTGATCATCGTCTTCACGTCGCTGGGACTGTCCTCCACCTTGGGACTCAACCTGGCCTCGTCGGAGTCGACGACGTCGTTGGAGGACAACGCCTTCCGGCTCGCGATCCTCGGCTTCGTCGCCTACACCGCCACGTTCGTCTGTGAATCGCTGCGGTCGGGTATCAACACCGTCCCCGTCGGTCAGGCCGAAGCCGCCCGCGCACTGGGACTCGGCTTCACCCAGGTGCTGACGCTGATCGTGCTGCCGCAAGCCTTCCGGTCGGTGATCGCGCCGCTGGCGAACGTCATGATCGCCCTGCTGAAGAACACCACCGTCGCGGCGATCATCGGTGTCGCCGAGGCCTCGCTGCTGATGTCGGACATGATCGAGAACGAGTCCGACTCACTGCTGCTGGTCTTCCTCGTCTTCGCCGTCGGGTTCGTCATCCTGGTCCTCCCCCTCGGCCTGTTGCTGGGCTGGGTCGCCAAGAAGGTCGAGGTCAAGCGATGAGCGCGCAGACCGTTCTCTACGACATCCCGGGCCCGAAGGCCAAGGTGCGCAACGGGCTCTACAGCGTGCTCTTCGTCCTCGTTCTGGCTTTGGTCGTTTACGCCATCTACGTGGGCTTCGACGAAAAGGGGCAGTGGGCTGGAGCTCTCTGGAAGCCCTTCGTCGATGGTGCGACGTGGACGCAGTTCCTGCTCCCCGGTCTGCTCAACACGCTGAAGGCGGCTGGGCTGTCGATCGTGATCGCGCTGCCGATCGGGGCGCTGCTCGGCATCGGGCGGCTGTCCGAGCACAAGTGGATCCGGGTCCCGGTCGGCGCCATCGTCGAGTTCTTCCGTGCCATCCCGGTTCTGCTGCTGATGGTCTTCGCGGCAGCCTTCTACGCGTTCTACACCGGCATCGACTCGGAGATCCGGCCGTTGTTCGCCGCGGTGACCGGTCTGGTGCTCTACAACGGTTCCGTCATGGCCGAGGTGTTCCGCGCGGGCATCCTGTCGCTGCCCAAGGGCCAAGGCGAGGCCGCGTCCGCGCTGGGCATGCGCAAGACCCAGATCATGATGACCGTGCTGCTGCCGCAGGCGGTCACCCTGATGCTGCCCGCGCTGGTCAGCCAGCTGGTGGTCATCCTCAAGGACACCGCGCTGGCCGGTCAGCTGACGATCGGCTTCGACGAGCTGATCCGCAGTTCCGGACCGCTCACCGGTCTCTACGGCAACACGATCCCGACGCTGATCGTCATCGCGATCATCTTCATCGTGCTGAACCTGATCCTGAGCTGGTTCGCGTCGTGGCTGGAGAACAAGCTGGCACGACGGAAGAAGGCCCCCAAGGGTGCCAAGCCGGTGCACGACGCTCCCGCGTCCGTCGTCGACGCCACCGACTTCAACACCGGCCGAGCGGTGTAGCTCGGTAAGTACATGAAGGCCCCCTTCCTTGCGCCTGCGTACAGGAAGGGGGCCTTCGAAGTCGGGATGCTGCAGGTCGGGGACCTCTTCGTCATGGCGCAGGCCGACGTCTATGAAGGAATCAGGACGTTGAGTGCCCCAATTCCTTCGTGGACACGGGGCCGCACCCGGTTGCGAAGCTTGATCAACAGAACTTCAGGGACATGCCCCTGAACCCGGTACACCTCGAGTGTGGAGGATTTGGGACCTTCACCGTCCCAAATCCTCCACACTCGCACCCCACAGGCATCAGCGATGCCACATCCGAACCACCAAGAGCCGCACTGACCAGCAACTCTGCGACTTTGCCGGGACCCTGCTCTCAAGGTAGGGAAGGAGGCCTTCACGGACTTAAATGGCCGACTCGCTATTCAGCGACCCAGCCCGGCTTCGCGGGCGCGCACGATCGCTTCGGCGCGGTCCGTGACGTGGAGTTTGCTGAACACGTTGGAAATGTGGTTCCGCACGGTTTTCGGGCTGAGACACAGGGTGCTGGCGATGGCGGTGTTGCTGCGCCCGCCGGCGATGAGCGAGAGGACCTCTCGTTCGCGGACGGTCAGTTCCGGGAACACCGTGTCCGCGCTCGGCTGGGAGTGGTTGAAGAAGCCGAGAACCCGCGTCGCGATATCTGGCCCGAAGATCGCTTCGCGCCTTGCCACCGCGTGAACGGCGCGAATGATTTCGTCGGGTTCGGCGTCTTTCAGCAGATATCCGCGGGCTCCGGCTCGCATCGCGGAGAAAACGGATTCGCTTTCGTCCGCCATCGTCAGCATGAGCACGCCGACGTCGGGCTGTTCGGCGACGATGTGCCGGGTCGCTTCGGCGCCGCTGAGGTCGGGCAGGTGCAGGTCCATGACCACGACGTCCGGCACGAGGGCACTCGCCGCGCTGATCGCGTGTGCCCCGCTCGCGGCCTCACCGACCACGTCGATCTGTGGTTCGTTGGCGAGCAGTGTGCACACCCCGAATCGGAACAATGGATGGTCGTCGACCACGAGCACGCGAAGGCGTTCGTTCATCCGGTTCTCCCCCTGTCTCCCCGACGCGGCACGCTAACGAGAGGGCCGGTCGCGGACAACGCGTGGTCCGGACAGCGGACCGGCGAGAATTAAACGCCCGATGAGTGTCGCGTATCGCGGGGTTCCGCCCAAGTCATTAACCCTTTCGGCCCAGGCGGGGGAGCAAGGGACCTTTGCTAGCGTTCGTTAGTGCACTAACTAACGGGAGCAAAGGTCCCTTGCTCTCTTTCCGCAGGTCAGGCGAAGGCGGCGGCGTGCTCGCGAGCCCAGTCGGCGAACGTGAGCGGTGCCCGGCCGAGGAGTTCGCGGACGGTGCCGAACACGATCTCCTCGTTCCCGGCGGACTGCCGTTTGAGCTCGAAGAGCCCGTCGACGCTCGAAGCGGGCCAGCCGTACCCGAGCATCCGGGCGCGGGCGTCGGCTTCGGGCTCTTCGACGTAGGTCAGCTGACGTCCGAGGACGTCGCCCAGGATCTCGACCTGCTGTCGCGTCGTGAGGGCCTCGCCCCCGGTGATCGGATACGTCTTGCCCGCGTGCCCGTCGGTGGTCAGCACGGTCGCGGCGATTTCGGCGATGTCGCGGACGTGCACCAGCGCGGACGCCGGATCGCCTTCCGGGACCCGGATGACACCGTCGCCGCGCACGGCGTGCAGCCAGGCGAACCGGTTGTCCATGAACGTGCCGGGACGCAGGATCGTCCAGTCCGGCCCGGCCTCGCGGACGGCCTCCTCGGCCGCGGCGTGCATCGAGGAGAGCGGATCCGGCTGTCCGAAATGGACACCGGTGGTGGAGAGCTTGACGAGCCGGTCGACGCCGGTGGCCGCCTTGACCACCGCGCGTTCCTGGGCGAGACCGTCCGAGCCGTGCCCGGAAGTGAGGATGAAGACGCGATCGACGCCGTCGAGCAGCGCGGGATCGAAGGCGTCGAGATCGCCTGCGGCGACTTCGGCGCGCGGATCGAGGCGGGCTCGGGCGGGATCACGGGTCAGCGCGCGTACGCGAGCGCCCCTGTCCAGCAGCATGGGAACGAGTTCGCGGCCGATTTTGCCGGTGGAACCGAGAACGAGAATCATCGAAAACTCCTTAGTGGTGGCGCCGCAGCGGGACGCGCGGCAGGAAAAGGGCGGCGGCGAGGCCGATCACGAGGGCGGGGACCATCACCCAGAACACGCCGTTGAGCGCGGAGGCATAGCCGGCGGGACTGTCGGTGCCGAACGCACTCGTGAACACCGCGCCGAAAACGGTCAGCCCGGCCGTGGTGCCGAGGGAACGCAGGAAGCCGACGGTCGCCGAAACGGCGCCGAGGTCGGTGCGGGGGACGTTCTGCTGGGCGGCCATGGAGAGCACCTGCATGTTGAGCCCCGCGGCCGAGCCGAACACGACGAGATAGGCGACGACGAGCGGCAACGGCGTCGATTCGTCCATTGTGGACATCGCGAGGGCGGCGGCGAGGCCGAGCGTCATGCTGAGGATCGGTGCCCAGCGGTAGGCGCCGGTCTTGGCGATGATCCGGCCGGCGACCATCGACGACGCGGCGACCGCGAGCGTCATCGGCAGCAGCAGGAGCCCGGCTTCCGCGGGACCGGCGCCGCCCGCGGTCTGCAGGAAGAGCGCCAGGTAGTTGACCGAACCCAGGAAGACGAACCCGGCCGCGGCACTGGCGAGCACGCTCAGGCTGAACATCCTGGCGCGGAACAGCCGGAGCGGGATGATCGGTTCGGCCGCCCGGCGCTCGATGAGCAGGAAAGCGACGAGCAGCACGGCGCCGATCGACGCGGACAGCGGCGTCGCCAGGGTCAGTCCGACGATCGCGCCGGACAGGGTGACGATGCCGGCGAAGTCGAACGGTGCGGTCGTCCGTCGTCGTTCGAGCCGGAGGAAGCGCGCGACGGCGACGAGGGCGACCAGCCCGATCGGCACGTTGACCAGGAAAATCGACCGCCAGCCCGCGAGGTCGGTCAGCACCCCGCCGACGACCGGGCCCGCCAGCGAGGAGCCGGCGAAACAGATCGAAAACCAGGCGAAATAGCGGGCGCCGTCGCGACCGGGGAACAGTTCGCCGATGATCGCGGCGACCGTGACGAACAGGCCGCCGGAGCCGATGCCCTGCAGGACGCGGGCGGCGATCAGCAGCGGCATCGTCGGCGCGAGCGCGCAGGCGAGGGAGCCGAGGACGAACAACGCGATCGCGGCGAGAACGACGCGTTTGCGGCCGAAGAGGTCACCGAGTTTTCCGTAGACGGGCGCGCTGACGCTGCCGGCCAGCAGGTAGGCGGTGGTGACCCAGGCGAACGACGCGGCGCCGCCGAGTTCGCCGACCATGCGCGGTAGGGCGGTCGCGATGACCTGGGTGTCGAGCATCGCCAGGAACACGGCGGCGAAGAGCCCGACGAGGGCAAGGGTGTTTTGGACGCGCGGAGGCGCGCCGAGAGCGGTGCTCAAGAAAGAGGTCCATTCACTGGAAGAAACGAGGGAACGCGAAGGACGCGGAGCGCTGCTTGCGAAAGCAGCCCCGGCATCCCCGCCAAGACGGGAAAAGGCTCAACCGTCATCCGAACCGGATGCGGTCCTCTTCGCGCTTGGCGATCACCTCGAATTCGTCCCGCTCGACCGTACGAACCCGGCCGGCGTCATCAGTGAAGGAACGTTGACATGGATGACCCTAGGCAATCACATGTCTTTTGGCAAGTACTTAAGGGAGCGGGATGACGTCTTCGTCCGGCTCGTCGCTGTCACGACGGCGTTTCCCCAGCTCATCCGGGAAGACCCACTTCTTGAAACCCCAGAAGCGGAAGAACATCGCCAGGAGCATGCCGATGATCGACCCGCTCGTGAAGTCCGCGAACTCCTGGACGAACCGCGTCACGTGCGGTACTTCGAGATCGAAGATGTAGCGCGAGGTGTACAGCGGGATCAGGTTGACCACCACGGCGATCCCGCTGATCACGAAGAAGAGCGCCGCCTCGTGATGCCGCTCGCGGCCGCCGCGGGTCCGGAAGGACCATTCGCGGTTGAGGATGTACGACACGATCGTCGCGACGATGATCGCGATCGCCTTCGCGGTGGTCGGCTTCGACTCCAGCACGCTGAGCTTCAGCAGGTACCAGACGCCGTTGTCGACGAGGAACGTCGTGCCGCCGACGATCCCGAACTTCAGCAGTTCACGGTGCTTGATCAGCACGGATCGGAACGGCTCCGGCGTCCGGGAAAGGACGGATTCGACCACGGTCACCCGGCCAGTCTAATTCGCGCGGGCCATCGAACGGGCTGGTAGGGGCATAGCCGGAGCGTTATATGACGCTTTGGGCGATTCTTCGGGCAGCGGGGGAGCAAGGGACCTTTGCTCTCACTCCGCAGGTCAGGCGGCCTTGTCGGCCGGCTCGTCCGGAGTGCGCCGCCCGCCGCCCCGCAGCAGCCGCGGCCGCGCGTCCGTGTCCGGGAACACCCACTTCTTGAACGACCACCAGCGGAACACCGTGCCCAGCAGCGTCCCGACGAGCACGCCGCTGACGAAGTCCGCGATCTCCTGCGTCAGCAGCCCGACGTGCGGCTGCTCCAGGCCGAGCACGTACCGCGAAACCAGCTGCGGAAGCGCGTTGAGCCCGAGCGCGATCGCGCTGAGCAGGAAGAAGAGCGCGGCCTCGTGTGCCCGCTCACGGCCGCCCCGGGTGCGAAAGGACCATTCGCGATTCGCCACGTAGGAGAAAACGGTCGCCACCAGGACACCGATGATCAGCGCGGTCACCGGTTTGTCGGTCAGCACGGTGAACTTCAGCCCGTAGGTGATCGTCATCGTGATGACGAAACTCGCACCCCCGACCATGGCGAAACGCAGCAGTTCCCGATGTTTCGCCAGCATGAGGGCACGCTACTAAAAGAGACCCCCGATGACCCCGTCGGGCTCCACGGTCGGCTTCGACTTACCCGGCCGCGGCGGCGCGCTCGTGGTCGTGGGCGGCGGGGCCGGCTCCTGTTTCGCAGGCTCCGAAGGTGTCGCGGACGGCGAAGGCTTCTTCGACGGAGCAGGCCATCCAGGTCGCCCTGGCTTCGTTGTCTCCGATGTCGCCGGAGGCTTCGAAGTGACCGACGGCAGCGAAGGTGGCGTGGTCGGCGGAAGCAGCGCCGAGTCGTCACACCAGTGGTGCCAGCAGCCGAAGTAGACCTCCACCGGCTTCGCCTTCGCGACCCCGAGGGTGGCGTTCACCGTCACCGGGAGGTTGTCCGCCGGACGGCCCTTCAAGCGGACCCACAGGCTGACCTGGCGCCCCGGAGCCAGCGAGCCGCGCGAAGTGCACGACGCGCCTTCGCCGGTCGGGCGGCACGGGATGCCGTACACGCTCCATGAGGTGAGCACAGGGTGGTCGAGGGTGATCGTCACCGGCTTCGTCGACTTGCCCGTGTTCTTCACGCGGACCAGCACCAGCGGGTTCCGGTTCCAGGGGAACGCCGACAGCCCGTCGCTCTCGGCCCGCAGGTAGAGGTCGTCCGGCGGCGCCGGCACCTTGACCTTCACCGCGACCGACACCTTGATCTGCGCGCCCGCCGTCACCGAACCGGTCACCATGCTGCCGTCGACGGCCGTTTCGTCGGCGAGGAGCCGGAACGTCAGCACCGCGGACTGCCCCGGTTCGAGCCCGGTACCGGTCTTGCAGGTCACCGTGCCGGTGCCGCCGGGGCAGTTCACCGTGATCGGAGCGGGCGCCTGCTGCCGGAAGCCGGTGACGCCCGGCGCGCCCCCGCCGCCGGCGGGCACGGCCGTCACGCCCTTCGGCAGGTTCAGCGAGACCGCCACGGGCTCGGACTTCGATCCACCGTCGTTGCGCACGGTGATCGGCAGGTTCGCTTCTTCACCCGGCTGGAGCTGAACGCCACCGGGCGGGGTCGACGCCGTCATTGCCGGAGGCGACGGGATCGCCGGCGACGAGGGCGGAGGTTGTTCCGCGGGCGGAGGCTGCTCGGCCGGCGGCGGTTGCTGCGCGGGCGGAGGCTGAGCAGGAGGTTGCTGGGCCGGGGGTGGCTGAGCCGGCGGTGGCTGCTGCGCGGGCGGCGGTTGCTGTGCCGGAGGAGGTTGCTGTGCGGGAGGAGGTTGCTGTGGCGGCGGAGCGGCGGGTGCCGCGGCGGGCGGCGGGACCGATGCCGCCGCGGGGATCTCCTGGGTTCCGCCACCGGCGGCGAGTGCCACCGCGACGGCGGCGACGATGGCCGCGCTCGATCCGGCCACTCCGGCGAACTGACGCGGTCCGGCCGCGGCGGCGCCCGCCGCTCCGCCCGAACTCGAACCCGCGGCGGCGGCCGTCGCGGCCGCGGTGACCGCGCCCGCCTTGCCCGCCCCGGCGGTGGCCAGGTAGCCGAGCGCCGCGCCACCGAGCACGATCGGCGCGATGATCCCGCGCAGACCGCCGTTGATGTCGGCCAGTTCCGCGGCCAGCGCGCGGCATTTCTCGCATTCGTCCAGGTGGTTCTCCACCTGCGCCCGCTCGCGTTTGGACAAGCCGTCGCGGGTCCACGCGCCGAGCTTGTCCGCACTCGCGCGGCAGCGTTCACCGGCGTTCTCGGCCAGGTGGACCTGCAGATACGCCTGCCGGAGGCCTTCGCGGGCCCGGTAGGCCAGTGCGGAGACGCCGTTCGCGGTCAGCCCCAGCAGCGGCGCGACCTCGGCGGGGCTCTGTCCCTCGATCTCGGTGTGCCACAGCACCGCCTGCCACCGTTCGGGCAGCCGGGCGAACGCCTTCGCGGCGAGCGTGCGCTCGAGCCCGGCGACGGCGGTGTCGGAGAAGGGGACAGTCAGCGCTTCGCCGACGGCGCCGCCGACGTCGGACATGTCCTCGTTCAGGTCGACGCGCTTTTCCTTGCGCGTCTTGTCATAGGCGGTGTGCCGGAGCGCTGTCAGCAGGTACGCGCGGAACGCCGTTTCGGGACCTTTGCCGCCACGCAGCGTGTCCAAGACCTTCGCGAAGGCTTCCGAAACGAGGTCGTCGGCTTCCGAACTCGACCGGGCGAGCTGGCGGGCGAGGTTGTGCGCCGCGCCGGCGTGACGTTCGTAAAGCGTTCCGTACGACGCGATCTTCCCGTCACGCACCTCGGCGATCAGCTCGGCGTCACTCTTACCGGAGAGATCGGCGGGAACGATGGACACGGGACTCCTTCAGCTGCTGGTTGGGCGGGTTCTACTCGTCTTGACGCCCGAACAGGCCCAGTGTGACGGACCGGGCGACGTACGTCACCTCGCGGCCCCGCCGATGACCCGGAGGGCGCAACAGCTTCACCCGCGCCGGGTTACCGAAGAGTTCGGAAAGATCCTTGGAAAACGCCGTCACACCCGTCGTGGACCGGCGTCCCCACCGTGAAGCGATCGCAAGATCGACAAGATCAGGACGGAAGGGGCGGTGGCCAGTGGACGTACCGGCGACCGGTGCGCCGTCCGGGGGACCCGACGGGCAAGCCGCCTGGAACCGGTTCGAACGAGATCGCTCTCTCCGCGCCCTGCGGGCCCGCTGGCGAACAGCGAGCCTGGCCTCGGGCTGGCGTTTTCCCAGTGACTGGGGCCTCCCCGAGGTCGACGCCGTCTGCGCGGCGGTGATCAAGAACGGACGGGCCGTCACCGCCGAGGTGGCGGAGACCGCCCTCGCGGGACTGGGCAGGGCACGCGCCGCGGCGGGTGCGGGACTGGCCGAGACACTCGCGGATCTCGCGGCGTTGCACGCGGTGCTCGCCGACCCGGACGCGGTGGACGGTTTCGTCGCACCGGATGTCGACTCCACCCCATCCCGGTTACTCCGGGTGACGGCGTTGGCGTGGGCGGACGTGGCGACCGATCAGCTCGTGAACACGGAAGTGACCGAACCGCTCACCGGCTTGCCCACCGCCGCGTACCTGAGGACGCGGTTGAGTGAGCTGTACCGCCAGGCCCGCCGCGACGAGCGGCCGGTCTCGGAGGCGCACACGCTGCTGGTGGTCTCGATGGACTTCAGCGCCGTCGCGGGCTGGCCACGACTGACCGCGATGATCCTGGTGGCGGACGCGCTGAAGCAGGTGTTCGACGGCGGGGAGAGCGTCGCCTCGATCGGGCCGTCGGTCGCGGGCGCGCTGGTGTCGAAGGACGTGAGGCTCGCTTCGTCCGGCGTCGCGCTCCGAAGGGCGCTCAACGAGCGGCTTTCGGTGGACGCCCAGCTCCGCGATACCGGCCGTCCGCGGATTTCGGCGGTCCGGCTCCCGCCGTCCTACGACGCGGCCTGCGATCTGCTCACCTCACTCGCCCGTTCCTGAGGGGTTAGCGCAAGACGTTCTCCAGGTCACGGGCGACCCGGTCGACCAGCGACGACCCGGTTCATGATTTCCTGTTTCCGTGACCCGGACTGTTCCCGCCGATCCGAACGGCGACGTTTCGGCGAGCCGACCGCAGCATCGCCTTTCGTTGCGCAAGTCGCTCGCCCGCTTGTCGGTCCGGCCGAGGTCGATCCTGATCCTCTCGGTGATCCCGCTGGTCGCGATCGGTTTCGGTATCTGGGGCTGGCAGCACGAATGGGTGCTGGGCGTGGACAGCGCGGTGTACCGCGCCGGCGCCGAGACGTTGCTCAACGGCGATCCGCTGTACGACGCCAACACCCTTCCGGTGGAGCCGTGGTGGGCGCTGCTGCCGTTCACCTATCCGCCGACGGCCGCGCTGCTGTTCATCCCGCTCGCGCTGGTCCCGACACAGGTCGCCTGGGGGCTGCTGACCGCCGTCTCGCTACTGGCGATGGCCCTGTGCGTCCGGATCGCCATCGGCGCGCTGCCGAAGCCGCCTGCCGACGGTCCCCGCTGGTGGGCCTCGCCCGCCCGCTCCACGATCGCGTTCTTTTTGGTGTTCCTCGGCCTCGAACCGGTCTGGCGCACGATCTTCCTCGGTCAGATCAACCTGATCCTGATGGCGCTGGTGATGCTCGACATCCTGGTCATCGGCGCCCGCGGCAGCCGCTGGGGCGGGGTGCTCGTCGGTGTCGCGGCCGCGGTGAAACTCACCCCGATCGTCTTCCTCGGGCATCTGTTCATCACCGGCCGCCGGATGGACGCCGTCCGCGGGCTCGTCACGTTCGTCGTGATGCAGGGCTTGATGTTCCTGATCATCCCGCACGACGCGGCCCGCTACTGGACCTACACCCTGCCCGACACCGGCCGCATCGGTCCGGTGCACTGGGCGGGGAACCAGTCGCTGAACGCGCTGATGAACCGCTTCACCGAGCTCGCGCCCTGGGCGTCGAAGGCGGCGATGGGGATCGGCGCGCTGCTCGCGATCCCGGCGATCTGGCTGGTGCTGCGCTTCCACCGCAAGGGCCAGGCGCTCGCGGCGATGCTGGTGACGGCGTTCTGGATCCTGCTGGTCTCGCCGATCTCCTGGACCCATCACTGGGTCTGGGTCGTGCCGCTGGTCGTCCTGCTGGTCTCGCGCCTGCCGGAGACCACGCCAGCCACCGCGTGGAAACGCTGGCTCGGCACCTTCGCGGTGTTCTTCGTCTTCATCAGCTGCGTGCTGCTGATCCTGCCGAACGGCCGTAACGTCGAGCTGCACTGGAAGGTGTGGCAGAACATCCTCGGCAGCGCGTACATCTTCATGCCGCTGGTGCTGGCACTCGCACTCGCCGGACGATGGTGGTACCTGCGCCGGAAACGACGCTCCGCAGATACCGAAAAGCATGCTGAAGTCGCGACCGGCGGCTGAGCCCCGGGTAGTCGGATTCGCGCTGGCGGGTGCGCTCGCCCTGGCGATGCTCGTGGTGGGCATCGTCGCCTGGCTCGGCGAATGGCACCTCGGCGCGGACAGCGCCGTCTACCGCGCCGGCGCGCTCACCCTGCTGAAGGGCGAACCGCTCTACACCCGCGAAGCGCTGACGACGCTGCCGCCGTGGGTGCTGCTGCCGTTCACCTACACCCCGGCCGCGGCGCCGCTGTTCCTGCCGCTCGCGATCGTCCCGGCGGGGTTGACCTGGGGCGTCGTCGGCGCGCTTTCCCTGGTCTGCCTCAGCGTCGTGATCTCCGTTGTCGCCCGGGCTTGTGGCGCCCCCATCACCCGGTGGTGGGTCCTGCCGCTGGCCACGGCGGGCGCGCTGGCCCTGGAGCCGGTCTGGAAGACGATCTTCCTCGGGCAGATCAATATCGTCCTGATGGCGTTGATCGTCCTCGACGTCCTGGTGCTTTCGGCGCGTGGTTCGCGGTGGGCCGGGGTGCTGATCGGGATCTCGGCCGCGATCAAACTGACGCCGTTGATCTTCGTGCCGCATCTGCTGTTCACCGGCCGCTGGAAGGACGCGCTGCGGGCGCTCGGCACGTTCGCCGCGCTCGAAGCGGTGATGTTCGCGGTGATCCCCGGCGACGCCTTCCGGTTCTGGACCGAAGCGGCCACCGATCCCAGCCGGGTCGGCTCCGTGCACTGGATCTTCAACCAGTCACTCAACGGGCTGGTGAACCGCGCTTCGGAACTCGCGCCGTGGTCGCTGACGGTGGCCATCGCGATCGCCGCGATCCTGGCCGTCCCCGCCGTCTGGCTGGTCGTGCGCCTGCACCGCGGCGGTGATCCGGTCGGCGCGCTGCTGGTGACGGCGTTCTACGGGCTGTTGCTCTCGCCGGTGTCCTGGTCACACCACTGGGTGTGGACGGTGCCGCTGCTGGTCCTGCTCGTCGTCCGCCGATCGTGGGTTCCGGCCGCGGGCGTCGCGGTGCTGTTCGTGAGCGGCGTGATCATGTTCGTCCCCAACGGCGGGGACACCGAGTTCGGCTGGGGGCTGGGCTGGTCGCTGCTCGGCAACGTCTACGTGCTCGCGGCTGCGACGGCCATCACAGGACTGGCGGTTCGGGAGCTGCGGCGCGGGTCCGCCCAGGTCGCGGCGGTGGCGGCCAAGTAATCTCATCCGCGGCATCGGCTTTGAGAGCGGGAGTGTGCGGCAGTAGTGGACAAGCGAACCGGTCTTCCGATCGTCGGCATGGTGGGCGGCGGGCAGCTGGCCAGGATGACCCATCAGGCGGCGATCTCCCTCGGCCAGTCCCTGCGCGTGCTGGCGGCAGGGGAGAACGACTCCGCGGGCCTCGTCGCGGGCGAGGTCGTGCAAGGGCATCACACGGATCTCGAAGCGCTGCGCTCGTTCGCCGCCGGGGTCGATGTGCTGACCTTCGACCACGAGCACGTTCCCGGCGAGCACCTGCTGACGCTCGCGATGGAAGGCGTCACCATCCGGCCCGATCCGGCCGCGCTGTCGATGGCGCAGAACAAACTCGTCATGCGCGAGATGATGGCCGGACTCGAGATCCCCGGTCCCGAATTCGCCGAAGTGTCCGCTGTGGACGATGTGATCTCCTTCGGTGACAAGCACTCCTGGCCTGTCGTGCTGAAGGCGGCGCAGGGCGGCTACGACGGCCGCGGCGTCTGGATGCTCGACACCGCGCAGCACGCGCGCGAGACCGTCCCCGAACTGCTCGACGCCGGAACCCCTTTGCTGGTCGAGGAAAAGGTCGTCATGCGGCGCGAACTGTCCGCGCTGGTGGCCAGGTCCCCGTTCGGACAGGGCGCGGCGTGGCCGGTGGTGGAGACCGTGCAGTCCGGTGGGATCAACACCGAGGTGCTCGCGCCCGCGCCGGGACTGAGCTACGAGCGCACGCAGCAGGCGCAGGACCTCGCGCTGCGGATCGCCGCGACGCTGAACGTGACCGGGTTGCTCGCCGTCGAGTTGTTCGAGACCGACGAAGGGCTGCTGGTCAACGAACTCGCGATGCGCCCGCACAACTCGGGACACTGGACGCAGGACGGTTCGCGGACCTCGCAGTTCGAGCAGCATCTTCGGGCCGTGCTCGACTATCCGCTCGGGGCGACCGATCTGATCGCTCCCGCCTGCGTGATGGCGAACGTCCTCGGTGCGCCCGAAGCACCCGAGATGGGACCGGACGAGCGGCTGCATCACCTTTTCGCGCGATACCCGGACGTCCGCGTTCACCTGTACGGCAAGGGAGAACGCCCCGGCCGCAAACTCGGCCACGTCAATTTCGTGGGCGAACGCATGGAGGAGTTGCGCGACCGCGCGCTGCTCTCCGCGCACTGGCTTTCCCACGCCGTCTGGCTCGACGGCTACGAAATTCACTAGGAGTTGGAGATGTCGCCGCAGGTTGGCCTGATCATGGGCAGCGATTCGGACTGGCCGACGATGGAAGCGGCCGGGCAGGCGCTGGCCGAGTTCGGCGTCGAATACGAGGTCGGCGTCTACTCGGCGCACCGCACTCCGCAGCGGATGCTCGACTACGCGACGTCGGCCGCTTCGCGCGGCGTACGCGTGATCATCGCTGGTGCCGGCGGTGCCGCGCACCTGCCGGGCATGGTCGCGTCGGCGACGGTGCTGCCGGTGATCGGCGTGCCGGTGCCGCTGAAGTACCTCGACGGCATGGACTCGCTGCTTTCGATCGTGCAGATGCCCGCCGGTGTCCCGGTGGCGACGGTTTCCGTTGGCGGGGCACGGAACGCGGGCTTGCTCGCGGTGCGGATCCTCGCCGCTTCCGACGAGGGACTGCAGGCGAAGATGGCCCGGTTCCAAGCGGATCTCGAGCAGCTGGTGCTCGACAAGGACGCCGCCCTGCGCAAACGCGTCGAAGGCTGAGCGCGTTTCGTCCTCTGAATGCGGTAGTTCGACGACGAACCACCGCATTCAGAGGACGAAACACGTGACGTCAGTCGGCGAGCTGCTTCCGCAGTTCCCGCTTGAGCACCTTCCCGGCGGCCGAAACCGGGATCTGGTCGACGAAGTGGATCGCTCGCAGCCGTTTGTACGGCAGGACACGTTCGCCCACCGCCTCCATGAGCTGCTCCGCCGTGACGTTCTCGTCGTTGCGGACCACGAAGGCGACCGGCAGTTCGCCGACCTCGGTGTCCGGTTTGCCGACGACGGCGGCGGCCGAGACGCCGGGCAGGGTGATCAGCAACTCTTCGAGCTCGCGCGGGAAGACGTTGTATCCCTTGTACAGCAGCATGTCCTTCTTACGGTCCACTATGGACAAGTAGCCGTCCTCGTCGAGGATGCCGATGTCGCCGGTGTGCAGCCAGCCGTCGACGAGCGCGGCCGCGGTCTCCTCCGGGCGGTTGCGATAGCCGGTCATCACCTGTGGCCCGCGTATGCACACCTCGCCGCGTTCCCCGGCAGGTAAGGGGTCTTCGCCGCCTTCGGCAGGGACGATCTTGATTTCGGTATCCGGCAACGGCAGCCCGACCGAGCCGACCTTCCGCATGGCGGAACGGTAGGACGGCGCGATGACCGCGCCCATGGTGACCTCGGTGAGGCCGTAGCCCTCGGTGATGATCACGCCGGGGAACCGGTTCTGCAGGGCGCGGATCATCTCGTGGTTCATCGGCGCCGCCCCGGAGCCGATGCTCAGCACTGAAGACAGGTCGGCCGTGTGGAAGGCCGGGCAGGCGAGCAGCGCCGCGAACAGCGCGGGCGCGCCGCCGATGGTGGTGACCCGCAGCATCTCGGCGTCGGCCACGTACGCGGCCGGGTCGAAACGGTCGTGCAGAACGACGGTGCCGCCGTCGAGCAGCGGGACGTTGAGAGCGGCGATGGTGCCCATCGCGTGGAACCACGGCGTCAGATTGAGCGCGATCCCGGTGCCGATCCGAGACGGCCACTCGTCCGGTTCGCCGAGCTGGTCGACGGTCACTTCGCCGGCGTCATCGAGCACGGGGACCGCCCCCAGCCGCCAGCAGGAACTCTGCAGGCTGTTGACCACCACGTTCCGGTGCGGCAAGCAGACGCCTTTGGAACGACCGGTTGTGCCGCCGGTGTACGCCAGATGGGCGAGATCGCGATAGACGTCGATCTCCACGTCCGGTCGCTCGTCGGAGTGATCGGCGTAGAACTTCGTGAACTCGACTTCGCCCTCGCCCGCTGCTTCGGGCGGGTGAACGACGATGCTCAGACGCACCGACGTCCGGTCTCGGATCGAAGCGAGCACCCGCGCGACAGGACCGACGGTGACGGCGGCGACCGCACCGGCGTCGGCGAGCTGGAAGGCGAGGTCGTCCGGTGGGAGCAGGGGGTTCGCCGGGCTGAAGGTGGCACCCGCGAGCAGCGTCCCGTAGTACGCGACCGGGTACGCCAGGCAGTTCGGCAGGTGGAGCGCGACGACGTCGCCGCGCCCGATGCCCTCCGCGCGCAGCGCGTTCGCGAACCGGCAGGCCGCGCTGTACGTCTCGGCGAAGGTGAGGCTCTGGTCTCCGTGGGCGAAGGCCGTGCGGGAGCCCCAGCGAGCAGCGGCGCCGGCCAGAATCGAGCCGACCGGGACCTCGGGATAGTCGAGCGACCTGGGAAGCTGAGTGAGCTGCATCACCCGAACGTACGGACTTTGCGGCCAAAGACACAAGCGCTCGCGATGTCGCACAATGTGAACGAGCGCTAACATCGGTCGAACTTCCATTCGCGTTATGAAGAGGTGACGAAGGTGTCTGACGGCCCGGGTCTGTACCAGCTTGCCGAGGAGCACGAAGAGCTGCGGGCCGCGGTCCGTGCCCTGGCTGAGAAGGAGATCGAGCCGTACGCGGCCGAGGTCGACGAGAACGAGCGGTACCCGATCGAGGCGTACAACGCGCTGGTCAAGTCGGGTTTCAACGCCGTCCACATCGGCGAGGCCTACGACGGCCAGGGTGCGGACGCCATCGGCGCCTGCATCGTGATCGAAGAGGTCGCGCGCGTCGACGCGTCCGCGTCGCTGATCCCGGCGGTCAACAAGTTGGGTACGCAGCCGATCATCCTTTCGGCGTCGGAAGACCTCAAGAAGCTGGTGCTGCCGTCGATCGCCTCCGGCGAGACCTCGGCGTCGTACGCGCTTTCGGAGCGCGAGGCCGGCTCGGACACCGCGTCGATGCGCACCCGCGCGAAGCTCGACGGTGACCACTGGGTGCTGAACGGCACCAAGTGCTGGATCACCAACGCGGGTGAATCGTCCTGGTACACCGTGATGGCGGTGACCGACCCCAACGCCGAGAAGAAGGCCAACGGCATCTCCGCGTTCGTCGTCCACAAGGACGACCCCGGCTTCACCGTCGGCTCGAAGGAGCGGAAGCTCGGCATCAAGGGCTCGCCGACCCGCGAGATCCACTTCGAGAACTGCACCATCCCGGCCGACCGCATCATCGGCGAGCCCGGCACCGGCCTGAAGACCGCGCTGCGCACCCTCGACCACACCCGCCCGACCATCGGCGCGCAGGCGCTGGGCATCGCGCAGGGCGCGCTCGACGCGTCGATCGCCTACGTCAAGGAGCGCAAGCAGTTCGGCAAGTCGATCTCGGAGTTCCAGGGCGTCCAGTTCATGCTGGCCGACATGGGCATCAAGATCGAGGCCGCCCGGAACCTCGTCTACGCCTCCGCCGCGGCGACCGAGCGCGGCGACAAGCGCGGCGGCTACATGGCCGCGGCCGCGAAGGCGTACGCGTCGGACATCGCGATGTCGGTGACGACGGACGCCGTGCAACTCTTCGGCGGCGCGGGCTACACGCGCGACTTCCCGGTGGAGCGCATGATGCGCGACGCGAAGATCACCCAGATCTACGAAGGCACCAACCAGATCCAGCGCATGGTCATGGCACGCGCCCTGCTCAAGGGCTGACGCACTCGGCCAAGTACGTGAAGGCCCCCTTCACTGCGCTAGACGCAGTGTGAAGGGGGCCTTCACGTACTTCCGGCGTCGAAGACTTCGCATTTAGAGGACGAAATGCGGTGCTTGCGCGTGCAACTACCGCATTTAGAGGACGAAATGCGGGTGTGAGATCGGGCTTCGGTGAGAAGCTTCACGGAGGGGCGGCGATCAAGCGCGGACCCTGTCACTCTCGAAGGATGTTCTGGTCCGCTCCGGTGTCGTGGACACCGCACGACGAGGCCGAGCTGATCGCCGGTTGGCGGTTGTGGCTCGAGCTCGGGGATCGCGCGTGGCCGTCGGCGGCGTGGGACGGGACGGCGGCTGACGTGGTGAGGCCGCTACGTGAGCTGGTCGCGGCCTGCGACGAGATCGAGACGGGCTACCGCAAGGCGGTGGCCGAGCCGTCCGAGGAGTTCATCCGCATCATCCAATTCCTCGTGTTCACCGCCAGCCCGGTGATCGAGTTGTGGGCCGACGACGAGGTTCCGCTCGACGCCGAGCGGATCTCGTTGCTGCACGCGGATCTGGCCGGTTTCGCCGAGCATGCCGAACGGGTGCTCGAGGTGCTGGCGGTCAGTGGGGGCTGGACGGGTCTGGCCGCGGAGCACCGGCGGACGGATCGTTGAGCGATTCCGGCTTCTCGACCCACGCGAACCGTGAGCCCGCCAGGTGCTCGGTCAGCGGGCGAGCCAGCGAGAGCAGGGTCACCGGTGTGTCGTACGGCGCCTCGCCGGGCGCGATCGCGTAGCCGGTTTCGACCACAGAGTCCTCCTGCTCGTCGGACTCGACGTCGTGGCGTAGGACGCCGTCGTCGTTCGACCAAGTGCCACCGAGGACGCGATGGAACTTCAGGACCAGTTCGCCAGGATTGGGCGTCGCCCAAGTGAAGCGGGACACCGCGAACTCGGTGCTCCAGCTCGCCCAGTAGAGCCATCCGGTGCCGTCGCCGCGGAACACCAGGTCGACGGACTCGACGCTGCCCGGATGCAAGATTTCATCCGTCCACATGCCGGTCAGGCGTTCGCCTTTCACGGTGGAGATTTTGCCCGCCGTATGGGGGCAACGTGCGTCACCTTCCACAGAGGGCATGCGGCCGTCCGGGGTGCGCTTCCTGTCGGATACCTGTCGATCACGCTCCGGAGGTGCCATCGGAGGTGCCCGGTGCCTTACCGTCGTACGGGTAAGTTGAATATTCACCTATCAGAAAGCTGATACCTGATGTTCGCTCGTTTCAAGGATGTCGCCCTCCTGCTGGGCCGGATCGGGGTCGGCGTGGTGTTCCTCGCCCATGGCCTGCAGAAATGGGATAACGGGATCGACGGCACCGCGAAGTTCTTCGAGCAGACAGGCATCCCGCTGCCGACGATCGCGGCGATCTTCGCGATCGCGGTGGAGATCGTCGGCGCCATCTTGTTCATCGTCGGTTTCCTGACACCGCTGGTGGGCCTCGGCTTCGTCGTGGTTTCCGTCGGCGCTCTGCTCTCGGTGCACATCGACAACGGCCTGACCGGTCAGGGCGGTTACGAACTGGTGCTCGTCCTGGCGGTCGCCGGGCTCGCGCTCGGTTTCAACGCCGGAAAGCTCTCGCTCGACCACGCGCTCTTCGGGCGCAAGCGTGAGGCGAAGCAGCTTCAGGACGCCTGACCCGCGCGCTATGAAAGGACCTTTCCTTGCAAATTTGGCAAGGAAAGGTCCTTTCATGGCACTTCAGGAGGGGAGATCCGCCGTAGTCCGCTCGGCTTCGCGCCGAGCCGCGAGCTTGGCCGGATCGGCGTTGCTGACCTGGACCAGATGCGCACCGGCCGCGAGCGGCGTCAGGAACCCCGCGAGGATCCCCTCCGCGCCAGTCCATTCCACAGTGGACAGAACGCGGTCGTCCGCGGACAAACTCGCCGAAGAAGCACGGGAACGAGCCTCGGCGAGCACCTCGTCCACAGTGGACGAATCGAGGGCGGGAGTGTCGCCGGGCACGGGGAACAGCGGGCTGAACTGGTCGCCCGAAAGCCGGGCCTCGGTCAAGTAGTCCAGCGCCCCGTCCGGCACGGAACCGGCGGGCAGTCCCAGACCCATCGGGTGCAGCGAGACGACGGCGGTCGCGGACGCCTCGGAAACGCCGTCCGGCGCGATGAACGCCACCCGCGCGCCCGCGGTCTCCGTCACCACCCTCGCGCCGCACCACCACGCGCCCAGCAGGACGCCGGCGGTCTGCCAATGCGACGGCAGCACCACGGCGACCTCGTCACCCGGCTCGACGTCGAACTCGTCGACCAGCCAGTTCGCCGTTTTGGCCGCCCAGTTCACCGTGGTCGCCACGGACAGCTCGACCCGGCTGCCCTGCTTGTCGTCGTAGTGGGTGATCAGCGGTTTCGCGAGCGACCCGAGCAGGGGCCGCAGCAAGAGATCGGTGAGGCTCACGCCTCAACGCTAGTTCACGCAGGGAACGCTCGATGCGGCGAGCAGGGGAGCCGCCCCCGAGGCCCCGCCGCCACCGCCCCGCCCCACCAGGCCGGAGACGAAGGTCCGCACGGCGGCGGGGTCGATCTCGACGATGCTCTGGCCGTCCTCGCTCCGGCCGTTGATGTTCACCACCGGAATGGTCGTGAACGTCAGGTCGCCCGACGCGATGCCCTTCGCCTGCTGAGCGAACTCCAGCAGGTCCAGCCCTTCGTCCAGCACGATCGACCGATGCACGACATCCATCAGGCCGCCCATCGTCGACGGGCTGGTCAGGGTGCCCGCCGAGAGCACCTGGTTCAGCGCCGAGGACAGGAAGGTCTGCTGACGCACGATGCGGTCGAGGTCGCCGCGCGGCAGGTTCTTCCGCTGGCGGACGAAGGACAGCGCCTCGCCGCCGGAGACGACCTGCTCCCCGCGCCGGAAGTTCGCGCCGGAGTCCTTGTCCTCGGTGGCGTGGTTCAGGCAGACCTTGACCCCGCCCAGCGCTTCGGTCAGCAGGTAGAACCCGAGCAGGTTGACCTCGGCGTAGTGGTCGATGCGGATCTGCGTCAGGTCCTGCACGGTCTGGACCAGTGCCTTGCGGCCTTCCTGGTCGGAGTCGCGTTCGAGTTTCGCCTGGTCGGACTCGCCGCGGTGCGCGTTCGCGTAGTTGGCCTTCGCGACGCCGTACGCGGAATTGATCTTGTTCTTGCCGCGGCCGGGGATCTCGGTCCAGGTGTCACGCGGAATCGAGACGCCGGACGGCTTCCCGCCCGTCTTCGGAATGCGCAGGATGATGATGGTGTCGGTGTTGACGCCGGGCTTTTCCTCGGTACGCAGTTCCTTGAGCACCTTCGCCGGCAGCGGATTGCCTTGCGCGTCGGTGCGGGCGTCGCTGCCGACCAGCAGGATGTCGGTCGCGCCGTCGTCGGCGGGCGGTGCGGCGGGATCGTCCGCCTTGCTCAAGGCGTTCGTCGTGGGGACGTTGTTCTGCAACTGGTCTTTGGTGACGTACGCGTAGCCCGTCGTGCTGAGGGCGAGCAGCGACACGAGGCCGAGCGCGATCCGGCGGGTGATCCGCCCGGCGCGGCGCAGCGGGCGCTCGGGCACGGCGAGTACGCCCGAGACCGCTTCGTCCTCGGGCGGGGTGGAGGGCTGGGGGAGCGGGTTCCGGGGGTACGGCGTCGGGACGAAGCGGGGCTCTTCGTCACTCTCGGTGTCCGAGGCCGTGGCCTCTTCCTGCTTCGGCTCTTCGGTGTCCGATGTGTCCGGACGTTCGCCGGTGTCCTTGTCTTCGCTGTCCATCCCTGTTCACCACCCCTCGGGCTGCCCGTTGATCCGATCGTAGGAGAAGGCTAGGTCACCTGGAGGTCGGCCACGCTGAGTACCCGGACATTAATTGACGCAGGGCACATTGCCCGCGACGATCGGCGTCGTGGTCGGCGCCGGAGCGCTGGACGGCGGCTGAGCCGGCTTCGAGGCGGCCGACGACTTCGGCGGCGCCGTGGTCGCGCCGCCGGGGCCGGCGGACGCGCCCTTGAAGTCCTTGCCGAGCAGGACCCGCATCTTGCCGGGGGCGACATCGCGATCCGCCTCGGCCTGCACCGCGGTGCCGAAGACCTGCTTGATCAGGGCGAGCGCCTTCTCGTCGCCCGGCGCGTACCGGATGACCGTGGAGTTGCGCGTGCTGAGCTTGGTGTCGGCCGCGAGTTTGAACCCCTTGCCCTGTAGGAGGTTCCGGGTGTCGGAGGCCAGCGAGGGCGAACCCGACCCGTCGAACAGTTCGACGGTCACCGCTTCCGCGCCCGGCAGGGTGGCCTGTGCCTCGGTGGACGGCGGCTGCCCGTCGGAGGTCAGGCGGTTGATCTCGGCCTGCACCTGCGCCGGGTCCACCCGGAGCACGGCGGCGCCGCCGATGGTCGCGTCGCCCTGGGTCGGGATCGTGTGGAACTCGACGTTGCCGCTGGTCAGGCCCCGCATCTGCGCGGCGAACTCCGGCAGGTCCCAGCCTGCCGACAGCACGACCGACTTCTTCACCGCGTCGATGAGGTTCGCGATCTTCGCCGGGTTGGCCAGGACGTCCGACGAGAGGACCTTGTTCGCCAGCCCGGACAGGAAGGCCTGCTGCCGCGCGATCCGGTCGAGGTCGCCGTTCTGCAGGTCGTACCGCTGGCGGACGAACGCGAGCGCCTGGACGCCTTCCACGGTCTGCCGGCCGGCGGGCAGGTCGACCCCGGACTTCCGTTCCTTGACCGGGCCGTTGAGGCAGACCTCGACACCACCGATCGCCTTGGTGATCTCGTAGAAGCTCGACAGGTTCACCTCGGCGTACCGGTCGATCATCTTCGGCTTGCCGATGAACTGCTCCAGCGTCGCGATCAGGTTCTTACGACCGGCGTCCTTGGCCTTGGCGTCGACGTCCTTGAGATTCGTGTTGCCCTGCTGCTGCAGCGTCTTCGACGTGTCGTTGTAGGCGTACACGTACGCGCTGTTGAGCTTGTGCTTGCCGAAGCCGCCGGTGATCTCGACCCACGAGTCACGGGGGAAGGAGATCGCGGTCGCCTTCTTGCCGTTCTGCGGGATGTGGACCAAGATCATCGTGTCGGTCTGGCGCTCGCCGTCGGCGTTGCCGGCGTGGAGCATGTCGAGGACCTCGCGCGGCAGCGGGTTGCCCTGCGCGTCGGTGCGGCTGTCCTGGCCGACGAGCAGGATGTCGATCGCGCCGTCCAGCGGTTTCGCCGGCGGGTGGCCGTTGTCCTCGAAGAGGTTGGTCGTGGCGAACCCCTGCGACGGGTCGCCGATGAACTGCCAGCCCCACCAGGTCAGTGCCAGGATCGTGATCGAGACCAGGCTGAACACGACCTTCACCCCTCGACGGGCGAACACCACGACGCCGCCGCCACGGCGCGCCGGAATGGGTGGCCCGGGCCACTCGGTCACGTGCGGTCCTCCACGAATCTCCCCAGGGCACACGTGTGCCTCGGACTCAACTCTACTGACCCCGGTGTCAGACGTCCGTAGGCTGGTGAAAGGTTGCCCCGGTCGTGACACACTCGGCCGGTCAGGAAGTCGTGAAGAGAGGGTCGCGGGATGCGGGTGCTGGTCACTGGGGGTGCCGGATTCATCGGTTCGCATTACGTCCGGCAGGTGCTGACGGGGGAGTATCCAAGCTTGGCCGACGCCGAGGTCGTCGTGCTCGACAAGCTGACCTACGCGGGCAACGAAGCGAATCTGGAGCCGGTGAGCAAGAACCCGCGCTACCGGTTCGAAAAGGGTGACATCTGCGACGCCGCCCTGGTCAGCGAGCTGATGCGGGGTATCGATCTGGTGGTGCACTTCGCCGCCGAGTCCCATGTGGACCGTTCGATCGCCGGGGCGGCCGACTTCGTGCTGACCAACGTCCTCGGCACGCAGACCCTGTTGCAGGGTGCGCTCGAAGCCGAGGTCGGGAAGTTCGTGCACGTGTCCACCGACGAGGTCTACGGCTCCATCGAGGAGGGTTCCTGGAGCGAAGACCACGCGCTGGAGCCGAATTCGCCGTACTCGGCGTCGAAGGCGTCCTCGGATCTGTTGGCACGTTCCTTCTTCCGTACGCACGGACTGCCTGTCTGTGTCACGAGGTGTTCGAACAACTACGGTCCGTACCAATTCCCGGAGAAGGTCATCCCGCTCTTCGTGACCAACCTGCTCGACGGCAAGAAGGTCCCGCTGTACGGCGACGGGCTCAACGTGCGTGACTGGCTGCACGTGGACGACCACTGTCGCGGTATCCAGTACGTCGTCGACGGCGGCAGGCCGGGCGAGGTCTACAACATCGGCGGTGGCACGGAACTGACCAACCGCGAGCTGACCGAGCGGCTGCTGACCGCCGTCAGCGCGGAGTGGGAGATGGTCGAGCCGGTCGAGGACCGCAAGGGGCACGACCGCCGGTACTCGGTCGACATCACCAAGATCTCGCAGGAGCTCGGTTACGCGCCGCGAAAGTCCTTTGAGGACGGACTGGCCGAAACCGTCGCCTGGTACGCCGAGAACCGGTCGTGGTGGGAGCCGCTGAAGAACCGTTCGGCACAGGGGAAATGACGGTGCTGAGCATTCTCGTACCGGGTGGTTCCGGCCAGCTCGGCCAGGACATCGCCGCGTTGGCGCCGGATGCCGTGACGCCGTCGTCGGCGGAGTTGGACGTGCGTGACACCGGTCAGGTCATCGCCGCGGTGACCGCGCTGGCGGACCGGGCCCGCGCGGCCGGGGCGTCGCCGGTGGTGATCAACGCGGCGGCCTACACCGCGGTGGACGCGGCGGAAACCGATGAGGAGCGCGCGTTCGCGGTGAACGCCGACGGTCCCCGGGTGCTCGCCGCGGCGTGCTCGTCGCGGGGGGTGCCGCTCATCCATGTCTCGACGGACTACGTCTTCGCGGGAGACGCGACGTCGCCGTACGAGACCGGTGATCTGCTGGGGCCGCTCAATGCTTACGGCCGGACGAAGGCGGCTGGCGAGGACGCCGTCCTCGGATCCGGCGCGCGCTCGTGGATCGTCCGCACCTCCTGGGTGTACGGCAAGACCGGGTCGAACTTCGTGAAGACCATGGCGCGCCTGGAAAAGGAACGCGAAGAACTGTCCGTTGTGGACGATCAGACCGGTTCGCCGACGTGGTCACGCGATCTCGCGGCCGGCCTGCTGGAGCTGGCGGGCCGGGTGGCCATCGGGGAAGGGCCGGCGCAGCGGGTGCTGCACTGCACCGGTGGCGGGTCGACGACGTGGTGTGGGTTCGCGCGGGCGATCTTCGCGGAACTCGGCGCCGACCCGGCGCGGGTGAAGCCTTGTACGACGGCGGAATTCCCGCGTCCGGCGGCGCGTCCGGCGTACGGGGTGCTGTCGAACGCTTCGTGGCGTGAGGCGGGGCTTACCCCGCTCCGGGACTGGTCCGAGGCGCTCAAGGCCTACTTCGCGTCCTGACCTCGAGCGTCAGTGTTCGGTGCTGGCCTTGCGGTAGGCGGCGACGGTGAGTTCGGCGCACGCGCGCCAGGTGAAGTTCGCGACGTGGGCGCGGCGCGCGGCCGAGGTGGCGACGGCGTGCGGGTCGCTGACGGCGATCCGCAACGCCTCCACGAGCGCGTCGACGTCCTCGTACGGGACCAGGCTCGCGCAGTTCCCGGCGACTTCGCGCAGCGCCGGGATGTCCGTGCACACCACGGGAACGTCCGAAGCCATCGCTTCCAGCACCGGGAGCCCGAAACCCTCGTCGCGCGACGGCAGCACCAACGCGCTCGCCCCGGCGACGACCGTCCGCAGGTTCACGTCCGACAGGTAGCCGAGATGCCGCGAACGCGAGCCCACCGAGAACGAACCCGGCCCGGCGAACACGAGATCCGGCAGATCCGGCGCAGCCTCGTGGGCCCGCTGCAGCCAGTGCAGACCCTTGCGCGGCCCGGGCGCGCCGGCGAAGAGCAGGTACTTGTCCGGAAGCCCGAGTTCCTTGCGGCGTTCCTTGTCCGGCGGCCGCGCGGTGAACCAGGCCGGGTTCACCCCGAGCGGGGTGACCACGATCTTGCGGCGGTCGACGTCGAGTCGTTCGGCGATCCGGTCGGCGACGGCGTTGGTCGGCGTGCAGATCACGTCGGAGAGCCGCGCGCCGCGGCGGACCAGTTGCGGCAGCTCGTGATCGCTCGGCGCGAGTTCTTCGGGGGCGTCCAAAAAGGCCAGATCGTGGATCGTCACCACGCCGGCCGCGCGGAATCGGCCGGGCAGGACGAAGTTGGTGCCGTGCACGACATCCGTCGGTCCGGCGAACAGTTCCACTGGAGGCAGTTGCGAATGCAGCCACGCCTTGCGCAGCAACCGCGCCGCCACCGGCATGCCGCGGGCCCGGACGCCGTGTGGCAGCACGTGGCGCAGCCGTCGCCAGCCGCGCAAGGTGAACGCGACCGCGCGGGTGTCCACTTCGGACATCGAAGCGAGCTCTTCGGACAGTGCGACCGTGTACCGGCCGATACCCGTCCTGGCACCGAGAAGCGGGGTCCCGTCGAGCAGGACGCGCAAGGGGCGGTCAGCCACGGCCGAGCCTTTGTTTGGCGACCTTGACCACCCGGCCGCCGACGCGCCGCACGAGTTCCTTCGGCCCGCCGTCGGCGAGGTACTCGCGGATCAGGTCGACGTCGCGGCGCAGCATTTCCTTGCCCCGCACTGGTTCGGTGACCACGAGATCGTCCGTGCCGGGCAGCCGGTCGGCCGCGGGTCGCGGGTTCCGGCAGAACTCCACGAGCGGTTTCAGCGCCTCCGGCCAGGCGTAGCGCTGGGCGACGACGGCGATCCGCTCGACGCAGCCCGCCGCGAACTCCTCGTCGTACAACGCCTTTTCCAGCGCGTCGGCCAGCGCGCCGACATCCTCGGCCGGGACGACGACGCCGAGCCGTTCCTCGCGGACCAGGTCGGCGAACGAGTCGCCGTCGGTGGTGACGATCGGCAGTCCGGCCCACAGGTAGTCCAGCACCCGGGTGCGGAACGCGAACGTCGTCTCGACGTGCTCGTAATGCGTGGTGACCCCGCAGTTCGCGTCCAGCAGCCAGTTCTGGCGCTCCTCGAACGGCACCCACTGCTGATTGAAGAACACATGCTTGCCGGTCAGGCCGAGGTTGTCGGAAAGCAGCATCGTGCGCGCGCCGATGTCCATCTCGGTGACCTCGGGATTGGGATGCTTCATCCCGAGGAACACCAGGCGGACGTCGCCGCGGCGCTGCCGCAGTTTCTCGATCGCGCGGACCAGGGTGAGCGGGTCGAACCAGCTGTAGACCCCGCCTGCCCACAGTACGACGTGGTCGGTCTCGCCGATGCCGTCCAAAGTGGACCGGAGGCCGGGGCCGGTGCGGACAGGGGCCTGCGGTGACAGGCCGAACGGGACGACCGAGAGCAGCGACTGCGTGGTCGGGTCCGCGTCGTAGAGGCGTGGCGAAAGCCTGCCCATCGCGGCGAGGTGCCCGAGCCAGAAATGACGCTGCCGCTCCGACGCGCACAGGAAGAAGTCGCCGCGTTCCAGCTGTGCGTCGAGGACCTTGGTGACACCGATGAGGTCCTTCGCGCGCTTGTCGTCGGCGACGCCCTTGCCCTGTTCCAGCAGTTCCAGGTGCATCGGGTCGTAGAGATCCGCGACGACGATCTTGTGCGCGTACTGCTTCTTGAGCGCGGGTGCGAGTTCCAGCACGTGACCCTGCAGGACGATGATGTCGGCCCACGCGATCGGGGCCTCCAGCTCCCGCCGCGTCGCCGCGCTGACCTGGAACGGCGCGGGCGGCGGGTCGGCGAGCGGGTTGACCGTCACCAGGTGGACGTCGTGTTCGGCGGCCAGTGTCGCGGAGATGTTCCATGCGCGGATCGCTGGACCCGCCATCCGTTCGGTGATCGCGTCCCCGGTGATCACCAGGATCTTGCGGCGCTGTCCGAAGAGCGCGTCGATGCCGAAGGTCTCGACCAGGATCTCGTGCGCGGCGAGGTAGCGCGGCAATGGATACGCGGGCTCCAAAGCCTTGCGCAGCAGGGGAAGCAGATCGGCGTCGGTGCGGACGCGGGCGGCCTGTTCGGTGGCGCGGGACTCGGCCAGCGACGGCAGCAGTTCGACGAACTGATCGATCGCCAGCACCCCGGCCAGCGTCGTCCGCGGTACTTCGACCGGACCGGTTTCGGCCGGGCCGACGCCCTTGGCGAGGTCGAACCGTGTCGCGTCGAGGTCGCCGCGCGCGGTCGCCCGGCGGACGGCCAAGGCCAGCGCGGCGGGCAGCGCACGCGAGAGCGTTTCGTCGGAAAGGTTCTTGTACAGCGCGGCCAAAGCGTTGCGCTCCAGCAGGAACGTCTCCCGCCCCGAGTCCGGCGCGTCCACTGTGGACATGGTGGCGTGGTGCTTGTGGTAGGTCAGCGACTCCGGAACGTAGCGGACGCGCCAGCCACGCAGGTTGAGGCGCCAGCCGAGGTCGACGTCCTCGTAGAACATGAAGAACCGCTCGTCGAAGCCGCCGAGTTCGGCGAACACCCCGGCGCGGACGAACATCGCCGAACCGGTGGCGAACAGGACGTCCTTGGCGATCTCGTGGTCGGCTGCCGGGACGTCGGCCAGCGGGCTTCCGGCGTGGCGTTTGTAGCCCATGCCGAACCAGGTCAGGCCCGCGTCGACGAAGTCGGTGCCGGTGCCGTCCCAGTCGAGGACCTTGCTGGCCACCGCGGCGACCGTCGGTTGCGCGCGCAGTTCGGCGACGGCCGTGCGCACCCAGCCCGGTGCCGGGCGGGCGTCGTTGTTGAGGAAGGCGAGGACGGTGCCGGTGGCGTGCGCCGCGCCGAGGTTGCAGCCGCCCGCGAAGCCGGAGTTCACCGGGGACTCGACGAGCTTGACGCCCGGGGCCGCCGCCTTGATCTCGGCCACGTCGGAGCCGCCGGAAGCGTTGTCGACGCAGATGACCTCGAGGTTCGGGTAATCGTGTTCAGCGAGCGCGCGCAGGCAGGCGACGGTGTCGGCGGCCCCGCGATAGTTCACCACGATCACCGAGACGACCGGTTGCGTTTCCCCCTGCGCCAAAGCCGTACTCCCTGCACTCGATTGGACCAAGCTTAAAGCCCGGCCCACGCCTCCCAGACCGCGCCTCGGCCGAGCGCGGCGCGGCGCCCGATGGCCCGACGCTCGACCAGCGTGCGTGGCAGCCGGGCCACCACGGCGGCCAGCACCCGGCACCGGAGGCCGAGCCGGAAGTTCGGCGCCGCCGCCTTCCCGCGAAGAGGTAAGACGAGCGTGAGCGCGGCGAACTTCACCAGCTGCCGGACGGCCACCTGTCCCGGCGCGCACCGGAGCAGGGTGAGCAGGCGATTGCGTTCGTTCCAGAGGTGGAACCGGACCGAACCCGGTCGCGTACTCGCGCCATGCCGGTGGAGGACGTCGGCGTCGGCGCTGACGACGTCCCAGCCCGCCAGCCGCAGCCGCCACGCGGTGTCGGTGTCCTCGTAGTAGCAGAAGTAAGAGGCCGGGACGCCGCCGACGGAGCGGAGCGCCTCGACGTTCAGCACGGCCGCGCCCCCGCAGAAGCCGAAGATCTCGTCGGCGGGTTCGGGCAGGTCGGCGCCGTGGCCGTCGGCGGTCAGCCGGACGCCGGTGGACTGGACGCTCCCGTCGGCCAGCGTCAGCCGGGCGCTCACGGCCGCGGCGAGCGGGGCCGCGGCGAGGGCGTCTTCGCAGGTCGCGAGCCACTCCGGGGCAGGCGCGGCGTCGTCGTTCAGCCAGGCCATCAGCGGAGTGTCCACTTTGTCCAGTGCGGCGGCCATGGCGCCGGCGTAACCGGTGTTGCGCCGCAGCCGGAGCACCTCGGGCTTCGACGGATGGGCGGCGAGGAGGGCGGCCGTCCCGTCGTCCGAGGCGTTGTCGACGACCAGGGTCCGATGCGGACGTGACTGCGCGGCGAGCGCGTCGAGGCAGGCGGTGACGTGCGCGGCGCCGCGCCAGGTGACCACGACGACGGTGGTGCTCGGTTCGGCGTCGGTCATGCCAGAGACAATAGAGACCATGCCCGAACTGGTCGTGCTCGCCGAGCAGCTGCTGGCGCCCGTCCCCGGCGGGACCGGCCGCTACACCGGTGAGCTGCTGCGGGCGCTCGCCGAGACCGCGCCGCCGGGCTGGACGGTGTCGAGCGTGGTCGCGCGGCATGCTCACGTCGAGGACGCCGTGGTCGAAGGTGTCGAGGGTCCGCGTGTGCTGCCGATTCCGCCGCGAGCGCTGATCGCGGCCTGGCAGCTGGGCCTTCCGTGGTGGCCTGGCGGCGACGCGGTCCACGCGCCGACGCCGCTCGCGCCCGCCCGGGTGCCGAGGGGGCGGACGCTGTCGGTCGCGGTGCACGACACCGTGCCGTGGACGCATCCCGAGACGCTGACTCCGCGCGGCGTCGCGTGGCACAAGGCGGTGATCGCGCGGGCCGCCCGTACGGCGACCGCGCTGACCGTGCCGACGCGGGCGGTCGCGGACGAGCTCGCCGGGCTGGTGCCGGTTTCGGTGCCGGTGAGGGTGATCCCGCACGGCGTACGGCCGCCTGCCGCGTTCGCCGAGATCGAGCTGCCCGAGAGGTACGTGCTCGCGATCGGGACGATCGAGCCGCGCAAGGGCATCGACGTGCTGATCGAGGCCGCCGGCCGGATCGGGACGCCGTTGGTGCTGGCCGGGCAGCCCGGCTGGGGCGGGATCGACCCGATGGTGCTGGCGCGGGAGCACGGCGCCGACGTCCGGTTGCTGGGGAAGGTGAGCGACGCGGAACTGGCGTTCGCGTTGCGGTGCGCGTCGGTCCTCGCCATGCCGAGCCGGGCGGAGGGCTTCGGACTGCCGCTGATCGAGGCCATGGCGGCGGGCGTACCGGTGGTGCACTCGGACGTGCCGGCCCTGGTCGAAGTGGCCGGGGGAGCGGGCGTCGTCGTACCTGTGGGCGACGCGCAAGCGCTTGCCAAGGCCCTTGAAGAGGTACTAGGCCATCCGGAGCAGGCTGCTGCCCTGCGTGACGGTGGCCTCATCCGTTCGAGTGAGTTCACCTGGCGGCGCGCGGCTTCGGCCGTTTGGGGCCTTCACCAGCGCGATCAGTTTTTCGGTTCCTCTCCGCGGGGCTAGTGCGCCGCCGTACCCTGCAAGGGTGACCGATGACCCTCGCGTGCTGATCGACGCGACCGCCGTCCCCGCGGACAGGGGTGGCGTCGGTCGTTACGTGGATTCACTGGTCGCGGCGCTGGACGCGGACGGCGCGCGGATCACCGTCGTCTGCCAGCCGCGGGACGCGGTGCTCTACGACCGGCTCGCGCCCGGTGCGCGGATCGTGCCCACCTCACCGTCGACTTCGACCAGGACGGCGCGGCTGACCTGGGAGCAGGCGACGCTGCCGAGGCTGGTCCGGCGGCTCGCCGCCGACGTCGTCCACTCGCCGCACTACACGATGCCTCTGGCCAGCCCGGCCGCTTCGGTGGTGACGCTGCACGACGCGACCTTCTTCACCGACGCGATCCTGCACTCTTCGGTGAAGGCGCGCTTCTTCCGCGCCTGGACCGCGACGGCGCTTCGCCGCGCGACGCTGTGTGTCGTGCCGAGCCTCGCGACGGCGGCCGAACTGGAGCGTGTCGGCCAGGTGCGGACGGCCGAGCTGGAGATCATCCACCACGGCGTCGAACCGGACCGGTTCCATCCGCCTTCGCCCGCCGAGATCGAGGCCGCGCGTAAGGCCGTGGGGCTCGGGAAGACGCCGTACGTGGCTTTCCTCGGCGCGCTGGAACCGCGCAAGAACGTGCCTGCGCTGATCCGCGGCTTCGCGCACGCGGTCACCGGCAGGCCGAACCCGCCCGCACTGGTGCTGGCCGGGCAGCCGGGCTGGGATTCGCAGGTCGAACGCGCGCTGGACGCCGTGCCGCACCGGCTTCGGGTGATCCGGGCGGGTTATCTGCCGTTCGACACGCTCGCGGGATTCCTCGGCGGCTCCGAACTGGTCGCGTACCCGAGCCTCGGCGAAGGTTTCGGGCTGCCGGTGCTGGAGGCCATGGCGTGCGGCGCGGCCGTGCTCACGACCCGGCGGCTTTCGCTGCCCGAGGTCGGCGGGGACGCGGTCGCCTATTGCGGGGTCGGTGCCGGAGACGTCGCGGCGGCGATCTCGGAACTGCTCGACGATCCCTCGCGGCGGGCGGAGCTGGCCGAAGCCGCGCTTCGGCGGGCGAAGGAGTTCTCGTGGGCGACGACGGCGGAGCGGCACCGGGAGGCCTACGCGAAGGCTTGGTACCGGCATGCGCAGCGACGGGCGGGTTGAGGCGCGGTTCTTTCAGGTGCTGAACGTCTGCAACGCCGAGTCATCATGTGGTGTGGGGTATGCTTGGCGATGCGAGGCCCCGGTGGGGCCGAGTATGAAAGCCCGTGACGCGTCCGGACGGTCGTCTCGCGGGCTTTTCGCTGTTCACACCTCGATGATCGAGTCAATGAGCTGGGCCGCCCTCCGGCGCCAATTTCCTCCCGCGCCAAAGCACCAGCCTGCGGCATCGGAGATCCACAGCAGAGGTTCAGTCGTCGAGTTCAGATGCTCGTAGGTGAGCTCCGTTTTGGACGGGCGATGGCCGAGAGCTCGCTGCAGGGTCTTGCGATCGTGGATATCGCGGTGATCCCGTGAGTCGAGGACCAATCGGTGAGCGCTCTTGGCGAGCAAGTCGGTGACAGCACGTTCGAGGCATTTCTGCCGGGTGTCTTCTTCCGTTTTTCGAGTGCATGAACCCAGGTAGATGGTCGTCGCGACTTCCAACGCGGCGATGCGATCGATCAGCAGTCTTCGACGAGGTTCCTTCTCTTTCTTGAAATGCAGCTCCCGGGCGCCAGGCAGCAATAACGCGTGCAGCTCTCGTCTTGACGGTGCGAGCTGAGCCGGTGCGACCAGCGTCATGCACAGGAGGTAGCGCTGGTCGCGCACCGATTCGTCGATGAAGGCGTGCACGGGCATCGGTCTATTCTGCCCGGCGATGATTGCGGAAAGCATTGGGGTGAGCACACTCTGTTGCCATAGCGCAAGTCGTGTTGAACGGGTGGCCGGAGACACGTTCCGTGACGGGTGGACAATGGCCGCGTGACTGAGCACCCCAGCTACGGCGACGGGCTCGCCGTCGTGACCGTGACGTACTTCCCCGGCGAAACCCTCGAGAAGTTCCTCGACACCCTCGAGAAGGCGACGGACCGGGAAGTCCAGGTCGTCGTCGCCGACAACGCCTCCACGGACGGCGCGCCGGAGAAGGCCGCCCGCCGGGACAACGTCAAGCTGCTCAGCATCGGCGAGAACGTCGGTTACGGGACGGCTGCCAACCGCGGTGTCGCGGAACTCGACGACAGCTACGGCTGGGTCGTCGTGGTGAACCCGGACCTCGAATGGGAGCCCGGTTCGCTCGACGCGCTGCTGGAGGTCGCCGAGCGCTGGCCGCGCGGTGGCGCGTTCGGGCCGCTCATCCACGATCTCGACGGCACCGTCTACCCGTCGGCACGGCTGCTGCCGTCGTTCGGCCGAGGGATCGGGCACGCGGTCTTCGGCAAGATCTGGCCGGGCAACCCGTGGACGCGGCAGTACCGCCAGGAGACCGGTACGCCGGTCGAGCGCACGGCTGGCTGGCTTTCCGGGTCCTGCCAGCTGTTCCGCCGCGAGGCCTTCGACTCGGTCGATGGATTCGACACGCGCTACTTCATGTACTTCGAGGACGTCGACCTCGGAGACCGTATGGCTCGCGCCGGCTGGCTGAACGTGTACGCGCCTTCGTCCAGTGTCATGCACATCGGCGGCCACTCGACTTCGCAGGCTTCGGAGAAGATGCTGCGCGCGCACCACGACAGTGCGTACCGCTACCTCGCGGACCGTCACCGCGGCCTCCGGTGGAAGCCGGTCATGCTCGCGGTGAAGCTCGGGCTCGCGCTGCGGCTCAAGCTGGAGACGCGTAAGAAGTAGTCGTTCCGGTCACCGGAACTCACGCGACTCGGCCCCCGGCCGTCGTTACCGTCGGTGCATGAACCTCGCAGAACTGGACAGCTGGCTGACCGGACGCGCCGGTGAAGACCGTTTCTCCGGGGTCGTGCTGATCCGGCGCGGCGACGAGACCTTGTTCGAGCGCGGTTACGGTCTGGCCAGCCGTCGCTGGTCGGTGCCGAACGCGCCGGACGTCCGGTACGACACGGCGTCGGTCACCAAGCTCTTCACCGCCATCGCCGCGCTGCGGTTGGTCGACGAGGGACGGCTGGACCTCGACCGCCCGATCGGCGAGATCATCGACCTCACCGGCACGGCGATCGCGCTCGGGGCGACGACGCGGCAGCTGCTCACGCATACGTCCGGGATCGCCGACGACGCGGACGAGGAAGCCGGCGAAAGCTACGAGGCGCTGTGGGTCGACAAGCCGGTGTACTCGGTCGTGAACACGCGCGATCATCTGCCCAATTTCGCTTACCGGGCACCGAATTTCGCGCCGGGCGAAGGCTGCCGGTACTGCAACTCGGGGTACGTCCTCGCCGGGTTGGTGATCGAGGAGATCACCGGCCGGCCCTATCGCGACCACGTCCAGGAGGCCGTGCTCGACCGCGCGGGGATGACCGATTCGGGCTTCTTCGACCGGCGCGATCCGCGACCGAGGGTCGCCGAGGGCTGGGACCCGATCCTCGACGGCGAGCGCGTCACCGGCTGGAAGCAGAACATCTTCAGTTACCCGCCGATCGGTTCACCCGATGGGGGTGCGTACTGCACCGTCGGCGACCTCGTCCTGTTCCTGCGGGCCATCCGGGAGGAACGGCTTCTCTCCCCGGAGCGCACGAAGGAGTTCCTCACGCCGCAAGTGCGCCACAGCAGTGGCGTCCGGTACGGCTTCGGCCTCGAATTCGTCCTGGAGCAGGACGGCGCGGTGTGGAACTACTACAAGGACGGCGGGAACGTCGGCGTCTGCTCGCTCGCGCGGCACTATCCGGCGAAGGGGTTGGACGTCGTGCTGCTGTCCAACGCCACGTACGGCGGGGGCGCGGCGATCAAGGAGATCGACCGGGTGATCCGCGCTTCTTGAGGTGGCCGCCGCGTGAAATGAGCCTTGTCCATCCTGAGGTTCTGGGCAGGCCCCGGCAAAGTCGCATAATCGCTGGTCGGCTCCATTGCTAGAGCGGGGTCAAGGCGAACGTGTCGTGGCGTACCGGCGGGAGCGGGTTCATGCAAAGGGGGCCTCACCTGGCTCCCGACTGTCCATAAGGGACATTTTTCGAGACAAATGTGCCCGATTTGGGCGAGTTGTGGGGTTTGGTGAGGGGGTCGTGAGTGATGTGGGTCGTTCTAACCCTCATTAACACTCACGACCCCGCACGGAAACGTATAGAGCGGCATCAATCGGACAGTCGATCGGCTGGCGGTGTCCCTTGTGGACACTGAAGCCCGCTGGTGTCCAGAATCAGGCCTGCTCTACCCCGGCTCGCCCTTGATCAACGTCGTGCCGCTCGGGTCCTGTGGCTCGCCGCAGCGGCACCAAGGTGAGGTCAGGTTCGCGCAGGTCAGCAAGTACCGGTCCGCGACAACCGTCATCACTGTCCTGAGTGGCGATTCGGGCTGGAGCGAACCCTTTCTTAGGTACCTACGCGTGGCCTGCGGCTTTGCTCGCGGGATGTACATGCTGGCCCCCTTCCTTGCGCCTAGCGCAGTGAAGGAGGCCTTCATGTGCTCGCGAAGGTGTGAACGTCGAGTTTCCTCGGCTGAGCCGAGGGAAGAGATCCTTCGCGGCACAGACTCGGTCATGCCACCTACCCCCACACTGTCACTCGCCACCCAAGCCTCGCTCGGAACCTACGGATGCAATGAAAGGCCCCTTCATCGCAAATTTTGCGATGAAGGGGCCTTTCATTGCACGCGCGAGAGGGACTAGATGCCGTCCAGTCGCCGCGAAAGGTTGGACCGGCCCGAAGGGTTCTGCTTGACCGTCGGCACCAGGCCACCGACCTCGTTCTCGACGGTTTCCGGCTCCGGCTGTTCGATCAGCGGGCTCCGCACGGGTGCGGCCGGCGGCCGGCGGGTGAGCGGGGTCGTCGCCTGTGGCAACGGCCGCGTCGGCTGCGCACCCTGCTGACGGGGGTACGGCTGCGGCCGTGTCGCGCCCTCGGAGCGCACCGGCGGCATGTCCAGCCGCGTCGTCGGCTCCGGTCCCGCCAGCGGATGGTCGTTCTCCGCGATCAGCGAGGCCGGTAGCTGTGTGGTGGTGTCCGGGTCCGACGAACGGTCGATCTCCGCGACCACCGATCGGGGGATCTGCTGGGTATTCGCGGAGTCCATCGGCGACGTCGCGTTGTCCGGTGTCACGACGAAGGCTCCACGCGCGCTGGCACGTGCGAGCAAGGCGTCCGCCCGAGCACGGGGGTCCATCCCCTAGGCCTCCCGACTGACCTGGGGCCCTCTGGGTTCAGGGCCGACTGTGTGCTGTCTAGGGTAGGCCCTCGGGGCGGCCGCCGTCAGGGTTTCCCGCGGCTTGTCGCCCGGCGGCGCGTGATACAGGAGGAGTTCTCTGTGACGTCTGAGGTCAAGGCCGATGCCGTGGTGCTCGTCGGGGGGAAGGGAACCCGGCTGCGCCCGCTGACCCTCTCGGCGCCCAAACCGATGCTCCCGACGGCGGGTACGCCGTACCTGAGTCACCTCTTCTCGCGTATCCGTGAGGCCGGGATGACCCACGTTGTACTGGGAACTTCGTATCGAGCCGAGGTTTTCGAGGAGTACTTCGGCGACGGGGCGGAGCACGGTCTCGAACTCGAATACGTCGTCGAGGAAGAGCCGCTCGACACCGCCGGCGCCATCCGCAACGTCTACGACCGCCTGCGCGCGGACAACGTGATCGTCTTCAACGGCGACATCCTCTCCGGCGCCGACCTTTCAGAACAGTTGCGGACGCACACGGAGTCCGGCGCGGATGTGACCCTCCATCTGCAGCGCGTCGCCGATCCCAGCCGGTTCGGTTCGGTGCCCACGGACGAGAACGGCCGCGTCACGGCCTTCCTGGAGAAGACGCCGAATCCGCCGACCGACCAGATCAACGCGGGCTGCTACGTCTTCCGCCGCGAGGTGATCGAATCGATCCCGGCGGGCCGCCGGGTCTCGGTCGAGCGTGAGACCTTTCCCTCCCTGCTCGAGAACGGCGCTCACCTGCACGGTTTCGTGGACTCCTCCTACTGGCTCGACGTCGGCACGCCGGAGGCGTTCGTCCGCGGCAGTTCGGACCTCGTGCGCGGCGTGGCGCCGACGTCGGCGCTGCCGGGGCCGACCGGCGACGCGCTGGTGCTGGAAGGGGCCAGCATCTTCGTGGACGCCGTGCTGCGTGGCGGGTCGACGATCGGCGCGGGCGCGCTGATCGGCAAGGGCGCGATTGTGGACGGATCGGTCGTCTTCGACGGTGCCGAGGTCGGCGAAGGGGCTGTCGTGGAGCGCTCGGTGCTCGGTGCCGGGGTGAAGGTCGGTGCGGGAGCGGTGCTTCGCGGCGTCGTCATCGGTGACGGTGCCTCGGTGGGCGCGGGCTGTGAGCTGCTCGACGGCGCCCGCGTGTGGCCCGGGGTGACCCTGCCCGAAGGCGGTATTCGCTTCTCGAGCGACGCCTAGCCATGCGTTTCACCCCCGGCTACGAACTCGACCTGGACATGGTGCTGGGTCCGCTGAGCCGTGGGTCACGCTCGCCCAACGTCGTCCGCACCGAGAGCGGCGTCACCTGGCTGGCCGCCAACACCGCGGACGGCGCGGGCACGCTCGCGCTGCTGCGGCGCGCGGACGGCGAGATCGAGGCGGAGGCCTGGGGCCCCGGCGCGGACAGGCTGCTCGACGGCGTCCCGGCGATGCTGGGCGCGCACGACGACGACTCCGAATTCGTGGCGCACCACGACGTCATCGCGTCGGCTCGGCGCCGCAATCCGGGGCTGCGGCTCGGTTCGACCGGCCGGGTGTGGGACGCGCTGGTGCTCGCCGTGCTGGAACAGAAGGTGACCAGCACGGAGGCGCTGCGGTCTTGGGGCGAACTGTGCCGCTGGTTCGGGGAGCAGGCGCCGGGGCCGGGACCGGCACGGCTGCGGGTGCCGCCGACGCCCGTCGCCATCCGGTCCATTGTGGACTGGAAATGGCATCGCGCCGGAGTGGACCTGAAGAGGCGGACGACGCTGATCAACGCCGCCCGCGTCGCGCCCCGGCTGGAAAAGGCCGTCGAACTGAAGGGCGTCGAAGGACGGGCCTGGCTGCGAAAGGTCCCCGGCATCGGGGTGTGGACCGCCGCGGAGATCGCGCAGCGTGCCTGGGGCGACCCGGACGCGGTGAGCTTCGGCGACTACAACATCCCGTCGATGGTCGGGCACGCGCTCGTCGGCACGAAACTCGACGACGCCGGGATGTCCGAGGTGCTGGCGCCGTACTCGCCGCAGCGGCAGCGCGCCGTGCGCTACCTCTCCACGGCCGGGTTCCGCCGTCCGCGGTTCGGGCCGAAGATCGAACTCCGCGACTATCGCGCCATGTGACTAGCTGCCCCAGCCCTGCGGCGGGTAGGTCTGCTGCTGGCTCGGGTACTGCGGCTGCTGTTGCGGGTACTGGTGGTGGGGGAGCGCGGGTGGCTGCTTGGTGTTCGCCTTCACGAGGAAGAACACGCCGACCCCGATCCCGGCCAAGACCAGGACGCCGACCACCAGAACCAGAAGGAAGACCATGCCGAGAGCCTAACCGGGCTCCTGCTCGGTCAGCCCAGCGCGGCGTCGACGATCGCTTTGGCTTCGTCGCGGTCGAGACCCAGTTTCCTGGTCAGCGCCGCGTAGTCGGCCGCCGCCTGCCGGGCCCGTTCGCGTGACTCGTCGCCGACGGCGCTGACGAACGTCCCCGCCCGGCCGCGGGTCTCGATCAGGCCCGCTTCCTCGAGTTCCCGGTAGGCCTTGGCGACGGTGTTCGGGGCGATGCCGAGGTCTTCGGCCAGTTTGCGCACGGTCGGGAGTTTCGCCCCGACGGGCAGCGTGCCGTCGTTGATCTGTGTCGCGTAGCCGGTGCGCACCTGCTCGAAGGGTGGGACCGAGGAGTTCGGATCGACCCTGATCATGCGATTTCTCCCTGCTGGAATGCCGTGAAGGCCTCCTTCACCACCCTGAGGGTAGGGAAGGAGGCCTTCACGGACATCCGGGGCTACTGGCGGGGCGGGACCACCTGGGTGGCGTCACCCGCGCCGCCGGACACGACCTGCGTCCGGTCGCCGTCCGCCGGGGAGACGACCTGGGTGCGGTCGGCGCCCGCCGGTGAGACCACCTGGGTGCGGTCGGCACCGGCGTCCGCCTGCTGCTGCGGGGACACGACCTGCGTGCGGTCCGCGCTGCCGTCGATCGGCGGCCCGGCCGGCGGGGGAGGCGGCGGGAAACCGGGCTGAGCCATGCCGGGCGCGCCGAACGGGTTGGGCGCCGGGGCGCCGGGCGGCGCGAATCCCGCGGGGGCGCCGGGCGGCGGCGGGAAACCCGCCGGAGCCGGGGCCGGAGGCGGCGGGAAGCCGGGTGCCTGGCCGTAACCGGGCTGGGGCGGCGGGAAACCGGGCGGGGGCTGCTGCTGCCAGTTGCCCTGCGGCGCCGGACCGCCCGCGGGCGGGGGAGGCGGCGGGAAACCCGGAGCCGGGCCGCCACCGCCGAAGTTCGGGTTCTGCGGGAAGGTCATCGGCGGCTTCTTCGCCTGGTTGGCCTTCACGATGATCACCACGATCACGATGATGATAATGATGATCGCCAGGATCAGCAGTACCCAGCCGGCGCCGTCGCCGTCCCCGCTGCTGTGCACCCGGACCCGATCCAGGTATGGCGTCAGCGTCGTCAGCATCATTCCCCCTTAAACGTCAGCCGACACCTTAACGGCCGGACGTCGCGGGCAAGGCGGCTTCCACCAGTTCGGCCAGATCTTCCGACCCTTTCGGCAGGGAATTCACCGGCCACCAACGAAGATCGTCCGATTCGTCGCTTTGTACCGGTTGTGCTCCCCGGGGTGCACGCACGGTGAAACGCACGTCGAAATGCCGGGTCGGCACGCCGAGTGAGCAGGTGATCGGGTGGACGTCGAGATGCACCGGCGCCGGATCGATGACCAGGTCGTGAATGCCCGATTCCTCCCGCGCCTCGCGCAAGGCCGCGTCCGCGAGCGTCGCGTCGCCCGGTTCGCAGTGCCCGCCGAGCTGGAGCCAGCGCCCGACTCGCGGGTGCAGGGTGAGCAGGACGTTCTCCGCGTCGGCGTCCAGAAGTACGGCCGACGCGGTGATGTGCCCCGCCGCGCATTCGCGACGGCAGACATCGTCGCGGGCGGCGAGGAAGCCCAAATAGGCCTGCCGCAAGGATTCCTGGGCGGCGTCCGCCGGTCGCCAACCGGACAAAGTGGACACGACGTTCTCATGCAGGGTCACAGTTCGAGAAGTCCTTCACCGGGTTCGCGCGCACCGCGGGCGGGCGGCAGCGCGGCGGGATGTCCGATCGCGACCGCGCCGAGCGGCTCCCAGCGCGCGTCCAGGCCGAGGACCTCACGCACGATGTCGGCCGCGAAGATGGTCGAGCCGATCCAGCACGAGCCGAGGTCTTCGGCGGCGAGCGCGACCAGCAGCCCTTGCACCGCCGCACCGCCGGCGACGGTGAACATCGTGTGCTCACAGGCGTTCCGGCGGTCGTCGCGGTAGGTGTGCGCGCCCTCGGCGACGAGGAACGGCACCACGACCTCTGGGGCGTTGTACAGGATGTCGCCGCGGCTGAGTCGTTTCGCGACCTGCTCCGGGGTGAAGTCGTCGCCTTCGAGATCGGTCTGCCACGACGCCTTCATCGCGTCGAGAAGCTTGCGGCGCAAGCCTTCCTCGCGCAGCCACACGAACCGGACCGGTTTGGTGTGGTGCGGCGCGGGAGCCGTCAGCGCCGTCGATACGGCGCGGCGCAGTACCTCGGGATCGACCGGCTCGTCGGTGAAGGACCGGATCGACCGCCGCGCGAGCACGGCTTCCCGGCGGCCCTGCGCGATGGCCTCGTTGGTGCCGAGCCGGAACAGGTCCTCTTCCACCGGCCGGATCAGCTTGCGGGCGGTGGATCCGTCGTCGGTCAGCCGCAATCCGCGCACGACGGCGACCGGGGTCCCGCCGAGCTTGCCCTTGACCAGATCCGCCGCGGCGGCGAGTTCGTCGGCGATCGCCACTTCGGTCACCGCGAGTTCGTTGCCCTGACTGTCGACCTCGCCCGCGTAGGAATGCAGCACGCGCAAACCGGACGCGCCGATCGCGGCGTCGGTCTGCCCGACCCGCCAGGCGCGGCCCATGGTGTCGGTGACCACGACCGCGACCTCGACGCCGAGCCGCTCGCGCAGCCCGTTCCGCAGCGCGAGCGCGGAGGCGTCCGGATCGGACGGCAGCAGCGCGACCTCGCCGGAGGCCACGTTCGACGCGTCCACGCCGGACGCGGCCTGCACGATGCCCAGCCGGTTCTCGGTGATCACCGTCCGGTTGATCCGCGCGATCACGCGGACGGACTCCTCCTCGACGAGCTTGCGCCGGGCGGCGTCGCGCTCCTCGGGATCGGCGGGGACCCGGATCAGCATGCCCTCGGCCTTGGAGACGATCTTGCTCGTCACGACCAGGACGTCACCTGAGCGCAGCCACGGGGCCGCCGTGACGATCGCTCCGGTGAGGTCGTCGCCGGGGCGGAATTCCGGGAGGCCGTCGACCGGCAGGATCTCGATCTTCTCGGAAGCGTGGTCAGTCAACGGAGACTCCGGCCAGGTCGAAGGCCGCGCGCGCCATCGCCGCGGTCGCGTCCACATCGGACATCAGCAGGGGGACGTCGCGGACGGCGACTCCCGGTACGTCGACGGTTTCGCCCTCGGCGACCAGCCAGCCGTCGAGCACGCCTTCCGGAGACTCCTTGCGAGAGCCGTAATGCCGCCCGACGGCTTCCGCGGACGTCTCCACCCCGATCGCGCTCAGGCAAGCGTCGGCCATACCGCGCAACGCCTTCCCGCCGATGATCGGCGAGATGCCGACGACCTTGGCGCGCGTCTTCCGCAGCGCGTCGCGCACGCCGGGGACGCCGAGGACGGTGCCGACCGAGACGACCGGGTTGGACGGCGCGAACAGCACGATGTCGGCGCCCGCGATCGCGTCCAGCACGCCCGGCGCCGGTTTCGCCTCGTCGGCGCCGACCGCGATGATCGAGTGCGCCTTCGGTTCGGCGCGGTAGCGGACCCACCACTCCTGGAAGTGGATCGCCTTACGCTGCTCCGGGTCTTCGGGATCGTCGATCACGACGTGCGTTTCGACGCGGTCGTCCGACATCGGCAGCAGGCGGACACCCGGCTGCCAGCGGTCGCACAGTGCCTCGGTGACCTGAGAGAGCGGATATCCCGCGCGCAGCATCCGCGAACGGATCAGGTGCGTCGCGATGTCCTTGTCGCCCAAACCGAACCAGGTCGGCTCGGCGCCGTACTCGGCGAGCTCTTCCTTGACCGTCCAGGTCTCGCCCGAGTGCCCCCATCCGCGTTCTTTGTCGATCCCCCCGCCGAGGGTGTACATGCAGGTGTCCAGGTCGGGGCAGACGCGCAGACCGTGCATCCACACGTCGTCCCCGGTGTTCACCAGCGCGGTCACCTCGTGCGGCGATTCCGGGGCGGAACCGATCGCGGGCAGACCCAGTGCTTGTTTGACCCCCAGCAGGAAGCGGGCCCCGCCCACTCCACCGACCACAATGACGACCTTCACGACAGGCGATCCTCGCACGCGTCCGGACCCGGGGCCCAGTAGCGGTACCTGTGGTGCTCCGTACAGCCCAGGCCCTCGTACAGCTTCAGCGCGCCGGTGTTCCCCATGGCGACCTGCAGGACGGTGCCGGTGGCGCCCTGAGCGGCGGCCCAGTCGCCGATCGCGTTCATCAGCCCGCGCGCCAGCCCCCGTCGCCGGAATTCGGCGCGGACCTCCAGCCGGGCGATGTGCAGCCACTCGCCGACGACCGCGCCGCGCACCGCCCCGGCCGTGACGCCGTCCAGTTCCACGACCCCGAAACCGACCTTGCCGGTGCCGAGGACGTAGCGCGGCGCGTCCGCGGGTTCGGCGCCGCCCGCCGTCAGCTCCCACCATCCGGACGTCGGCTCGTCGAGGACCACCGCTCCCGCCGAGGTCCCGCGCGAGAGCGGTCCGGTCATCACGCGTACCTCGTGCGCGGGCCGGTGTTCCACATGGTGGACCCATCCGTGGGCTTCGATGGCGGCTTCGGTGGACGTGTTCTGGATCACCTGGACGACCGGTGGGATGGCATGATCGTGGGCGAAGTCACAGACCGCCCGCAGGGCCTCTGTCAGCGGTTTTCCCGGGTCACCGATCGCCAGGGCGCTGTTGGCGCGGGCGGTGAACCCGTCCGCCCAGCGCAGCCGCCAGTCGCCCATCCGGCTTTCCAACAGGGGAGGCCAGGCTTGGCTACAGGTGAGCTCGAGCATTTCCGCACTGTTCACGGTTAGATTGTGTCAAGGAAGGCAGTGGAGGGACCCGATGAGCATCGCGCGCAAGGACGATCGCCACAACGAAGACCTGGTCCGCGAGATCTCCGACGGCTTCAACCGGGCATTGGGCGCGGAAAAGGCCGTCGAGGAGAAGAACGCGGAGGCGGCGAAGCCCGCCGCGCCGAAATTCGTCATCACTGGGGACAGCAGGGCCACTCCACCGCCTCGCCGGAAGGACCGCTGAAGGGCACATACCCGGAGTACGGATAAGGGTGGCCTAAGCGGGCCGGTCGCGCCCGTGGGCGCGTAATGTCCGTTGCAGACTGGTGAAGCAGAGATAAAGCAGGAGTGCGCAGTGACCTACGTGATCGCCGAGCCCTGCGTCGACGTGCTCGACAAGGCGTGTATCGACGAGTGCCCCGTGGACTGCATCTACGAGGGTGACCGCATGCTGTACATCCACCCGGACGAATGCGTCGACTGCGGTGCCTGCGAGCCGGTCTGCCCCGTCGAGGCGATCTACTACGAGGACGACGTCCCCGACGAGTGGAACGACTACACCAAGGCCAACGTCGACTTCTTCGACGAACTCGGCTCGCCCGGTGGCGCCTCCAAGGTCGGCAAGACCAGTCACGACCCCGCCTTCATCAAGGCACTTCCCCCGCAGGGCGAATGAGCCGGGTCGCTCTTCCTGATTTTCCCTGGGACTCCCTCGCCGAAGCCAAGGCGAAGGCCCAGGCACATCCCGGCGGCATCGTCGACCTGTCGATCGGTACGCCGGTGGACCCGGTCCCCGAGAGCGTCCGCACGGCACTCGCTTCCGTGTCGGACATCCCGGGGTACCCGACCACGCACGGGATTCCCGAGCTGAGGGCCGCCGCGATCGAGGCGCTTTCGCGACGGCACGGCATCGAGGGCGTTCCCGAGGCGGCCGTGCTGCCGACGATCGGTTCGAAGGAGCTGGTCGCCTCGCTGCCGCGGCAACTGGGCTTCGGCCCCGGTGATCTCGTCGTCATCCCCGAGGTGGCGTATCCGACCTACGAGGTCGGCGTACTGCTGGCGGGTGCTTCCCTGCTGCGTGCGGACAGCACGATCGCGCTCGGCCCGCAGCGGCCGTCGATGCTGTGGCTGAACTCGCCGTCCAACCCCACCGGGCGCGTGCTCGGGGTCGACCACCTGCGCAAGGTCGTCGACTGGGCGCGGGAACGCGGCGTCGTCGTGGTCTCCGACGAGTGTTATCTGGCGCTGGGCTGGGAAAGCGAGCCCGTGTCGATCCTGCACCCGTCGGTGCACGGCGGTTCTCTCGACGGTCTGCTGGCCGTTCACTCGCTGTCGAAGTCCGCGAACCTCGCCAGCTACCGCGCCGGATTCGTCACCGGCGACCCGAAGCTCGTCGCCGGACTGCTGGAGATCCGCAAGCATTCCGGGCTGATCGTGCCGCGTCCGGTGCAGGAGGCCATGGTCGCCGCGCTGAAGGACGACGAAGCCCTTGCCGGGCAACGGGAACGCTACGCGCGCCGACGGCTGGTGCTGCGGAAGGCGTTGCTGGACAGCGGTTTCGAGATCTCGCACTCCGAGGCGGGGCTCTATCTCTGGTCCACGCGCGGCGAATCCGCGCTCGACACGGTCGACTGGCTCGCCGAGCGTGGCATCCTCGCCGCGCCGGGCACCTTCTACGGGCCGACGGGCGGGCGGCACGTCCGGATCGCCCTGACGGCGACGGACGAGCGGATCGACGCGGCCGCGGAACGCCTCGCCTCCTGAGTTCGACTCGGTTCACGCACCGCGGGGGTGACAGGGGAGCTCAGGTGACGTCGCGACCGGTGAAGCCCCGGTAGATGAACCGCGTCAGCGCCTCGATGGCTTCCTCTTCGGAGACCGACGACGGGTCCAGCATCCACGTGTGCGCGAAGCCGTTGACCAGTTCGGCCATCATCGCGAGCGTGAGCCGTTCCGAGGCGGGCAGTTCCATCCCCGCCGCGGTGATGTACCCGAGGTGGCCGACGATGTCCTCCGCCTGATCGGCGCCGAACCGCGCGAAGGTGCGCGCGAAGTCGTCGTTGACCATCGCGGCCTGGCGCAGCGCGAGCATCGTCGCCGCGTTGTCGCGATGGAAGTTCCAGTACTCGCGGACGTGCCAGCGCACGGCGTCCGGGTCGGTGAAGTCGGCTTTGTGCTCCGGCGAGGACGCGTTGACGTCGCTCGCCGCCGCGAGGTCCGCGAGGAGCGCTTCGAGCAGCTCTTCCTTGCTCGCGAAGTGGTTGTAGAACGATCCCGCCGCGCGCCCGGCCTCGGCCGTGATGTCGGTGATCTTGGTGTTCAGGTACCCCTTCGCCGCGAAAACGCGCTTCGCCGCGTCCTTGAGCGCGGCCTCGGTCTCCGCCGCCTTCTCCCTGCGGCTCATCGCCGTCATCGGCACCTCCTTGACACGGAAGGCTAGCAACGGTCATAGTGAATCGAGATTCACTGAATTATAATTCACTGGAGGAGAGATGACCGAGGTGCTGATCGCGGGAGCCGGGCCGACCGGACTCACGCTGGCCATCGATCTCGCGCGTCGTGGTGTCGGCGTGCGGATCGTGGAGAAGGCCGAGACGTTCTTCGAGGGCTCGCGTGGTGACGGCCTCCAGCCGCGCACGCTGGAGGTCTTCGAAGATCTCGGCGTGCTGGACGCCGTACTGGCCGCCGGGCAGGCGCCGGTGCCGATACGGATCCATCTGGGTGGCGAGGTCGTCGATGAGCGGATGATGGCCGAACTCGTCGAGCCGACGCCGGACGTGCCGTATCCGAACGGCTGGTTCCTCGGCCAGTCACGGACCGAGGAGATCTTGCGCGACCGGCTCGCCGAATTCGGTGTCCAGGTCGAGCTCGGCACCCCGCTGCTCGGGTTCGAGCAGGACGCCGACGGCGTGACCGCCGAACTCCCGGGCGAGCGGATCCGAGTCGACTATCTCGTCGGCGCGGACGGCGGGAAGAGCTTCGTGCGCAAGGCACTCGGGATCGCGTTCGAGGGCACCACCGACGAATCGATCCGCATGCTGCTGGGTGACGTCCAGGCGGAGGGGCTCGATCGCGAGTACGGGCATTGGTTCGCGAAGCCCGAGGACCCGATGTCGGGGATCGTGCTCACGCCACTGCCCGGGGTGCCGCACTTCCAGTTCGGCGCGCCGCTGGGTGAGGAGGAGGTCGAGGCGTCGCTGGAGACGTTGCAGTCCCGGCTCGACGAGCTGTCCGGCGGCGGGGTCCGGTTGCACGATCTCGCCTGGTCGACGGTGTGGCGGCCGAACATCAGGCTCGCCGCGCGGTTCCGGGACGGGCGCGTGTTCCTCGCCGGCGACGCGGCGCACGTCCACCCGCCCACCGGCGGGCAGGGGCTCAACACCGGCGTGCAGGACGCGTACAACCTGGGCTGGAAACTCGCCGACGGTTCGGCCGAGCTGCTCGACAGCTACGAGGCCGAGCGGCGCGGGGTCGCGGCGCGGGTGCTGGAGATCAGCACCGAAATCCTCGAGAAGTACAAGGAAGGCTCGGAAGACGCGCACGAGCGCGGGGAGAACACGCGTCAGCTCGACATCGGGTATCGCGGCGGCCCGCTCGCACCCGAGGCGACCGGCCGGATCCGGCCCGGCGACCGCGCGCCGGACGCGCCGCTGGCCGACGCGAACGGCAAACCCGTCCGGCTCTTCGAACTGCTACGCGGTCCGCAGGCGACAGTGCTGGTATTCGGCGACGGTCCCGCTCCCGAAGGCGCGCGCCGGATCCTGCCCGCGGGCAGCACACTGTCCGATGTGGACTTCGAGGATGTCGGCGGGCACGCCTTCGCCGCATACGAAGCCAGGAACGGGCGCCAGGTGCTGATCAGGCCGGACGGCTACCTCGGCGCGATCACCGCCTGAGCGGCCGCGTCGACCTCGGTCCAGACATCGCGCCAAACGGCACGGACCTCGGCCCGGCGCAACAGTTCCTTCTCCGCGACCCGGCCCGCGATGAAGGCGACCTCGGGGTCGGCAGAGGCGACGACACCGCGCATGCGATCGGCGGCGACGCAGGCGTCCTGATGGTCCCCGAGAACGGTCTGCAAGTTCTTCGTGGCCTTGATCAACCGCTGGATCCGCTCCGCTTGGTTCTTCTTCGCGGCAGGCTTGGCCATCTCGGCGGCGTAGCGGAGTTTCTTGCCGTAGATGCGAAGCGCGTGAAGGTCGTCGTCAGGTGGGTTGGCGGGAAGCGCCTTCACGGCCTTCGCGAGCTTTCGATGCGGCTTCGCGAGGCCGGCGATGAGATCCGCGGAGGTGGACCCGGCCTCGGAAGTGGGTTCTTCGGTGGCGGGCTGCCGGGCGAGCCGGCCGATGTCCTGCATCATCGCGGCGTACCGGGGACCGGCGAGCGCGCGGGTGAGCCGCCGCTTCGCGACTCCGCGTTCAGTGACGAACTTCGAGACCAGACGGCGCGCGGCGGGCTGGTCGCGCACCTCGAACTCCGCGACGACCTCCCGCAGATGTCCGATCAGGACGTCGTAATCCCGGACGTCGCCGAGTGACTGGCCGAGCCAGCCGAGCTCCGCGCGCACCGGTTCGGCGTCCGGGCCGACGAGGCGGCCAGACAGCTTGAGGACACTGCGCATGCGGCGCAGCGCGACCCGCATCTGGTGCAGGTCCTCGGGGTCGGCGCCGGATTTGGTGCCGGGTTCGTGCGCGAGGAGCGCGCGGATCTCGACGTCGAGTTTGACCCGGACATGCGCGGCAGCCGGATCGTCCGGCCCGGCTTTCGCGGGCCGCTCGCCGAGCCCGAGTGCGGCCGGGGTGGTCGAAGGGACGTTCTTGCGCGGCGGGGCCTCGGCTGTCACAAGATGAATTCTAGGTGAACCGATGAGGTGGTCCAGGCCGTGAGAGAAGCAAGGGACCTTTGCTCTCGCTCTCCGGGGGAGAGTGACAGCAAAGGTCCCTTGCTCTCTTTCCGCAGGTCAGTTGGCGTGCAGGGCCGCGTTCAGCTCGATGCCGACGCCGCTGCGCGCGACGACCTCGACGGCGCCGGTCCCGGAATTCCGCCGGAACATCGCGCCCGAGATGCCGGACAGCTCCCGCGCCTTCACGACCTTGCCCTCGAAGGTCACCTTCGTGCCCGCCGTGACGTACAGGCCGGCCTCGACGACCGAGTCGTCGCCGAGCGAGATGCCGATGCCGCCGTTCGCGCCGATCAGGCAGCGCTCGCCGATCGAGATGGTCTCCTTGCCGCCACCGGACAGGGTGCCCATGATCGACGCGCCGCCGCCGACGTCGGAACCGTCGCCGACCACGACACCGGCGGAGATCCGGCCCTCGACCATGGACGCGCCGAGCGTGCCGGCGTTGAAGTTGATGAAGCCCTCGTGCATGACCGTGGTGCCGTTGGCCAGGTGCGCGCCGAGGCGGGCGCGGTCGGCGTCGGCGATGCGGACGCCGGTCGGCACGACGTAGTCCACCATCCGGGGGAACTTGTCCACGCCGTAGACGGTGACGTTGCCGCGAGCCCGCAACCGCAGCCGGGTCGCCTCGAAGCCCTCGACGGGGCACGGCCCGTGGTTGGTCCACACGACGTTCGCCAACAGGCCGAAGATGCCGTCGAGGTTCGCGCCGTGCGGCCGGACCAGCCGGTGCGACAGCAGGTGCAGGCGCAGGTAGACGTCGTGCGTGTCACCGGGGGCTTCGGCGAGGCGGGCGATGGTCGTGCGCACCGCGACGACCTCGACACCGCGGTCGGTGTCCGGACCGAGCTGGGCCGCGGCGGCCTCGCCGAGAGCCTCGGAGGCCTCTTCGGCGGTCAGCCGTACCGTGCCGGGCTTGTCCTCGGCGCTCTCGGTCAGCTTGGGCAGCGGGAACCAGGTGTCCAGCACCGTGCCGTCGGTCGTGACGGTGGCCAGTCCGACGCCGGTGGCGCCGGTCGTTTCGGGATCAGGGGTCTGCTCGCTCACGCCCTGAACGGTAACCCAGTGACCTGCGTCAACCGCCGACGAGGCTCTTCACGCTGGTCAACGCCGCCGACATGTCGACGAGTGCCTGGCCGCACGCGCCGCCGGGCGCCGCCTGGTCCTGGCAGTTCGCGGTGCGGAAGGCGGCGATCGGGCGATCGAGGCCGTCGGCGCTCGCCGACAGGTCCGGCCTGCGCTTGCGGACACTGCCCGCGGCGCTGGAGAGTTCGGTGACGTACTTCTGGCAGCCCTTGGGCGATTCGGTCCCCGGCGTGAGGTAGCACCGGTCGGTGGTCAGTGCCTTGAGCTTGATCGGCAGCACGTCCGGGCCGGTGCTCTGGGTGGGCTTCACCGTCACCGGGACCTCACCCGATCCGCAGCCGCTGACTAGCAGGAGAAGGGCGACCAAGACCGCTCGCATGCGCACTCCCTCACGGTAGCCCTGCGGCGCCGCCGGTACGGTGCGGGCATGCCTTCGCTCGATCTGCACGCGGACCCTGTCGACCTCACCGCCGCGCTGGTGGACATCTTCAGCGTCTCGGAAGAGGAGAAGGTCATCGCGGACACCGTGCAGGCCGCACTGGAGACGCAGGCGCCCCACCTCGAGGTGATTCGCAACGGCGACGCCGTCCTCGCCCGCACGAACCTCGGCCGTCCTTCGCGGGTGGTGCTGGCGGGGCATCTCGACACCGTTCCGGTCAACGAGAACCTGCCGGTGCGCCGTGAGGGGACCGGTGACGACGAGATCCTGCACGGCCTGGGCACCGTCGACATGAAGAGCGGCGACGCCGTCTTCCTGCACCTCGCCGCCGCCCTGCGCGAGCCTCGGCACGACGTCACCTTCGTGCTCTACGACTGCGAAGAGATCGAAGCGACGAAGAACGGCCTCGGTCGTATCGAGCGCGAGCTGCCCGAGTGGCTGCGAGGCGACCTCGCGATCCTCGGCGAGCCTTCGAACGGCGGCATCGAGGGCGGCTGCCAAGGCACCATGCGGATCGAGATCCGCGTCGAAGGCGTCCGGGCGCACACCGCGCGCGGCTGGATGGGCGTCAACGCGATCCACGGCCTCGCCGAACCGCTGCGCAGGCTGGCCGAGTACACGCCGCGAGTGGTCGACATCGACGGCCTGACCTACCGCGAGGGCCTGCAGGCCACCAAGATCGGCGGCGGGGTCGCGGGCAACGTCGTCCCGGACGAGGCCGTGCTCACGATCAACCACCGCTTCGCCCCCGATCGTTCTTCGGAGGAAGCCGAGGCGCACCTTCGCGAGGTGTTCGAGGGTTACGACGTGAAGGTTGTCGACTTGTCGCCAGGCGCTTTGCCCGGTTTGAGCGTCCCCGCGGCGGCCGAACTGGTCGCGGCGGCTGGCGGCAAGGCGGTCGCGAAGCTGGGTTGGACCGACGTCGCGCGGTTCGCGGCCCTCGGGATTCCAGCGGTGAACTTCGGGCCCGGCGACCCGACGCTGGCGCACACGCGGCAGGAACACGTACGGGCCGGAGAGATCCGCCAGGTCGCCGCGGTGCTGCGCGAATTCCTCGGGTAGGTCCGCCGCTGACGTGCGGGACGCGCTCACGAATCGGGCTCGCAGAGGTCACCCTCTCGCGTGCAGTACATGAGGGCCGGTGCTGCTGTGATAGGTGTGACTGGAGACCAAAGCTGAGACCGGCTCGCGGGAGTCGCCTGCGCGGACTAAATGTCCATTAAGGACTCACGGCTCGCTCGCCTGTCCCTTTGATCCGCAAATGGCTGGTTTCATCAGGTCGTGAAGGCCTCCTTCCCTACCTTGAAAGTCAGGGTCCCGGCAAAGTCGCATAAGTGCTGGTCGGCACTTGTTCTTGGTGGTCCGGATGTGGCATCGCTGATGCCTGTGGGGTGCGAGTGTGGAGGATTTGGGACGGTGAACGTCCCCAACCCCCCCCCCCCCACATCTTCCCAACTCCTGGGCACTCCCCA